>JBJXEJ010000143.1:0-30352 GCA_046154125.1 Rhizobacter sp. | reverse complement strand
TGACCGATCGCGGCCACGACGTGGTTCTGCTTGAAGCCAAGCGGGTCGGCTGGGGTGCTTCAGGGCGCAACGGCGGCCAGGCGCTGGCGGGCCTGGCGTGCGACCAGGACACCATCGAAGCGCAGATCGGTCTCGACGAGGCGCGCAGCGTGTGGACGATGACGCTGGAGGCCCTGACGTTGATCCGGCAGCGCTGCGAGCGCTTTCACATCGATTGCGACTGGCGTTCGGGTTACCTGAGCCTGGCCGTCAACGCTCGCAAGGCTCGCGATCTGCTGGCTTGGCAAAGCCGCATGCAGGCGCTCTACGGCTTCGATACGAACTGGATCGAGCCGTCGCAACTGCCCTCGTGGATCGACAGCCCGCGCTTTCACAGCGGGCTGCACGATCCGGTGTCCGGGCATCTGCACCCGTTGAAGTACACCCTGGGACTGGCGCGCGGAGCGACTGGTCTGGGCGTGCGCCTGTTCGAGAACTCGCCGGTCACGGCGCTCGATCCAGCTCCCAAGCCCGGTGCCTGTCTGCGCGTGCGAACGGCGTCTGGCAGCGTGCGGGCCCCGCACGTGCTGCTCGCCGGAAACGTCTACCTGCAAGGCGTGGCGCCCGTACTGGAGTCGAGAATCATGCCGGTCGGGACCTACATCATCGCGTCCGAGGTGCTGGAGCCGGCACTGGCCCGGTCGCTGATCCCGTCGGGCTCGGCGGTCTGCGACACCAACTTCGTGCTCGACTACTTTCGAGTTGCCAGCAACTCGGTGACGTCCCTGCCGGGAGCCCCATCGACCGAGCACCGCATGCTTTACGGTGGCCGAGTGAGCTACAGCACCGCGACGCCGCGAAACCTGAGGGCCAGCATGCAACGCCGCATGGCGCAGACATTTCCCCAACTGGCGACCACCGATGTCGAATTTGCCTGGGGAGGATTCGTCGACATCTCGATGAACCGCGCCCCCGATTTCGGCCGCCTTTCGGACCGCCATCCCGGGTCGGGATCGGGATACGCGAACGTCTATTACCTGCAAGGATTCTCGGGACATGGTCTGGCACTGACCGGCATCGCGGGCCGGCTGGTGGCCGAAGCGATCGATGGCGACGCGCGGCGCTTCGACACCTTCAGCCGCATCCGCCATCGCGCCTTTCCGGGCGGCAGGCTTCTGCGCACGCCTGCACTCGTCGCTGGCATGGCCTACCACCGACTGAAGGATCTCTTGTGAGCCACCATTTCGGGCACAGTCATTGCACGCCTCTGCAGACAACCGGCCCTCGCAGCACGCTCACCCTCCTCTCCTCATGAAGCGCCAACCCATCGTTCTCGTGCCGGCGTGCCATCGCATGCTGGGCGACCATCCCAACCACACCGTCGGCAAGAAATACACGGACGCCGTGCGGCTGGCAGGTTGCGTGCCGCTGCTCTTCACGACCATCCACAGCGCCGATGAACTCGACGGCCTGCTCGACATCGCGGACGGCGTGCTGTTGACCGGGTCGCCGTCGAACGTTCATCCCAGCCATTTCGGCGAGATCGTCTACGACCCCACCCTGCCGCTGGATCCTGCCCGCGACAGCGCGACGCTCGCGATGATTCCTGCAGCGATCCAGCGCGGAATGCCCTTGATGGCGATCTGTCGCGGGTTTCAGGAAGTCAATGTCGCGCTCGGCGGCAGCTTGTTCCAGGCCGTGCACGAAGGCGAAGGACATCTGGATCACCGGGGTGCGGCCGAGGGACCGCCGTCGGTGGTCTATGGCCCGGCGCATCCGGTCAGCCTGGAGCCCGGCGGCCTGCTCGCCGGGCTGCTGCAGCGCGCCACGATCGAGGTCAATTCGGTGCATGGCCAGGGCGTCAAGCGGCTCGCGGCTTCGCTGCGCGTCGAGGGCCGCGCACCGGACGGTCTGATCGAAGCGTTCACCACCGCCGACCCGGCGGGCTTCGTGCTCGGAGTGCAGTGGCACCCGGAGTGGGAGGCGCACCTGAATCCGGTATCGACCCGCCTGTTCGAGGCGTTCGGAGTGGCCTGCAGCAACTTTCGTGATCGGCACCGCGGGCCCGACGGGTCTTGCTGATACACACTCATCAACACGAACGAGACGACAGCGACAGCAACTCCCCCAAGGTGACATTCCATGCCGGCCCGAGAAAATTTCACATTCAGCGATCTGGAAAACTGGTTCAACGAGCGGCGCGTGACGGAAATCGAATGCCTGGTGCCCGACCTCACCGGCGTCGCTCGCGGCAAGATCCTTCCGCGCGAAAAGTTCACCGAGGACCGCGGCATGCGGCTTCCCGAGGCGATCGTCGCCATCGGGGTGACCGGCGAGTTTCCGGCTGAAGGTCCTTACTACGACGTGATCCATGCGACCGACCGTGACATGCACCTGCGTCCCGATCCGTCGACGGTGCGCATCGTGCCCTGGGCGACCGACCCGACCGCGCAGGTCATCCACGACTGCTTCGACCGCGACGGCAAGATGATCCCGTACGCGCCTCGCTCGGTGCTGCGCCACATCTGCGATCTCTACGACGCGGAAGGCTGGTCACCCGTGGTGGCTCCCGAGCTCGAGTTCTACCTGATCGAGAGAAACGCCGATCCCAACACGCCACTGCGTCCGCCCAAGGGTCGCAGTGGCCGCGCCGAGACGTCGCGCCAGGCTTATTCCATCGACGCGGTCAACGAGTTCGACCCTCTGTTCGAGGACATCTACGCCTACTGCGAGAAGATGGAATTGAACGTCGACACGCTGATCCACGAGGTCGGCGCCGGCCAGATGGAGATCAATTTCTTCCATGCGCATCCGCTCGCACTGGCCGACGAGGTGTTCTTCTTCAAGCGGACGATCCGCGAGGCCGCGCTGCGGCACGAGATGTACGCCACCTTCATGGCCAAGCCGATGTCCAACGAGCCCGGGAGCGCGATGCACGTGCACCAGAGCGTGCTCAACAAGGTGACCGGCAAGAACATCTTCTCCAACCCGGATGGCTCGCCGTCGAAGGAGTTCTACTGGTACATCGGTGGTCTGCAGAAGTACACGCCGGCAGCGATGGCGCTTTTCGCCCCGTACGTCAATTCGTACCGGCGCCTGGCGCGCTCCACCGCAGCACCGATCAACATCCAGTGGGGCACCGACAACCGCACCGTGGGCATCCGGTCGCCGGTGGCGACGGCGGCGGCAAGGCGCATCGAGAACCGGGTGATCGGTGCCGATGCCAATCCGTACGTGGCATTTGCCGCCACGCTCGCCTGCGGATACCTCGGGATCAAGAACAAGATCGAACCGGCTTCGGAATGCAAGGGCGACGCCTATCTGTCCGAATACCAGTTGCCGCGCTCGCTCAGCGAGGCGCTGGGCTGGCTTGCCGACGAGAAGGACCTGCACGATGTGCTCGGCAAATCATTCATCACGGTCTACTCGGAAATCAAGGAAATCGAGCACGACGAATTCATGAAGGTCATCTCGCCGTGGGAGCGCGAACACCTGCTTCTCCATGTGTGACGTGCGCCGGCCACGAAACGCCTGAACAACGAACCGCACGGGACCCTCGATGACTGCTGTACTCGACACATCCACGAAGCGCACCACAGCCGAATGGCAGGCTGCGGATTCGGCGCATTACCTGCATCCATTCACCGACTTCAAGGCTTTGGCGGGCAAGGGATCGCGCGTCATCACCCGCGCGGACAACATCTACCTGTGGGACAGCGACGGCGCGAAGATCCTCGACGCGATGAGCGGCCTGTGGTGCGTCAACGTCGGCTATGGACAGCAGGATCTGATCGACGCGGCCACCGCCCAGTTGAAACAGCTGCCTTTCTACAACTCGTTCTTCCAGACCGCCACACCGCCGGCAATCGAACTGGCCGAGTTGCTCGCCGAGGTGACGCCGCCCCAGTTCAAGCATGTGTTCTTTTCGGGCTCGGGCTCCGAGGGCAACGACACCGTGGTTCGCATGGTGCGGCGCTACTGGGACCTGATGGGTCAGCCGGAGCGCAGCGTCATCATCAGCCGCCACAACGCGTACCACGGCTCAACCATGGCCGGCGCATCGCTCGGCGGCATGAGCTACATGCACGCTCAGGGCGGTCTGCCGATCCCGGGCATCGTGCACATTCAGCAGCCTTTCTGGTATGTCCACGGTCATGGCAAGAGCCGCGACGAGTTCGGCCTCGAAGCCGCCGGCTGGCTCGAAGCGAAGATCCTCGAACTCGGTGCCGACAAGGTCGCGGCCTTCATCGGCGAGCCGATCCAGGGCGCTGGCGGCGTGATCGTGCCGCCAGCGACTTACTGGCCCGAGGTGCAGCGCATCTGCGACAAGTACGGCATCCTGCTCGTTTCCGACGAGGTCATCTGCGGCTTCGGTCGCACCGGCAACTGGTGGGGCTGCGAGACGATGGGATTCCGGCCCGACCTGATGACCTTTGCCAAGGGTGTCACGTCCGGCTACATCCCGCTCGGCGGTGTGATGGTCGGCGATCGCATCGCGCAAGTCATGATCGAACAGGGCGGCGAGTTCGAGCACGGATACACCTACAGCGGCCACCCGGTGGCCTGCGCGGTGGCTCTGGCCAACATCCGGCTGATCCAGCGCGAGGGCCTCGTCGACAAGGTGCGCAACGACACCGGGCCCTACCTGACGCAGCACTTCAAGGCGCTCGCGGAACACCCGCTGATCGGCGAGGCCCAGTCGATCGGGCTGATGGGCGCGCTGCAGATCGTGAAGGACAAGGCCACCGGCTCGTGCTTCGACAGCGCCCTCGAAGTCGGCATGATCTGCCGGGGCCATTGCTTCGCCAACGGTCTGATCATGCGAGCCGTCGGTGACCGCATGATCATCGCGCCGCCGCTCGTGATCACGCGCGCTCAGATCGACGAGATGGTCGGCTTGATACGCTTTTGCCTGGACGCAACGCTGCGCGACCTGCAGCACCGAGGCCAGGTTTGATGCACGCCGACGGTGGCACATCCCTTGCCTGTCCTGTCGAAGCCCGCGAGTTGCGGTGACGCAGCCATTCCTTGTTGATGCCCTAGCCGTTTGGAGATTCCGCCATGACCCGACCGACCCGTTCCTCGTCTTCGCCAGTGCGCCATGTCCTGGCGGCAGTCGCCATCACTGCAACCACCGCGTCCGCGTTGTGGTGGGCGGGCCCGGCCTCGGCGCAGGAAGAGGAAAAGGTGCTCAACATCTACAACTGGTCGGACTACATCGCACCGGAAACGATCGCGAACTTCGAGAAGGAAACCGGCATCAAGGTGCGCTACGACAATTTCGACAACAACGAAATCGTCCATGCCAAGCTGGTGGCAGGCAAGACCGGCTACGACATCGTCGTGCCGTCGTCCAACTGGGCCAAGCTTCAGGCAGACGGCGGCTTGCTGCGCAAGCTCGACAAGTCGCAGATCCCCAACTACAAGAATCTCGACCCCGTGATTCAGGCTCAGATCGCCAAGCTCGACCCCGGAAACGAATACATGGTCGACTGGCTCTGGGGCTACACCACCGTCGGTATCAACGTCGACAAGGTCAAGGCTGCACTCGGCGACCTTCCCATGCCGGAAAACGCCTGGGATCTGGTGTTCAAGCCGGATTACATCTCCAAACTGAAATCCTGTGGAGTGTCGTTTCTCGACTCGCCCACCGAAGTGGTCCCCGCAGCGCTTCACTACCTGGGCAAGCCTTCGTTCAGCAAGTCCGCGGCCGACTACGCACAGGCCGCAGCGCTTCTGAAGTCCATCCGCCCGAGCGTGACGCTGTTCAGTTCGTCTGGCTACATCAACGACATGGCCAATGGAGGCGTGTGTGTCGCACTCGGCTGGTCGGGTGACATCAATATCGCGCGTCAGCGCGCGATCGAAGGCAAGACTGGTCAGAAGCTCGAGGCGCTGATTCCGAAGACCGGTGGTCTGCTGTTCTTCGACGTGATGGTTGTTCCGGCCGATGCGCCGCATCCGGGCAATGCGCTGAAGTGGATCAACTACATCCTGAAGCCCGAGGTGCACGCGTCGCTGACCAACAAGGTGTTCTATGCCAATCCGAATCAGGCCTCGCGTCCGTTCGTGAAGCCCGAAGTGGCCAACAACCCGACGGTCTTCCTGTCGGAGGCCGACATGAAGCTGATGGCCGCGCCGGACTCTCTGGCCAATGACCTGCGCCGGCTGATGACGCGCACCTACACCGCCTTCAAGACGGGTCTCTGACTTTTTGCGTTGAAAGGGTCAGCCATGAGCAGCGTCAGCACGACAACGACCGACACGTCGCAGTTCCTCCAGATTCGCAACGTCACCAAGGACTTCAGCGGCTACAAGGCAGTCAACAACGTCAGCCTCGACGTTGCCAAGGGCGAGATCTTCGCGCTTCTCGGCTCGTCGGGCTGTGGCAAGTCGACGCTGCTGCGCATGCTGGCTCGATTCGAGGTGCCCACGTCGGGTCAGATCATGCTCAACGGGCAAGATCTTGCGGGGCTGCCGCCCTACGAATGCCCGATGAACATGATGTTCCAGAGCTACGCGCTGTTTCCGCACATGACCGTCTGGGACAACGTGGCCTTCGGACCGCGCCGCACCGGGATGAGCAAGGACGAGGTCGCCGCCCGGGTCGAGGAAATGCTGAAACTGGTGCAACTCGGCAAGTTCGCCAAGCGCAAGCCGCATCAGCTGTCAGGCGGGCAGCAGCAGCGTGTGGCACTTGCGCGCAGCCTGGCCAAGAAGCCGCAGTTGCTGCTGCTCGACGAGCCGCTCGGGGCGCTCGACAAGAAGCTGCGGGAGGAAACGCAGATCGAGTTGGTCAACATCATCGAGAACGTCGGCGTCACCTGCGTCATGGTGACCCATGACCAGGAGGAGGCGATGACGATGGCCTCGCGCATCGCGGTGATGAGCGAAGGTCGCTTCCTGCAGGTCGGAGCGCCTAACGACATCTACGAAACCCCGGCGACCCGCTTCGTCGCCGACTTCATCGGCAACGTGAACCTGATGGAGGGCACGCTGACCGATGACCATCCCGACCACGTCGTCATCGAATGCGCCGATTGCAAGCACTACGTCGGTCACGGCATCACCGGCACCCAGGGGATGGCAGTGACCGTCGCATTGCGACCGGAAAAAATCCGCATCGGCCGACAGCCCTTGCCTCCGGCCGATGGAGAACCGACAGGGGGTCTGAACCGGGTGCGCGGAACGGTCAAGGACATGTCGTACTTCGGCAGCTTCACCGTCTACCACCTGGCGCTTGCCAGCGGCCTGGTGCTCAAGATCAGCGAGAGCAACACCGAGCGGCACCGCGACGACGAGTTGACCTGGGGCGACACCGCGTGGGCGAGCTGGTCTCCGATGTCGCATGTGGTGCTGACGGCATGAAGACCACCTTGGCCAGGCTCCTATCCGGCCGCTCGGCGGTGATCGGCATTCCCTACCTGTGGCTGTTGATCTTCTTCCTGTTTCCCTTCCTGATCGTGATGAAGATCAGTGTGTCGGAAATGGAGGCGGTGACCTTCAAGGACATCATCACCTACACCGACAACGCGCTCGCCCTGACGCTGCGTTTCACCACCTACATGTTCATCACGCAGGATGACCTCTACTACAAGACCTACCTGTCGAGCCTGAAGTACGCCGCCGTAACCACCTTCTTCTGCTTGCTGATCGGCTACCCGTTCTCGTATTTCATGGCACGGGCGAAGCCCACCGCGCAGCCGGCGTTGCTGATGCTGGTGATGCTGCCGTTCTGGACCTCGTTTCTGTTGCGTGTCTACGCCTGGAAAGGCCTGCTCAGCGAGAACGGCTGGGCACTCGACCTGCTGGTCGGCAGCGGTCTCGACCGGATGCTGGCGTCGTTCGGCTTGATTCCTGCGCCGGGCCAGCTGATGAACTCGCCCTTCTCGCTGGTGCTGGGCATGACGTACACCTACCTGCCGTTCATGATCCTGCCGCTCTATTCGAACCTCTCGAAGATGGACATGCGGCTGCTCGAGGCGGCCGATGATCTGGGTGCCACGCCGTTCGTCGCGTTCTGGAAGATCACCGTGCCTTTGTCGAAGGCCGGGATCATTGCCGGATCGATGCTGGTATTCATCCCCTGCGTCGGCGAATTCGTCATCCCGGAACTGCTTGGCGGTCCGCAGACGTTGATGATCGGTCGCGTGCTGTGGGACGAGTTCTTCAGCAACAACGACTGGCCCATGGCCTCGTCGGTGGCGGTGGTGATGGTGCTGTTGATCATCGTGCCGCTGGCCATCTTCAACAAATACCAGGCCGAATCGACGGAGGCGAGGAAATGAGCACGTCGGTCATCAACCGCTGGTTCGGCAAGAGCTGGTTGGCGATGGGCTTCGCCTTCCTCTATCTGCCGATCGTCGCGCTGGTCGTCTATTCGTTCAACGACTCGCCGGTGCCCAACTCGTGGCGGGGATTCACGCTGCGCTGGTATGTTGCGCTGGCAGCCGACAACGAGATGATCACGGCGTTCCTGCTGTCGCTGAAGATCGCCTTCTTCACCGCCTGTGCGTCGGTCGTGCTCGGAACGCTGGCCGCTTTCGCGCTGGTCAAGTACCGTCGCTTCACCGGACGCACTCTGTTCTCCGGCATGGTCAACGCGCCTTTGGTGATGCCCGAAGTCATCATCGGGTTGTCGTTGCTGCTGATGCTGGTTTCGATGCAGCGGGCTCTGGGATTCCCCGAGCGGGGCTCGCTCACCATCTGGATGGGGCACCTGTTGCTCGGCATGTCATACGCCACAGTGGTAATCCAGGCTCGCCTGCAGGAGCTGAACCCGCAACTCGAGGAAGCCGCCATGGACCTCGGCGCTCGCCCCTGGCAGGTGTTCACGCTGGTCACGTTGCCGATGATTGCGCAGTCGCTGCTGTCAGCCTGGCTTCTGACCTTCACGCTGTCGCTGGACGACGTGGTGCTGTCCGCGTTCCTGTCCGGTCCCGGATCGACCACGATGCCGCTGGTGATCTTCTCCCGGGCTCGCCTGGGCCTGAATCCTAGCGTCAACGCGGTCGCCACCGTGATCGTGTTCATCGTCGCCATCGGTGTCGTGGTCGCGAGCTACTTCATTGCCCGCGCCGAGCGCAATCGGTCGCTGGAGATGGCCGCCGCGAACCGCGCGACCTGACGCCGTTGAGACCGCCCCGCACCCGCGACCATCCCATCGAATCACAGCACGAGGAGATCCCATGAAGATATGGAAATGCACCGTCCTCACGTTGGCCATCGCTGCGGCTTTCCCGCTGCCGGCCGCTGCGCAGTCCAACGAGGAACTGCTCAAGGAACTGCGGGCCCTGCGCGACCGGGTGACCCAGCTGGAAGAGAAGCTCAAGTCGGCAGAACAGGTCAAGCCGGCGGCGGCCCCTGCGGCGGCGGCAGTGGCAACGCCGGCCGGCATGACCCCGGACCAGGCCCGCGAGATGGCCAGGCTGGCATTGAAGGTCGACACGCTCGAGGAAGAACGCGAGAACTCCGTCTTCAAGGGCATGACGATCAACGGCAGCATCGACCCGACCTTCATCTACAACCGGGCCCAGAACCGGGCGGGCTTTCAGCTGTTGAACCAGGTGCAGATCGGGCCCTATGCCTATGACAACTCGTTCTTCGGCGGGGCCACGCTGGACATCCAGAAGGAACTCGAAGGCGGCACCAAGTTTCGTCTGACGATCCAGCCCGATCGGGGCGTCGGCTCGCAGATCAACTTCGCATCCATCGTGCACGAAGCCAGCGTGTCGATCCCGCTGGACGGCGACGAGACCCGTTTCATCGCCGGCCAGATCCCGGACTGGTCCGGGTATGAGCTGCTGCCATCCAAGGACAACAAGCTGGTCACGCACAACCTGCTGTTCGATCTGGTCGCGCCCCTGGCCTACACCGGCGTGGGACTGCAATTGACGCGAGGGCCCTGGGTAGTGAAGGGCATCGTCGGCAACTTCAATTCGACGAAGCGCGAGCCGAACGAGAAATCACCGGTGATCGCCTACCGTGGCGACTACACGATCAACGAATACTCCGGCATCGGATTCTCCGGAGTCCACGGCAAGGCAGCCAATCTCGTTCAGTCCACCGGTGACACCGGCTTGAACCTGTTCGAAATCGATGGTTTCTACACTCGTGGCGACTGGACGGCCCAAGGCCAGATCAGTTACGGACAGCAGGCCAAGGCGGCCATCGCGACGGACAGCGACGGCGGGTTGCAGACCGCGCGGTGGTGGGGACTGTCGGGTCTCGGGGCGTACAAGTTCACACCGCGGCTGGAAGGCGTCCTGAGAGCGGACTTCATCTACAACCGACAGCATGGCGGAGGCCTGCCGGGCTTCGGTGCCGATTCGCTCAACGGGATCGGCCCCGGCTTTGTCGGCTACGACGCGGAGGGTGCCGCAGCGGTTGGCGACAGCCAGCGCGGCTCCAACCGCTATGCGCTGAGCGTGGGTGGCAATTACCGCTTCAACGAATACACACTGGTCAAGGCCGAGTACCGGTTCGACGGCTCGACCCGGCGTGTCTTCGAGTACGTCGACGAAGGCAAGTTCAAGAAGACCAACCACCTGTTCGGGGCTTCAGTCGTCGTGTCGTTCTGAACCATGACATCGACCGCCACCCGAGACTGGCACGCGCTGGCCGTCGCGCTCCGACCCGATGGCCGCATGGTCATCGACGGGATGCGTCGCGCAGCGCAGGCCGGGGAGACCTTCGCGTGCATCTCGCCGATCGACGGACATACGATCGCGCAAGTGGCTCGTGGACAGGCTGAGGACATCGACGTCGCGGTGGCTTCTGCGCGGTACGCTTTCGATGATGGCCGCTGGGCGCACAGGCCACCGGCGGCACGCAAGAAGGTGCTGCTGCGTTTTGCCGAGAAGATCCTCGCGGCCAAGGACGAACTCGCGCTGCTCGAGACGCTGGACATGGGCAAGCCGATCCAGCACAGCCTGGGCGTCGACGTGCCCTCCGCTGCCCGCTGCATCGCCTGGTACGCGGAAGCGGTCGACAAGATCTATGACGAGATCGCGCCCACCGCGCGCAACGCGCTCGCGCTGATCACCCGCGAGGCCATGGGCGTGATCGGCGCGATAGTTCCCTGGAACTACCCGATGATCATGTCGGCCTGGAAGTTGGGGCCGGCGCTGGCGGCGGGCAACAGCGTGGTGCTGAAGCCCAGCGAGAAGTCACCCTTGACGGCGATGCGCCTGGCCGAACTGGCGATCGACGCGGGATTGCCGCCTGGCGTGTTCAACGTGGTCCCGGGCTTTGGTCACGAAGCCGGCGAGGCGCTCGCGTTGCACATGGAAGTCGACGCGATCGGCTTCACCGGCAGCACCCGCGTGGGCCGCAAGATGCTCGAGTACGCCGGTCGCAGCAACCTGAAGCGCGTCTACAACGAGCTCGGCGGCAAGTCGGCTTTCCTGGTGTTCGACGATTTCAACGACGTCGCGCGCGCTGCCTGCACCGTGGCCGGCAGCATGTTCTTCAACCAGGGCGAGAGCTGCAACGCACCGTCGCGCGTGCTGGTGCATGAAAGCGTCGCCGACGAGTTCATCGAGATCGTCGCCGCCGAGGCACCGAAGTACCAGCCCGGCAACCCGCTCGGCGGTTCGGCGCCGATGGGCGCACTGGTCGACGAAGGCCAAATGCGCGCGGTGCTCGGCTACATCGATGCCGGACGGACCGAAGGCGCACGGCTGATTTCCGGTGGCCAGCAGGTACTCGCTGAGACTGGCGGCTGCTTTGTCGAGCCGACCATCTTCGACGGCGTGACCAACCAGATGAAGATCGCCCGCGAGGAGATCTTCGGCCCGGTGATGTCGGTGATCCGCTTCAAGACCGAAGCCGAAGCGATCGCCATCGCCAATGACTCGCCGTACGGGCTCCAGGCCAGCGTCTGGAGCCACCAGATCGATCGCGCTCACCGCGTCGCCCGTTCGCTGCGTGCCGGCACGGTGCATGTGAACCAGTACGACGAGGACGACATCACCGTGCCCTTCGGTGGGTTCAAGCAGAGCGGCAACGGACGCGACAAGTCGCTGCATGCGTTCGACAAGTACACCGAGCTGAAGACCACCTGGCTTCGAATCGACGCATAGGCCAAGCCAGTCGCTGCGCCCGCCCCCAGGGAGACGCCGTCCGGCTGGGGCCGGACGGGTGCTCGGACGCGGCTTCTTCAATGGAGTTTGAAATGAACAACGCGCTCAACGAACACCTGATGGCCCGCAAGGCCGCTGCCACGCCACGTGGTGTCGGCGTGATGGGGAACTTCTTCGCCGACCACGCCGAGAACGCCGAGCTGTGGGACATCGAGGGACGCCGCTACATCGATTTCGCGGGCGGCATCGCGGTGATGAACACCGGCCACCGCCATCCCAAGATCGTGGCCGCGATCGAAGCGCAGCTCAAGCGCTTCACCCACACCTGCTACCAGGTCGTTCCTTACGAGGGCTACATCGCGCTCGCCGAAAAGCTGAACGCACTGACGCCGGGCCGTCACGCAAAGAAGACCGCGCTGTTCAGCACAGGTGCCGAAGCGGTCGAGAACGCGATCAAGATCGCCCGCGCCCACACCAGGCGTGCCGGGGTCATCGCGTTCAGTGGTGCCTTTCACGGCCGAAGCCTGTTTGCGGTGGCGCTGACCGGCAAGGTGCAGCCGTACAAGGCACAGTTCGGGCCGTTCCCGCCCGAGCTGTACCACGTGCCCTTTCCCTGCCACTGCGCGAATCTCGACGAGGTCAAGAAGGCGGTCCAGCAACTGTTCAAGGCCGACATCGAGCCCAGCCGCGTGGCTGCGATCATCTTCGAGCCGGTGCAGGGTGAAGGCGGGTTCAACGTCATCCAGCCCGCTGCCTTGCAGTGGATACGCGAGCTGTGCAACGAGCACGGCATCGTGATGATTGCCGACGAGGTGCAGACCGGGTTCGGGCGCACCGGCAAGCTGTTCGCGATGCAGCACTTCGAATCGCTGGGTGTCGTGCCGGACATCCTGGTCAGCGCGAAGTCGCTGGCCGCCGGCCTGCCGCTGTCTGCCGTGACGGGGCGAGCCGACATCATGGATGCGCCGAACCCGGGAGGCCTCGGCGGGACTTACGCCGGCAATCCGCTGGCGATTGCCGCCGCGCATGCGGTGATCGACGTGATGGCGGAAGAAGGTCTGCCCGAGCGCGGACAGCATCTCGGCGATCGCCTGAAGGCGCTGCTGGAAAGCATGCGTGGCGAGGTCCCGCAGATCGCCGACGTGCGAGGCCTGGGCGGCATGGTCGCGGTTGAGTTCCACCGCGCCGGCACCGGCGAACCCGATGCCGACTTCACCAGGAAGGTACAGTCCGCCGCCCTGGCGAAAGGACTGATCGTGCTGACCTGCGGTGTCCATGGCAACGTGGTGCGTTTCATGTTCCCGTTGACGATTCCGAACGCGCATTTCGATGAAGCCCTGGGCCTGCTCACTGGAGCCTTGCGGGACGCCGTCCAGCAATCGTGAGTCGATGAAGACCACCACTTCGGCCATCAAGCCCGCCAGCTTCCAGGCGCTGCGTGAACGCCTTTCCGCCGATGGCGTGCACAGCCTGATGGCGCAGTTCACCGATCTGCACGGCGTGGCGCGCGGCAAGCTGCTTCCGCTGAACCAGCTCGAATTGCTGATGTCCGAAGGCGTCGGCTTCGCCGGCCCGTCGATCTGGGGCACCGGCCTGCCGCGCACCGGACCACGCGCCGAGTACTACGGCAGGGGGCAGATCGAGTCCACCCGCGCCCTGCCCTGGCTCCCCGGCGTCGCCCGCGTCGTGTGCGACGGTTTTGTGGCCGGAGAACCGTTCGAAGCTTGTCCGCGCCAGGTCCTGAAGCGCCAGCTGGCGCGACTGGCCGAACGTGGCTGGAGCCTGCGCACCGGCATCGAGCCCGAGTTCTTCCTGCTGCGCCGCACGGCCGGCGGATTCGAGCCCGCCGACCCGCTCGACCGCCTCGACAAGCCGTCGTACGACCTGAAAAGCCTGCCGCGCCAGCGCGAATTCCTTCATCAGCTGGCCGATGGCCTGACGCGTTGCGGGCTCGACGTCTTCCAGATCGATCACGAGGACGCGCATGGCCAGTACGAGCTGAACTTTCACCATGCCGATGCGCTCGCCAGTGCCGACCACCTGATGCTGTTCAAGATGGCCGCGCACACGCTGGCCGAGCAGCACGGCATGGTGTTCTCGATGATGCCGAAGCCGTTTGCGAACCAGCCGGGCAGCGGCATGCATTTCCATGTCTCGCTGTGGAACGCCCCGGGTACCGGCTCCACCGCACTGGATGCGCGCTGCGTGTTCGATGACTCCTCGCACGACCTGTCGCTGATCGGCCGCCAGTTCATCGCCGGTGTCCTGCATCATGCCGATGCGCTGTGCGCGATCGCCGCGCCCACTGTGAACAGCTACAAGCGGCTCACCGTCGGCGAATCGATCACCGGCACCACCTGGGCGCCGGCCTATGTGGCTCACGGGCCGAACAACCGGACCGCGCTGGTCCGCACATTGAAGGGCCGCTTCGAGTGGCGCGTGCCCGATGCATCCGCCAACCCCTACCTGGCGACCGCCGCGCTGATCGCCGCGGGGCTCGACGGCATCGACCGGCGCCTCGATCCGGGCCTCCCCTGCACCGACGATCTGTTCCAGCTGTCGCTTCCGCAGATCCACGAGCGGGGAATTCCGGTCCTTCCGCAGAGCCTGTCGAGCGCCCTGGATGCGCTCGAACGCGACGAGGTCATCTGCTCGGCGCTGGGACAGACCCTCGCGGGCGAGTTCATTCGACTGAAGCGTACCGAGTGGACTGAGTACGCTCGCCACGTCAGTCCCTGGGAGATGGCGCGCTACGCCGCCGCGTTTTGAAGGAGTAGACCTGCTCTGCCGTTTGAGCCCCCGTTGTGCGCACCCGATCAGGTACGCATTCCGCGGTTGGAGGCTGAAGCGCGAACGCGAGGCTTGCGCGCAAGAACATCGGGAATGCGGGACGTACGGGGCCGTTTTGCCTTCACGACCTGTGGAGTTGGTGCCGCCGGCCGTCCCAGCGGGTCCGTGAGTTGGCAGGCCAGATCCATCACTCGCTCGGGTTCGACACCCAGCGTGTTGATCAGCAACTCGATGATCTCCGAGCGCGGGTTGGCGAGCGTCGGCTCGATCATCATCACCGCGGCGGCCACAGCGAGGGCGCGCTCGCGCGAGGCCGGGTCGGGCAGCATGTCGCCCAGCGCATTGAGCGCCTCCACTGGTGCCACCGCTGCGATACGAGCCTCCTCGCGCAACAGCCGGCGCCAGTCGATGGCCGCGCTGAGCCCGTCTACTTGGGGACCCTCGACCACGCGCAGATCCGACAGCAGCCGCGCCAGGCGAAAACTGCGGCGCTCGAACGTGCCGATCGAAACCATGCCGGCCAGCACCACGCGGCAAACGGCCTGTGCAAAGCCGCCCTCCCCGATGCGCGGCAGCAACTCGCGCCGCACGTCATCGATCTCGGCCTGCGCACGGGCCTCAGCCACCTGTTCGGCAGGCGCATCCGGCGGCAGCCAGGCACCGATGCCCAGCGGACCGTAGACCAAACGCGTCCACTGCACCATCGCCTGATCACGCAGATCTCGGTAGCTGTTGAGGCCGGTCTCCATTGACTTGGAGAAGGCCCGTTCCCACACGCGACCCGGATGGTCGTCGGGCAGGGAGTGCCGGCTCTCGCGGACCTTGCTCGCCATCGCCTTGACAGAACCCGCCAGCGGATGGGCGTCGGTGAACATCTGACGCTGGAGGCGCAGCGGATGCATCTGCGTCATCGCATCGCCCAGCGGACGCAGGGGCAACGCCGACAGACACGGCCGAACCCAGGTCTTGTAGAGCGCGCTGTTGATCTCGGAGAACTTGGCAACGGTCGAGAACAGCTTTTCTTCTTCGCGGCCTTCGGGATTGATCGCCTGGATGTCTGCCATCGTGCGGTGTTCGAAGCTCACGCTGTAGCTTCCGGGCTCCAGGTCGTCCCAGCGCTGCACGTTTTCGCCGTCCTTCTTCACCACCTTCATCTCATACAGGCCCGGTGGCAGGTGATCTATGACGTCGAGCGAGGTGACGATCTGATCGTGTTCCTTGCGGGCGATGTCGGCGCCGACGAAGATGCCGAGGTGCCCGACGCTCTCGTGCAGCACGTAGACGATGACGCGGCCCGCAGCGGCGATGGCACGCTCGCTGCCCCAGGCGTCGATGATCCAGTTCAGCGCCTGCGGTGGCGGAGTGATGTTGTCACCCCATGACGCGAAAACCACCACTGGCGCAGTGATGTTGCGCAGATCGACGCGTCGTTCGTCGGTCATCACGTTGCCAGACGCGAGCTTGTTGCCCACGAACAGGTTCTCGACGATCGTCTCGATCTCGGCTCCGCTCATGCGGAAGTAACCGCCCCACCAGCGCTCGAACTCCAGGAAGCGCTCGGCCTCGGTGTCGACGTTCGCCCACAACTTGAAGTGGCGGCTCCACAGCGTGTTGGCCGGGTTGAGTTTCTCGAAATTCTCGACCAGGTGGGCGCCGTCGAAGCGGCCGCCAGCCAGGTCCGATGTCATCGACGCCAGCCAGGCACCGCCCAGGCCCGCACCGCTGTATCGCATGGGATTCATCTTGTCGCCGCCGGCCCAGTACGAGAGCGGTGAGCCCACGATCATCAACGGGCCGAACAGTTCGGGCCGCACCGAGGCCAGCATCGAGATGGCCCAACCGGCCTGGCAATTGCCGATGACGACGGGCTTGCCGTTCGCCTTCGGGTGGCGTGCGATGACCTCCTCGAGGAAGACCGCCTCGGCGTTCATCACGTCGAACAGCGTCTGCCCCTCCTCGGGCTGCGGATGGAAGGTCACGAAGTACACGGGATGCCCGGCGCGAAGCGCAACCCCCACTTCGGAGTCGTTCTTGAAGCCGCCGATGCCCGGACCGTGGCCGGCACGCGGGTCCACCACCACCAGCGGCCGAGCCGTCGGGTGCGTGGGGACATCATCGGGCGGCAGGATGTGAAGCAACGCGTAGTTGCAGGGCCGGGGCAGCGTGCGGCCATCGATCAACAGTTCGTGACTGAACTTCAGCAGCGCTGGTGCGCCGTCGTCCCGATGTGCCACGTAATGGTTGCCGCGTTCACGCAGCGTATCGAGGAACAGGATGCTGCGCTCCATCGCATCGACGGCGTACTCGAAGCCGGGCCAGGCGGAAATTGCTGCAGGGCGGGCGGGCTTGCGGTCCATGGTGTTCCCGATCGGTTGACTCGACAGCTCTCAGGCTGACACGCCTTGCACTCGATCGATGCGCACTGCAGCGCCATGAACACCGGTCAATTGGAGGCTTTCAGGATGCCGCCGGGTTTCATATTCCATCGACCGCATTCAAACTCGTTCCAGGGAGCCCACCTGTGTCCATTGCCGCCCTGTTCGATTCCCCGCAGGCCCTGCCCACGATCCCCAAGGTGGCGCAGGAATTGATACGGAGCTTCAGCCGCGAAGACGTCGCCGTGGACGAGATCGCCCGTCATCTGTCTGCCGACCCGGTGCTCAGCGCCAAGACGCTGCGGCTGGCCAACTCCGCCTACTTCCACGTCTCGCGCGAGGTCGCATCGGTGGATGACGCCATTCGCATGCTGGGGTTCGTGATGATTCGCAATCTGGTCATCGGCTGCAGCGTGACCGGGGCATTCAAGGCGGTACCCGGTCTGGACCTGCCACAGTTCTGGCGCCACAGCCTGCACACCGCCTGCGGTGCGCGCTGGCTGGCGCAGGCTGTCGACCGCAACTCGGACCTGGCCTTCACGGTGGGACTGATGCACGGCGTGGGTCACCTGGTGATGCATGCCGCTGCGGCGGCCGCCATGAAGGAGCTCGATGCCGAGTGCCACCCGCTGGCTTCCGAACGAACCGCGCTGGAGCAGGACCGCCTCGGCTATCACCATGGGGCGGTGGGCGCCGAGCTGGCCACCCGCTGGAAGTTTCCCGCCAAGGTGAGCGAAGCCTTGAACGCGGCGGCCGATCCGATGCACGCAGGCGCATCGTCGGAAATCGGCAACCTGGTGCACATCGCCGCCTGGCGCTCGCGCGTGTCGATGCTCAACCTCGATGCTTCGCAGGCTCTGGCCAGTTGCCCGATCGAATTGGGTCGGACGATGGGCTTGCCGGTGACGTGGCTCGCACAGGAAGGCACCCTTGGATTCGACAACGCGAGCGGCCTGTCGCCCATGCCACCGCTGGCCGAACTGACCAGTGGGCTGGAAGCGATGCTGGACTGAGGTTCAACAGCGCCGGCAAGCACGGCTCGCCGACGAAGAATTCCGCTCAGACTTTGGCAGCAGCCTCCAGCGGTGACCGCGCTGCGAGCGACACCGCGGACGGTGGATCGTCCTTCCGACGATGGTCCGACCACACCTGCCGCCGATGGCGAGCACCCGGCATGCCGTTCCACAGGCCCAGCATGTGGCGCGAGGCGCGCGTCCACGGCTCGCCCTCCGCCACGAGGCGCTGCATGTAGTCGACCATGGCCGCCTCGGCCGCCTCGAGGTCCAGCGCCGAGGGCGCATCGCCGAAATGACGCCCGTCCCAGCCGGCGAGCCACCACGGCCGGTGGTACGCCTCGCGGCCCAGCATCACGCCGTCGACCTGGCGCAGGTGTTCGGTGATCTGCTCGTCGGTGGTCACGCCGCCATTGAGCACGATGGTGAGCGCCGGGAAGTCACGCTTGAGCCGGTAGACGAACTCGTAGCGCAGCGGAGGCACTTCGCGGTTTTCCTTCGGGCTCAGCCCTTTCAACCAGGCGTTGCGCGCGTGCACGATGAACACCTCGCAGCCCGCGTCGGACAGCGTGCCGACGAAGTCCCGCACGAAGTCGTAGCTTTCACCGCGGTCGATGCCGATGCGGTGCTTCACCGTGACCGGAATCGACACCGCATCGCGCATCGCCTTCACGCCATCGGCGACCAGCTGCGGCTCGGCCATCAGGCAGGCGCCGAACGCGCCGCGCTGCACCCGTTCGCTCGGGCAGCCGCAGTTCAGGTTGACCTCGTCGTAGCCCCAGTCCTCGGCCAGACGCGCGCAATGCGCCAGATCGGCCGGCTCGCTGCCGCCGAGCTGCAGCGCCAGCGGATGCTCCTCGGCATTGAACTCGAGGTGCCGTTTCACATCGCCGTGGATCAGCGCGCCGGTGGTCACCATCTCGGTGTACAGCCGCGTGCGCTTCGTCAGCAGCCGATGGAAGTAGCGGCAGTGCCGGTCCGTCCAGTCCATCATCGGCGCCACGCTCAGCCGCCAGGCACTAGGTTGTTGATTCAATTAGCGTTTCTCTGTCTCGTTGACAACGAAAGCAAGTCGCGTGTGAACCTGTATGCACACCATTTGCACACAGGGCGTACCGGTCGAGGAACAGGGTTCACGGCAGGACCAGATCGCATCACGTTGAACCAAAGCCACTTCGCCAAAGCGAATCACATTGTTGCGGATGGTCTGGCAGTGCCCAGGCGTACTTTCTCGCCCGCAGCTTTCTCCAGCGCGGCATAGAACGCCCGCACGGCCGAAACCTCGCCGCGAACGGCCCAGGTGTCCTGATCACATGCGACGCAGTGGGCTCCATACGCAGCTTCGATTCCCTTGAGGTCTCGGGCGTCAAGCGCAGCGACTTCTGTCAGCTCGGTCTTGCATGCATTGCAGGCAATGACAGGTGGCTTCAACCTGTCTGCCTTGGTGATGGCCTGCGCGATCCTGACATCCCGCGAGCCTCTGTTCCTTGCCTGTCCCACTGGCTTTCTCCACGAGTTTCGACTGAGCACAACACAGTGTAGGTGTGCGGTTGAAGCAGGCTACTGCGGTGCGCTCGCCTGCAGCATCGCAGGCTGGGTGAGCATCTTCTTGATCGCCTTGTCCCGAACGCGCTGTTGTTCCAGGTGTTCGCTCTGCAGGTAAAGCATCGGAAGGCCAAGCAGCAGCAGGAACAGGACGGCGAGCAGCAAAGCCGCAAAGCCCTGTTGGTCAGACCTGCTCGGCATTTCGGCGATTCCTGGCCTCATTCATGGGACACAGCACGCCACCCCGGGGGGCCACGCGCGATCTGGCGTACGTCAATCAGCGTAGTTCATTTGCTTGACCCGCCACCCACAATCATGGCGCGGGATCTCCGGCAAACGATTCACCCTGGGAAAGCAACTGATGAAGACTTACTTGTGGATGGGCTTGATTGCGTTGTCAATGACAGGCTGCGGCGAGCTTTCCTACAAGCGCGGAGCCTCGGCGCAGGACCTGGATGCCACGAAGAAGTCGTGCCGGTCTGCCGGCAGCGACCAGGCCATCGAGAAATGCCTGGAAGACAACGGCTGGGTGGTGACGAAGCTGGACGACATCGATCTGTTCGCGACGGCGAGCGTCACCCCCGACCATCGGAATCCGGGTGGTGATGCTGCCCGGAGCAATGCCCCGAAAACCGCGGCGGCAGAGCCGGTAGAACCGTCCAATTCACCTCCTGCGTCGGCTGACCCGGGCCGCAAGCCGCCAGCGATTGAAGGAGGCACCGCGTATGCCCCACCCGCAAGCCCACTGGATGTCTACAAGGTCAGCTCATGGTGGAAGCTGGGCGCGGGCCGAGAGGTGATGGAAGCGGACACAAGTGACTGTGTGACGCAACTCGGTGACGCCCACAAGCCCGACAACAAGACACAGCGGGTCACCCGGGGCTTTGTGGTGTGCATGCACACCAAAGGCTGGAAGGCACTTCGGGAGATGTAGGGCGTGGCGACGGGTCGGCGCTGACAGTCAGGCGGTTTCCAGGCGCGCCATGAACTCGAGCAAGGGCGCTTGCTGAATCGGTTCTGGCAGATACGGTTCGGTCACCTGGTACGTTGCGATCGGGTCACGGCCGCACAGATGGCCAAGTTCGGCGAAGACGAGCCGGTCTCCGAGCCCGCCTTCGGTACAGAAGAAGGCGACCTGCTTGAATCGCTGCGCATGGCGCCGGACATACGAGCGCATGGGCGACGCAATGCGCCACGCCCACACCGGGGTGCCCAGGATCACCAGGTCGTAGTCGGACGGATCGTTGAGCACAGCCTCGATCGGCGGGGTGGCGCCGATCAGCGAATCGCCGATGTAACGCAAAGCTTCACACGCGCCGGCATGCGGGCGTGCATCGAGGACTTCTTCCAGCTGCGCCCCACAACGGCGGGCGATCTCGGAGGCCACATACCGCGTGTGGCCGGAATGGGCGAAAAAGACGACCAGGACCCGCATGCATTTCTCCGTGTTCATGCCATCAGGGCAGTGGCATCGCTGAATCGGTTATCGGTTGCGGAATCGACAACTTGAGGACATTGCTTTGCGACGTGACACGCCCGCTTCGATTCGACTGAATGGTTCGGCATCGACCCTGAGCGTGCGCGGGGCGCGCGACCTCAGTGCGACATCAGGACCGGCAGGGTCATCGCCTGGAGGATCGTGCGCGTGACTCCTCCCAGCAACCACTCGCGTGCACGGCTGTGTCCGTAGCAGCCCATGACCAGCAGATCGGCCTGAACATCCGCCGCAAGCGACAGGAGCAACTCGCCGATTTCGGCGGTCGGACGGCCGCAACGGTGGACCTTCGCGGTGATGCCGTGTCGGCGCAGGAAGCGCTCGACCGGCAGCGGCTCGCTCGCCCCGAGCCCGCCGGCCTCTTCCCAGGCGGCCACCTGCACCGATTTCGCCAAACGCAGCATCGGCAACGCCGCAGTCACGGCGCGGGCCGACGCCGCCGTATCCTTCCAGGCGATCAACGCCGTTTTCCCGAACTCGGGCCCGGTGGCGATGTAGGGAAGCATCAAGACAGGCTTGCCGGTCTCGATCAGCACCGAGGGTGCGAAATCCGCGGGCACCTGCGACTGCTGAAGATCGTCGGGATCGACCTGCGCCAGCACCAGCAGATCGGCCTCGAAGGCCCGGCGCTTGAACGCTGGCAGCGGGCCATCGTCGGTCTCGTTCCACGGAAGGTTCGGGAGGCCCACATGCATCCGTTCGCGTTCGAAGGCGGCGCGCACTCGCGCTCGCGTCTCGACGTCAAGCGCGGCGAGCATGCCCGCCAACTGGCTGTCGGCCGAAGCCGCCAGCGGGTATTGCAGCAGCGCCGGGGTCACGGCGTACAGAACCTCGAGCTCCGCGCCATGCATGGCCGCCAACGCGTGTGCCGCCCGCAATCGATGGGTGGCTCCGGGTGCTGCGTCCAGGTGCAACAGGATCGATCTGATTTCATCCATCGGGGCACTCCTTGTGATTCAGGCAGGTCGCTCTGTCTGCCGCGGTCGCGGAAACCTCGACAGCGCCATCCGCCTCGGTCACCACTGTAGGAAGTGGGGCCAGCTTGGGGTTGCGTGAGATCAAGCGGCAGACGGATAGTCGTGGCAAGCCCGTTGAACCCGGCGCCGTGCCGAGGCAGGCGGTCAGATCGCGGCCAGCCAGCGCTCGCCCAGGGCGCCAAGATCGACTTCATCGTCGGTGGCGATGGTGATCGCTCGGGACTGCTCATGAACATCGAGCGGCTCCTGCCAATGAAGCTGCCGCTTCAGCACCGATGCGTCAGCCTCAGATGCATCCATCCCGGCGGCAGCCCGCGAGAACAGCCGCTCTTGCAGCACCGCGTCGCTCGCCCGGCAATCGAGTATCGAATAAGGCACGCTCAGTTCAGCCGCCAGTGCCCTGAACGCACGACGCTCGCCGCGCCGCAGGAATGCCGCGTCGACGATCACCGGGTAGCCCGCCCGCAGTGCGTCGCGGGCACAGCTGGCCAGGCGATCGAAGGTGCGCTGGGTCGCAGCGGGCGTGTACAGGTCGAGATCCTGGTCTGCGGAGCGCTGCAGAGCGTCCAGGCCGAAGAGCCTCTTGCGCTCGACATCCGAGCGCACTCGGACTGCACCGACGCGCTCCAGCAATTGACGGGCAAGCGTCGACTTGCCCGATCCCGACAGGCCGTGAGTGATCATGAGCCGTGGGCCACCCCTGCAGCCCTGGATCAGCCGCGACGCACACGCCAGGTAGTCGGGCGCCTGCGTCCTGCCACTGTCTGAGCCGCTCCCGGCCTGCAGTCCGCAGACCATCATCCGAACGAGCGCGCGATAGACCTCATAGAAGCGAAGGACCTGCAGCCCGGCATATTCGCCGCTGCGCTGGAGGTACGCATCGAGGGCACTGAAGGCCAGATCGGCTCGGCCGTGCGCCTGAAGGTCCATGGTCAGGAAGGCCAGGTCGCACATGACGTCGATCCACCGCAATTCGGGGTCGAACTCGATGCAATCGAAGGCCAGCACCTCGACACCCACCTGCACTGCGTTGGCCAAGTGGAGGTCGCCATGGCCTTCGCGAACCGCACCGCCAGCACGCCTCGACAGCCACACAGCGACCAGCCCTCGGGCCTGCTCGACAACCCAGTCCCGCACGGCGCGCAACTGGGGGACTTCACGGACAGACCCGAGCTGGGTGAGCACGGTCGTCGCGGCCTTCGAGATCTGATCCGGCGATCCATGACCCGAGTCGCAATCAGCCACCGGCGCGTCGCGGTGAAAGTCGGCCAGCCGCTGCGCAAGCTGCTCGACCTGCGCTGCCTGCAGGTGACCGGCTGCGAGCTGCTCGCTCAGCAGGGCACCGGATGCGAAGCGCCTCATGCAAACCGCATAGTCGATGGGCTCGCCGATCCCGTCGATGCGCGGGGATTCCGGCGTGCCGCAGATCGGCAGCACGTCGAGGTACAGGACCGGCGCGAGGCGGCGATTCAGTCGCAACTCCAGCTCGCAGTAGCGCCGGCGCGATTCGAGTTCGGTGAAGTCCAGGAATGGCAGGCACACCGGCTTTTTCAGCTTGTAGGCGAGAGATCCATTCAGCAGGATCCAGGAAATGTGGGTTTCCAGCACCTCGACAGGCTGACCACTCATGGCCTGCAGATGAGCGCACAGCGCATCGATCATCGTGCGATCGACGGACATGATCCTGGCGCCGGACGCGTTCATGATGGAAGTTTGCAACCCGTCGGTGACAGGAATTTGATCTGTCGCAAGGCAGAACGATCTCCTCGAGCCCGGCGCGCGCGTTCGCACCATCCGACGCAATGCGCTGTCAGCAGGCTTCGGGCTTGCGCCGCGTCAACATGGCGTCGCGAAGCGACACCTACGATGATCAAGCGGATACGGCGCTCGGGATGACTTGGCCATGGTGACCACGGCATGACGCAACGCGCGACAACAGGCAGCCACGCACATGGAGTTCAAGGACTACTACGCCACCCTCGGCATCGAGCGCGCCGCAACGCCGGAAGAAATAAAGCGCGCCTATCGCAAGCTGGCACGAAAATTCCATCCCGATGTCAGCAAGGAAGCCAACGCCGAGGCCCGCTTCAAGGACGTCTCCGAAGCCTACGAGGCCTTGAGCGACCCGGAGAAGCGCGCCGCCTACGACGAGATCGGCCGACGCCGCGACCGCGGGCAGGCTTACGAGCCTCCGCCCGACGGCGGTTTCGAATTCAGTGGACGAAATGGCGGGCCGGCAGACGATGCCGCGTTCAGCGATTTCTTCGAATCGCTGTTCGGCCACCGTGGACGCGCCGCGCCAGAAATGCACCGTTCGGGTGGTTCCGCAGCGGATCACCACGCCAAGGTGCAGATCGACCTCGAGGACGCCTACCGGGGTGCACGACGCGCGATCTCGCTGCGCATGCCGGTGCTCGACGATCAGGGCCAGATGACGCTGCACGAACGGCAGCTGGAAGTGAACATACCGAAAGGCGTTCGCGATGGGCAGCAGTTGCGCCTGATCGGCCAGGGCGGCCCGGGGCACGGCGGCGGCCCGGCCGGCGACCTGTACCTCGAGATCTCGATCAGGCCGCATGCGCACTTCCGCCTCGACGGCCGCGACCTGTACCTGGACCTGCCGATCACACCCTGGGAAGGCGCGCTCGGCGCCCGTGTCCTCGTGCCAACGCCCGATGGTGAGCTGGAACTGGGTGTGCCGGCCGGATCGTGGTCCGGCCGCAAGCTCAGGCTCAAGGGCAAGGGACTTCCCGGTCAGACGCCCGGTGACCTTTACGCGGTGCTGCAGGTCACTGCACCGCCGGTGCAGACACAGGCCGATCGTGACGCCTACACCTCACTGGCGCAAGCCCATGCCGACTTCGATCCGCGCAGCGGATTGAAGCCATGAAAGAGATGCCATGAACCAGACTTCCGATTCGCGGCCCTTGATCCTCGACGCCATCGTGGTCGACGACAGCGTGTTTTTCTCGCTCGACGCGCTGTGCCAGGCCTGTCAGACCGACCGCATGCAGTTGACGACGCTGGTCCAGGAGGGGGTGCTCGATCCCGCCGGCAGCGGTCCCGACGACTGGCAGTTCACCGGCACTTCGCTGCGCCGCGCGCGCGCGGCACTGAGGCTGCTGAGAGACCTCGAACTCGGCGTCGTCGGGACGGCGCTCGTGCTCGACCTGCTCGATGAGATCGACGCGTTGAACGCCCGATTGCGTCGTGCCGGTCTCGGTTGACGCCGTGCGCCGCGCATGAGCATCCGCCATCTCGATCGGCTGCTCGAACCGCGCTCGGTCGTCGTGATCGGTGCGTCGGACCGCATCGGCAGTGTCGGTGCCACGGTGTGGCGCAACCTGCGTGCCGGTGCCTTCGACGGGCCGATCTACGGCGTGAACCCGAAGCACGCGGTGCTCGATGGCGTGGCGGTCTACGCGAGTCCGGCGGACCTGCCGGAGATTCCCGATCTGGCGGTTCTGTGCACCCCACCGGACACCGTACCTGATGTCATCGCCGCGCTGGGGCGGCTCGGCACCCGAGCGGCGATCGTGATGACCGCCGGCCTGAGCGCCGCACAGAAGCAGGCGATGCGCGCTGCGGCTCGGCCGCATGTGCTGCGCCTTCTGGGCCCGAACTGCATCGGGCTGCTGAGCCCGCACATCGGGCTGAACGCGAGCTTTGCGCACACCGATGCGCTGGCAGGGGGCATGGCGTTCGTGTCGCAGTCGGGCGCGTTGGTCACCGCGGTGCTCGACTGGGCCAAATCGCGGCGCATCGGGTTCTCGCACATGGTGTCGCTGGGCGAGCGCATCGACGTCGACTTCGGCGACCTCCTCGATCACCTGGCCAGCGACGCCCGCACACGCTCGATCCTGCTGTACATCGAATCGATCGAATCGCCCCACAAGTTCATGTCGGCCGCACGCGCAGCCGCTCGCAACAAGCCGGTGATCGTCGTCAAGGCCGGCCGCGCGGGGCAAGGCATGAAGGCGGCTGCATCGCACACCGGCGCGATGGCCGGTTCGGACATCGTGTTCGACGCTGCGATCCGACGCGCCGGCATGCTGCGCGTGGGCACGCTGCAGGACCTGTTCCTGGCTGCCGAAACCCTCGCGCACTTCGGGCACCGGCAGGCATTGGTCACCAGCGTGCCGTGGCCGGGCGATGAGAACCTGACCCTGATGACCAACGGCGGCGGAGCCGGCGTGATGGCGGCCGACGCCGCGGCACCGGCCGGCGTCGCACTGCGTGAGTTGCCTGCCAGCCTGATCGCGCAACTCGACGCGGTGCTGCCGGCGACCTGGTCGCGCGGCAACCCGGTGGACATCATCGGAGATGCCCCGGTGCAGCGCTACACGCAGACGCTGCAGGCTCTGCTGGCCGATCGCGGTGGCGGCACGGTGCTGTTCATGCACGCGCCGACTGCCATCGTGCGCAGCGACGACATCGCACGCGCGTGCGCCCCGATCGCGCGCCAGGCGGCGGGTCGCGTGATGGCCTGCTGGCTGGGCGACTGGGCCGTCGCCGAAGCGCGCCGGATCTTCGTCGAGGCGGGCGTGCCCGACTACGCGACGCCCGAGGACGCGGTGCGTGCCTTCGCGATGCTCGCGACCTATCGACGCAACCAGACACTGCTGCTTGAGGCGCCCACCGCCAGCGAAAACGGCCCGCCGGATGTTGCTGCTGCCCGGGTGCCGATCGAGGCCGCGATCGCCGCCGGTCGCGACATGCTGAACGAACCCGAGGCCAAGGCGGTGCTGCAGGCTTACGGCATCCCGACGGTGGCCACCGTGTCGGTCGAGGCTTCGGCAAACGCGGCAGTGGATGCCGCACGCACGCTGGGCTACCCGGTCGTGCTGAAGATCCTGTCACCCGACATCAGCCACAAGTCCGACGTGGGCGGCGTGGCGCTGAACCTGCGAGATGAGGCCGAGTTGCGGCGGGCAGCCGAGGCCATGCTGGTCCGGGTGCGCGATGCAATGCCACAGGCTCGACTGTCGGGCTTCACCGTGCAGCGCATGGCGGCTCGGCCGATGGCACAGGAGCTGATCGTCGGGGCGAGCATCGACCCGTTGTTCGGTCCGGTGCTGCTGTTCGGCCAGGGCGGCACGGCGGTCGAGGTGCTGGCCGATCGCGCGATCGCGCTGCCGCCGTTGAACCGGGTGCTGGCGCGCGACATGGTGTCGCGAACGCGCGTTTCCAAGCTGCTCGCCGGCTACCGGGACCACCCGCCGGCCCGACTGGATGCCATCTGCGATGTCCTGATGGCGCTGTCGCAGATGCTGGCCGATCTGCCCGAACTGGCCGAACTCGACATCAATCCGCTGTGGGCGGATCACGAAGGTGTCATCGCGCTCGATGCACGGGTGCGCCTGTGCCGCGAGATGCCGGCCGGGGCGGCGCACTTCGCCATCACGCCCTACCCCGCCGAGCTGGTCGAAACCGTGCTTTGGCAAGGCGAATCCATCATGCTGAGGCCGATTCGTCCGGAGGACGAACCACAGCACCGCACCTTCCTTGAGCGCTTGGAACCGAACGACCTGCGGCTGCGGTTTTTCAGCTCAAGGCGCGAACTCCCGCGCAGCGAGCTGGCCCGACTGACGCAGATCGACTACGCGCGCGAGATGGCCTTCATCGCCGTGAGCGCCGCGGCCGATGGCGCACAGCAGACGCTGGGTGTGGTTCGCGCCGTCGCCGACCCTGACAACATCGATGCCGAATTCGCGATCGTGGTGCGCTCGGATCTGAAGGCGCACGGCCTCGGCCAGCTGTTGCTTCGCAAGATGATCTCGTATTTGTCGGCGCGCGGGACGCAGCGCATGGTGGGTTCCGTCATGCGCGAGAACGGGCCGATGCTTGAACTCATCCGTGGCAACGGTTTCGTCACCGATACAGCGAACACCGATGCCGATTCGATCGGAATCTTCCTCGCCTTGCCAGCGTGAATCCGCTAGTTCACCCTGGCTGAAGATGCGGCGCGCTTCGCACCTGCGACGATTCATGGCACTGTCTCGCCGAACGATTGCAGCGGACCGAGAGGATTGCGCCTGACCTCGTTCTTTTCGATGTTCGGCTCGCCCGAACGGTTGCGGAACAACACCAGCTGGTCGTCGCGCACGTTCGTGCTTGCCTGCGTGTCGAACCCGAGCGTCTTCAAACCCGCCAGCGTGGTGCTGTACGGCACCACCTTCTCGAACGCAGCGCGTACGTCCTGGTACTTCGAGAACGGCGACAGAACTTCGATCTTGCCTTTGGGCAGCAATGAAGTGCAGCCGCACAGCGCGACCACACCAAAGACGCCGTTCCAGCGACGGATGCCCATTCAGTGTGGATCGGCCAGCACGCGCTGTCGCTTGCCGCTGCGCCCCGTCAAGCCCCGATCGCCGCAGTGCCCGCCGACCGTCACACCCGGCAGTCCCTGCGCATGCAGGAATCGCCGCAACGCCGTCTGGGCACGATGCAGTGCGGCCTGGCCGGTCGCCCCATCGGCCGTGACGCAAAGCCACAGCGCGCGCTGACCGCGCTGCTGCAACTGGAAATCGAACACGCCGGCGTCTTCTTCCAGCACCGTCGTCAACACGAGAGGAAGCAGACTCACGGGATGTCCGTGAGCGTCTTCAAGCACCAGCAGATCGTCGACTCGCCCCTGCACCTCGATCACCGGCAGCGCCGATCCGCACTTGCAGGGATGACCCGAAAACCGCACACGATCGCCGAGGTCGTAGCGGATCAGCGGCTGCACCCGATTCGCCAGATTGGTCAGCAAGGTGGTGAAGCCCGTCTCGCCGACGGGCACGGGGCGGTGCTGCGCATCGACTGGCTGCAGGATCACCCGGTCGCTGTTCAGGTGCAACCGGCCATGCATGCATTCAGAAGCCAGCGACAGGAATTCGGATGCGCCATAGCTCTGGCTGATCGGGCAGTCGAACGCGCTCACGATGCAGCGCCGCGTGGCTGTGGTCAGCGCTTCGCCACCCACCCAGATCTCCTTCAAGGGAATGCACAGCCGACCGGCCGACGCCTCCTGGGCGAGCAGCAGCGCCGCGCTGGGATAGGTCGTGAGGATGGTCGGCGCCTGACGATTCAGCGCCGCCACCAGGTCGGACAGCGGCATCAGGAACGAGTAGCTCAGGAAGTTGCGAGACATCCACGGGCTGAGTCGACGCAAGCGCTGGATCGATGCGGTGCTGGCGAAATGGCCGGTGGTCGCACCGACGAAAGCCAGCCGCTCTGTCGAATACCAGGGATCGATGCACCGGCGCAGCGGCTGCAACACGGGTCGGCGCAGCGCCTCCAGCGCATCGTAGGTGGCCAGCGCGTGCGCGTCCTGCACGAACACCCCGGGCTCGCCACTGCTCCCCGAGCTTTCCCAGACCTGATAGCGGCCCAGGTGATCTTCGCCGATCAGTTCGCGATCGGCGATGAAGCGGCGCAGCTCATCGAGATGCAAGTCCGGATCGGTCACCCACTCGTCGAATCGCTGCATCAGCTGCGTCTTGGTCACGACCGGAAAGTCGTCGAGGCTCAGGCGACGCGAATCCATGTGCCCTGCGATGCCACGGTAGAGCGGAGAGTGATTTACTGCCGACTCCAGCAGGCCCGCAAGTCGAATCGACTGGCGCTGCAAGAGCGCCGACGCGGACAGGTCGACCGACGACCAGACATCCAGCGCAGTCACGCCGCCCAGCCATGCATCGAAACTGAAGGTGAATGTCACGACCTAGACCCTTGCGCCGTTGAAGCTCCATCAGACACGCATGGGGATCTCCGGGTGTTGATCGTGGTCAAGCGCCGGCGGTACCTGGCCTTCAGCACGCCATGACTTTGCTGGCGGCGTGTTCGCAGTGCTGCGGGGAACAGAGCGCTGAGGTGAGCGGCGCGGGAGCACGCCAAGGCTCCGAAAAGCGCCGCTGAACTCGAGGAACGCGCCGCATCAAGTCCGACGGGCCTGACACCATCGGAACGGGAAGCTCAGGGGCTGTATGCAAAAAGCCGGAAGGCCTTCCTTGTTAGGAGGCGCTTACCGGCTTTCGCTTGGATCACTTGGGGTGGCTGATGGGGCTCGAACCCACGACAACAGGAATCACAATCCTGGACTCTACCAACT
>JBJXEJ010000142.1:0-56232 GCA_046154125.1 Rhizobacter sp. | reverse complement strand
CGTGCTGGCACCGAACAGCCCCACCGGTTTGCCGGCCAGATCTGCCCGCCCGGAGACCCATTCCAAGGCAAGCTGCACGCGCCCGCTGAGCAGTTCGATGTCGAAGACGTTGCCGCGGTCACAGGATTCGACGTCGGTCAGCAGGTCGAACAGCAGCGTTGCGAAGCGATGCTTCACAAATTGCGCCGCGACCCACCGGTTTCGGCTGCTGCGCCTGCCACTGCCGCTGCCATGGACGAACACCACGACGGCAGTCGAGTCAGGCTCCATGGTCAGGTCGGCAGGAAGGCCCATCATTCCGACTTCGACTTGCCGACTCTGAACCGATGAATACATCCGACGCGCTCCCCTGGACACGCCATGCTCATGCGCAGCGGCCGCGGCGGATTGATTCGGGTCAATGCCGCGCCGCGTGAGCCTGCCGGTGGGCGGCGTTGAGCGGCGAGCAGGCGCGTTCGGCTTTCTTGATCAACGACAATGTGTTGGCTCCGGGCGGGCATAGCATGTTGAATTGAACGCCCGGTGTTTGCCAGTCGTTTGCGGCATGGTGATGCAGGCGCCAGCCGCGCTCCCGCGGAGCCGGCATCGACTCTCATGTTCGTGCGTCGATGGCTCGCCCAACAGGAGGAGACGCGTTTGACATCCAAGAAACGGCCAACCGCCGAAGCAGCTGCCCAAGCGATCGTGGACAAACGGTCAGGCGGAGGCGACGTTCGAAGTGCCCCGATCGCCGGCAGTGGCGCTTCGGCGTCCGATGCGAAGGCGCCTTCCGTTCCATCCGAGCCTTCCACCCACGTTGCCCCGGCCGGCGCGGTGTCGTCGCCGCCAGACACGCCGGTCGTGCGACAGCACTTCCCGATCGTCGCTCTGGGTGCCTCGGCAGGTGGCCTGGAGGCCTACGAGCAGTTTTTCCGCAGCATGCCGGTCGACAGCGGGATGGGGTTCGTGGTGGTTCAGCACCTCGACCCGAGCCACGGCAGCATCCTGGCCGAGATCCTGCAGCGCAGCACCAGGATGCCCGTGATCGAGGCCCGGGATCAGATGCCCGTCGTGCCCAACCAGGTGCACGTGATCCCGCCGAACCGCGACATGCTGATCTTCCACGGCGTGCTTCAACTGACCCTGCCCACCGAGCCGCGCGGTCTGCGCATGCCCATCGACGCCTTCTTGCGTTCGCTCGCCGAGGACCAGGGTGACGACGCTGTGGGCATCATCCTGTCGGGCACCGGCACCGACGGCACGCTGGGGCTGCGCGCCGTCTTCGGCGCCGGCGGCCTGTGCCTGGTTCAGGAGCCGACGAGCGCCAAATACGACGGCATGCCGACCAGCGCCATCAGGGCCGGCTATGCCAATCAGGTGCTGACGCCGGAAAAAATGCCGGAGGCATTGCGCGCGGGCACCCGCCCGCTTCCGATACGGCAAGCGGTTGCCGGGCTGGCGACGGCGCCGGCCGCAGTGACGAGTGGCCTGAGCAAGATCTTGATGCTGCTGCGCACGGGCACCGGCCACGACTTCTCGCTGTACAAGAAGAGCACGATCGGGCGTCGCATCGAGCGGCGGATGGTGCAGCACAACATCGAAGACGCCGAGGTCTATGCCCGCTTCATCAAGGAGCACCCGTCCGAGCTGCAGGCGCTGTTCCGCGAGTTGCTGATCAACGTCACCTCGTTCTTCCGCGATCCCCAGGCCTTCGTGGCACTGAAGACCGAGGTGCTGCCCGCCCTGCTGGCGGACAAGCGGGAAAGCTATGTGCTGCGCGTCTGGGTGGCGGGCTGCGCCACCGGCGAGGAGGCCTACTCCATCGCGATGGTGCTGCGCGAACTCATGGACGAGACGCACCGAGACATCAATGTGCAGCTGTACAGCACCGACCTCGACGACGACGCCATCGGCGTGGCACGCGCCGGGCTGTACCCGGCCAACATCGCGCAAGACGTATCGCCCGAGCGGCTGCGCCGCTTCTTCACCAAGGAAGACAGCGGCTTTCGGGTCAAGAAAGAGATTCGCGAGATGGTGGTGTTCGCGACCCAAAGCGTCATCAAGGACCCGCCCTTCACGCGGCTCGATCTGCTGGCGTGCCGCAATCTGATGATCTACCTGGAACCCGAACTGCAAGACCGCCTGATCCCGGCGTTCCACTACGCACTCAAGCCCGGCGGCGTGCTGTTTCTGTCGCCCTCCGAGAGCGTCGGAAACCACACCGAGCTGTTCGAGCCGATCGACCGCAAGTGGAAGTTCTACCGCGCCAGGCACACCGCGGCGTCGACACGCAAGGTCCTCGGAAGCGGCTTGTCGTGGGCAGCCGACACCGGTGCGCTGACTCCCTTGGCGGCCGGCGCCCGGCCGCGGGAACTGCTGGTCGCCGAGCTCGCCAAGCGCACGCTGCTGCAGTCGTTCGCACCCGCTGCCGTGGTCACCGATCTGCAGGGCAACATCGTCTATGTGCACGGCGAGACCGGCAAGTTTCTGCGCCCTGCCCCGGGCCGCCCGACCCACAACGTCGTCGAGATGGCGCGCGAAGGCTTGCAGAACGACCTGCGCGAAGCCTTGAACCGGGCCGCGACCCAGGGCCTGCCAACGCTGAACCGCGAGGTCATCGTCAAGACCGAATCGAACACCCAGCCGGTCAACCTCAGCGTGCGGCTGATGCCCGATCCGGACGCTGCCCACAGCGTGCTGCTCGTCAGCTTCCAGGAAATCGCCGCCGCACCGCCGGAGAAGCCGGCTCGAAAGCCGCGCGCGAGCACGGCGACCGAATCGCAGCGCATCCTGGCCCTCGAGGGCGATCTGGCCCACGCGAAGGAGAACATGACCGCGATGCTCGAGGAGCAACAGGCATCGAACGAGGAGCTCAAGTCGACCAACGAGGAGTTGCAGTCGACGAATGAGGAGCTGCAGTCGACCAACGAGGAGCTCGAAACCTCCAAGGAAGAACTGCAGTCGGTGAATGAAGAGATGATGACGGTCAACGCGGAACTGCAAACCAAGATCGAGCAGATGGCGACCATGCAGGACGACATGAAGAACCTGCTCGACAACATCCGCCTGGGCACGATCTTCCTCGACACCCACCTGAAGATTCGGCGCTTCACGCGCGACGCGACCCAGGCGTACCGCCTGGTGGGCACCGACGTGGGCCGGGCGTTGGCCGACATCCGCTGCGAACTGCAGGGCAGCGACCTGCTGGCGGACGCGCAGACGGTGCTGGATTCGCTGGTGCCGATCGAGCGCGAACTGCGCACCGCAAACGGCACCTGGTACCTCGCCCGGCTGCAGCCCTACCGCACCGTCGACAACGTCATCGACGGGGTGGTGCTGACCTTCGTCGACATCACCGAGCGCGTGAAGGCCATCGCCGTGCGCAAGGCCCGTGACGTGGCCGAAGCGATCGTCGACGCCGTACACGAACCGCTCGTGGTGCTCGACAGCACGCTGAACGTCATATCGGCCAACCGAGCCTTCTACCGCGAGTTCGGCGGCAAGCCGGAAGACAGCGCCGGACACCGCTTCTTCGAACTGGGTGCGGGGCGCTGGACCATCCCCTTTCTGCATGAGTTGCTCGAAACGGTGCTGCCACGCGAGCGCAGCTTCGAAGATCGGCAACTCAGCCATGACTTCGCCGGAATCGGCACGCGCCAATTGAGACTCGGCGCACGTCGCATCGTCGACGAGTCCGGCAGTGGTGAGCTGGTGCTGCTGTCGATCGAGGTGGCACGTGGGGGCAAGGAGATTCCGCCGTGAAACGCCAGGCGCGCCGCCAAGCTTCGCCGCTGGATCGCCTGCGCGCCTCGGCCGAGCAGCGCGCGGCACTCAGGCTCGGCGCTTCGCCACCGCAGCGCTCGCCGTCGGAGCTCACGCACGAGTTGCACGTGCACCAGATCGAGCTGGAGATGCAGAACGAAGAACTGCGTCGGACTCAGGCCGCACTGGCGGCGGCGCGCGATCGCTATGTCGACCTGTACGACCGCGCCCCGGTCGGCTATGCCACGGTCGACGCGCAAGGCATCATTGTCGAGGTGAACCTCACCGGCGCGGCGATGCTCGGTGCGCAACGCAAGCAGCTGCAGGGCCAGCCGTTCGCCCGCTACGTCGCCTCCGACGATGCCGATCGCTGGCACCGCTTCATGTCTCCCCGCAACCCGAACCCGGGTCGCATCGAACTGGCGTTGCCGGCCGCAGACGGCCGCATCGTTCACGTCCAGGTGGACGGCCTGCGCGTGGCCCTGCCTGGTGAGAAGCCGGTGTTGCGCATCACGCTCGCCGACATCTGCGAACACAAGCGGGTCGAATCCGAGTTGCGGCTCGCGGCGACCGCGTTCGATGCCCAGGAGGGCATCATGATCACCGACGAAAGAGGGGTGATTCAGCGCGTCAACCGGGCGTTCACCCAGATCACCGGCTACGGTCCCGAAGAAGCCATCGGCCGAAGCGCACGCTTGTTGCATTCGGGCCGTCACGACGCGGCGTTCTATTCAGCCATGTGGGAGTTGCTGTTGCGCACCGGCGCCTGGGAAGGCGAGGTCTGGAACCGGCGCAAGAACGGTGAGGTGTTTGTCGAATGGCTGACCATCGCGGCCGTGCATGACCACGACCGAGAGGGCACCCGCTACGTGGGCACGATGCTCGACATCTCGCAGCGAAAGTCACGCGAAGACGAGATCGCCCAGCTCGCCTTCTACGACCCACTGACCAACCTGCCAAACCGGCGCCTGATGAAAGACAGGCTGCACCAGGCCATGGCCCTGAGTGCGCGCACAGATCGCGAGGGCGCGCTGATGTTCGTCGATCTCGACCATTTCAAGGGCATCAACGACACGCTGGGCCACGACATCGGCGACTTGCTGCTGCAACAGGTCGCGCACCGCCTGACGCTGTGCATGCGTGAGGGCGACACGGTCGCACGCCCCGGCGGGGATGAGTTCATCGTCATGCTCGCCGCTGACCTCAGCGAGACGCCGGTCGAGGCGGCCGCGCAGGCCCAGGTGGTCGGCAAGAAGATCCTGGCGGCGTTGAACGAGCCCTATCAACTTCAGGGCACTGAATACCACGGGAGTGCGAGCATCGGTGTGGCCTTGTTCTCGGGGCATGATGTGACCGTCCCCGAGCTCCTCAAGCGCGCCGACCAGGCCATGTATCAGGCCAAGGCGGAGGGCCGCAACACGCTGCGCTTCTACAACCCGGCGGCAGAAGACCTGCTGCTGACGCGCACCGCGCTCGAGGCCGAAATGCGCATTGCGCTGCAACGCAGCGAGTTCCTGCTCCACTACCAGCCGGAGGTCGACCGCGATCGGGGGCTGCTCGGGGCGGAGGCGCTGATCCGCTGGCAGCACCCACAACGCGGCCTGGTGCTTCCCGATGATTTCATCTCGGTCGCGGAGTCCAGCGGGCTGATCCATCCGATCGGCCTGTGGGTGCTCGAAACCGCGTGTACGCAACTCGCGACCTGGGCCCATGATCCGGCAATGGACAAGCTGACCATTTCGGTGAATGTCAGCGCGCGCCAATTGCGTGACCCCCGCTTTGTCGAGCAGGTTGCTGCTGTGCTTGCGCGCACCGGTGCGCCGGCAAAGCGGCTCAACTTCGAGTTGACCGAGGGCATGCTGCTCGACAACGTCGAAGACACGATCGAGAAGATGCTGGCGTTGCGCACTCACGGCGTGGGTTTTTCGCTCGACGACTTCGGCACCGGCTACGCATCGCTCTCCTATTTGAAGCGGCTGCCGCTCGAACAGCTGAAGATCGACCGCTCATTCGTGCGCGACGTGCTCACCGACGCGCAGGACGCGTCGATCGCACGCACCATCGTCGAGCTCGGTCGCACCCTCGGGCTGACCGTCGTCGCCGAGGGCGTCGAGACCGAAGGGCAGCGCGACCTGCTCGCCGATTGCGGCTGCCATGTCTTCCAAGGCTACCTGTTCGGGCGCCCCGCCCCGGCCGATGCCTTGCGCGAAATGGCGCGAGGCAGCGCGGCACCCCACTGAGACCAGACCTGTGGACCTGTGGTGGAGGCAGTCAGAAGCGACCACGCTGCATGCGCTGCACACGACGCCCAGCGGGCTGACGCAGCGCCAGGCCCATGCGCGGCTGCGGCGCCACGGTCCGAACCGGCTGCAAACGCCCCCGGGGCCCAGCCTGTGGCGCGCCGTGCTCTCCCGGCTGGGCAACCCACTGATCCTGGTGCTGCTCGCCGCGTCGCTAATTTCCGCCTTCACCGGCGACGCGGTGAGCTTCGCGTTCGTGATCGTCATCGTGGTGATGAGCATCACGCTCGACCTGCTCCAGGAGCACCGCGCCGGGCGCGCCGTCGAAGCGTTGCGGCACAGCGTCGCCGTGCGCGTGCAGGCCTGGCGCGATGGCCGGTCGCTGGACCTGCCGGCGCTGGAGCTCGTTCCTGGCGACCTGGTGGATCTATCGGCGGGCGACTTGATTCCGGCCGACGGCAGACTGCTGAGCGCGACCGACTTCTTCGTCAACCAGGCGTCGCTCACAGGTGAAGCCTACCCCGTGGAGAAGCGGCCGCTCGCCGCCGCGTGCGATGCCGGCGGGGCGGTGGCCTGCGGTCATGCGGTGTTCATGGGCAGCAACGTCGTCAGCGGCTCGGCCCGCCTGCTGGTGTGCACGACCGGTGCCCAGACCGAGTTCGGACAGCTCGCGCGAACCCTCGCCCAAGAGCCGCCGCCCACCGCGTTCGAGCGCGGCACCCGGCGCTTTGGCGTGCTTCTCACCCGAGCGACGATGGTGCTCGTGTTGTTCGTCCTGCTGATCAACACGCTGTACCAGCGGCCCTTGCTCGAATCCTTCCTGTTCGCGGTGGCGCTCGCGGTCGGCCTCACCCCGGAGCTGCTGCCGATGATCGTCTCGGTGACGCTGGCCCGCGGTGCCGTGCGCATGTCGCGCTGCCAGGTGATCGTAAAGCGGCTGTCGGCGGTGCAGGACCTGGGGGCGATGGACGTGCTGTGCACCGACAAGACCGGCACGCTCACCGAAGCGCAGCTTCGCGTCGAGCGCGTGCTCGATCCCGTGGGCCAGGACAGCGCCGCCGTGTTCGAACTCGCCTGGCTGAACAGCCACTTTGAGACCGGTCTCAAATCGGCACTCGACGACGCCATCCTCGCCCGGCGCGACCTCGACGCATCGGCCTGGCGCAAGCTGGACGAAGTGCCGTTCGACTTCGAGCGGCGACGCGTCTCGGTGCTGCTCGAACGGGCCGGAACGCGGCTGTTGATCGTCAAGGGTGCCCCCGAGGACGTGTTGCGGCTGAGCACCAGCGCCGACTCGCCCGCGGGCCCGCAACCGCTCGACGCGCCGGCCCGCGAACGCATTGCCGGCCTGTTCGACGCACACAGCGCGCAGGGCCTGCGGCTGCTCGCGGTGGCAACCCGACGCGTCGACGACACGGCGAGCGATGTGTCCGCGGCCGACGAGCACGATTTCGTGTTCGCGGGCTTCGTGGCGTTTGCCGACCCTCCAAAGCTGTCGACCGCACAGACGCTGCTTTCGCTGAGCGAACACGGCGTGGCGCTGAAGATCGTGACCGGCGACAACGAAGCCGTCACGCGCCACCTGTGCAGCGTGCTGCAGATCCCGATCCAGGGCGTTCTCACCGGCACCCAGATCTCGGCAATGGACGACGCGGCGTTGCGGGCAGCGGCGGTGCGTGCCAATCTCTTCTGCCGCGTCACACCGGCGCAGAAGACGCGTGTCGTGCGGGCGTTCCAGTCTGCCGGCCATGTGGTCGGCTATCTCGGCGATGGCATCAACGACGCCCCGCCGCTGCATTCGGCCGACGTCGGGATCTCGGTCGACGCGGCCGTGGACGTCGCCAAGCAAGCCGCGGACCTGGTGTTGCTGCGGCACGACCTGGACGTGCTGCGCGACGGCATTCGCGAGGGTCGCCGCACGCTCATCAACGTCAACAAGTACGTGTTGATGGCGACCAGCTCGAACTTCGGCAACATGGTGAGCATGGCGGCGGCGGCACTGTTCCTGCCGTTCCTGCCGATGCGCCCGCTGCAGATCCTGTTGAACAACTTCCTGTACGACCTGTCGGAGCTCCCGATACCCACCGATCGGGTCGACGACGCCGACCTGCTCGCGCCGCGCCGCTGGGACATCGGCTTCGTGCGCAACTTCATGCTCTGCTTCGGGCCGCTGAGCTCGGTTTTCGACCTCGCCGGGTTCGCGCTCCTGTACTTTGTGCTGCACACCCCGGCCGCTGTGTTTCAGACCGCGTGGTTCATGGAGTCGATGGCGACGCAGGTGCTCGTGATCTTCGTGATTCGCACGCCACGGGCTTGCTGGCGCGATCGGCCGGCGCGCTGGCTCGCGCTCACGAGCCTGGCCGTTGTGGGAGTGGCGATCGCATTCCCCTTCACGCCATGGGCTGCCCGCTTCGGCTTCGTCGCGGTACCCGGCGAGGTGCTCGCGCTCGTCGCCGGGCTGACCGTGGTCTATCTGGCCGTGGCTGAAATGGCCAAGCGTTTGTTCTATCGATTGAGCCCGATCAAGACACCGGCCTAGGCTTTGCCTAGGATGAGCTGCAGTTCGGCGCGGTGCTCGGCAGCCCGTGTCCCTGTGCTTCTTCTTGAAAGGATTCGTCATGAACGCCACCACCACCAGCCCCAACACCGCACCGGGCGCGAACGGGCCCGAAGGTCTGCGCAACAACCTGCGCCACATCGTGGACGAAGCCGACCAGTTCCTGAATTCAGCCGTGCAGACCGGGGATCAGAAATTCGACGCCATGCGCGACAAGTTCGTGGCCCAGGTGCGCCAGATGCGGGCCCAGCTCGACGAGATGGAAGACTCGGCGATGTACAGGGCACGCCGTGCCGCGCGTGCGGCCGATCAAGCCGTTCAAAGCCACCCGTACGGCGCGATGGGCATTGCGACCGCAGCCGGCCTGTTGCTGGGTTTTCTCGCCGCGCGGCGTTGACCGGGCGAGCAGACGGCCCTCACGCCCGGACTCGCCAGCCTTCGGCGAGTGCCGGTGCGTCGAGCGCTTGAGTGGTGTCGCACACGATCGTCGCCGCCAGTTCGGCACGGTCCATTGGTTCGTCGGCGCCGATCAGGTGCTCGAGTACGCCGAGGTCCGCCTCCGAGGCATCCGCGCCACGGCGGCGGCGCTCGATCACACGCTGGCGCAGAACCGGCAACGCCGCGCGACAGTCGAAAATGGCAAACGGTGTGCCGAGCGAAGCCGCAAGCTGGGCGAACTGAGCGCGCTCGGTCCGGCGCAAGAATGCGGCGTCGACGATGACCGGCCAGCCCGCCTGCAAAGCGACTCCGGCTGCCTCGCACAGATGCGCATACGTGCGCTCGGTCGCGGCCGCGTCGTAGATGCCGGCCGGAACATGCTCGCGCGACGACTGCAGGGCGCCCAGTCCGAACAGCCGTTTGCGCTCCACATCGGAGCGCACTCGAATTGCGCCGCCCTGCTCGAGAACCGCCTGCGAGACGAAGGTCTTGCCCGAACCCGGCAGCCCGTGCGTGATCGCCAGTCTGGGGTCGCGCTCCCGAGCGAGTGCGATCGCGAATGCGAGGTAGTCTGCCGCGCCGCACCGCCTGTCGGGCTGGGCGCCCTGTGCTTCAGTGAGCACGCCGACCTGGGCTCGCACCAAGGCACGCAACACCATGTAGAAGCGCAGCGCGGGCAGTCCGTCGTGGTCACCGTTGGCGTCGAGGCAGGCGTTGATGAACCGGAAGGCCAGGCCGCGCTGGCGGTGGGCCAGAAGGTCCACGGCGAGAAACGCGATGTCGTCGAGGACGTCGATCCAGCGCAGGTCGTCGTCGAACTCGATGCCGTCGAACGCGGTCGCTTCACCGTCGAGTTGCAACACGTTCGCCAGGTGCAGATCGCCGTGGCACTCGCGCACCCGACCGGCCGCTCGGCGCGCCTCCCAATGCGGCGCCAACGCCTGCAGCTGCTCCCGGAGCCAGCGGCGCAGCCCGGACCAGCCTTCGCCCGCATCGGCATACCGAGTCGGCCAGGCATCGATGGCCTGGATGAGGCGGTCAGTGTTGCGCCGATGGACCTCGGGCATGCCGAACCGGCTGGTGGCAGGCGCGATGGCGGCGGCGCGATGAAATTCGCCGAGCCGCTGCGCCAGCGAGTCGATGTGCGATGGCGCGAGCGTTCCGGCGCCCAGCATCTCGCTCCACAGCGCACCGTCCGGAAAGCGCCGCATGCGCACCGCCGCGTCGAGCACCCGTCCGTGTCCGCCAAAACGCGGCCCGACCGGGCTGTCGCGGACTGCGACGACGTCGAGGTACAGCGACGGCGCCAGACGTCGGTTCAAGCGCAATTCTTCTTCGCAGAAGTGGCGGCGAGCGGTGAGGCTGCTGAAGTCGAGAAACGGCAGGCGAACCGGCTTCTTGAGCTTGTAAACCAGCGTCTCGCCAATCAGCACCCAGGAGATGTGGGTCTCGATCAGCCGGACGGGCCGACCGTCGCGGGCTTCGAGTGCCGCGCGCAGAGAGGCGACGCGCTCGCGCGCAAGTTCCAGCGAGACTTTGTCGCTTGTCATGTCGCTGATGTTGCGGGGCGGGCCCCTGCAGGCCTTGACGAAGCTCAAGCGGGCAGCGCATTGCGTCCGGCTTGCGATCTGTCAACCCTGCCAACGTGCCGGCTGCATAGATTTCAGCGATGAGTGCCGCAACCGCCCTCTTCCAGGCGCGCGGCCTGGGCAAGACCTATCGCACCGGGGAGGTCGAGGTGCGTGCCTTGCGCGAGGTCGACCTGGATGTCGCGCGCGGCGAATTCATCGTGCTCCTCGGCCCTTCGGGGAGTGGCAAGTCGACGCTGCTGAACATCCTGGGGGGTCTCGACGTTCCGAGCACGGGGCGGGTTCTGTTCGGCGACCAGGATCTCACGGCCGCCACCGAATCGGAACTCACCGCCTACCGGCGCCGCCACGTCGGCTTCGTGTTTCAGTTCTACAACCTCATCCCGAGCCTGACGGTCAGAGAGAACGTCGCGCTGGTCACCGACATCGTGTCCGACCCGATGCCGATCGACGAGGCGATCGCGCGCGTCGACCTGACGGCGCGGCGCGATCATTTTCCGGCGCAGCTTTCGGGCGGAGAGCAGCAGCGCGTGGCGATCGCACGGGCCATCGTCAAGCGGCCCGAGGTGCTGCTGTGCGACGAACCCACCGGCGCACTCGACTACCAGACCGGCAAGCTGGTGCTCGAGGTCATTGCGCACATCAATGAAGAAATCGGCACGACAGCGATCGTGATCACGCACAACGCGGCGATCGCCGGCATGGCCGATCGGGTGGTCTACCTCGGCGACGGCCGGATCCAGCGCATTCAGACCAATGAGCGCAAGGTCAAACCCTCGGAGCTCTCCTGGTGAAGGCGCTCGACCGAAAGCTGCTGCGCGACCTGCGCCTGATGTGGAGCCAGGCGTTGACGATCGCGTTGGTCGTCGCCAGCGGCGTCGGCGGCTTCGTCACGAGCCTGTCGGCGGTCGATTCGCTGGCATTGGCCCGGGATCGCTTCTACGCCGACGGCCGCTTCGCCGACGTGTTCGCCGGTCTCAAGCGGGCGCCCAACGCGCTGACGGAGTCGCTGCTGCGTGTCGAAGGCGCGGCGGACGTGCAGACCACGCTCGAAGAGGTCGTGCGCGTCGAAATCGCTGGCCTGGCCGACCCGATCATCGGACAGCTGATCGGCCTGGACCGGCGCAACAGCCAGCGCTTGAACCGCGTGACCGTGAGCAGCGGGCGAGCACTCGACAGCGCGACGGGGCTGCGCGCCGACGGGAGTCTCGAAGTGCTGGTCTCCGAGGGCTTTGCGCAAGCGCACCGCCTCAAGCCCGGAGCGACGCTCGGGGCGCTGATCAATGGCAAGCAGCGCACGCTGGTCGTCGTGGGCACCGCCTTGTCGCCCGAATTCATCTTCGCCGGTCTCTGGGGCATGCCCGACACGCGCGGCTTCGGCGTCTTCTGGCTCGACCGCGAAGCCCTGGCCGCCGCGTACGACATGCAGGGGGCCTTCAACCGCGTGGCCTTGCGGCTGGCACCGGGTGCGTCGGAGCGCGCCGCGATCGACGGCCTGTCGCGGCTGCTTGCGCCTTACGGCGGACGCGAGGCGCACGGCCGCACCGAGCAGACCTCGCACGCGATGCTCGACAACGAGATCAAGGAGCAGCGGGTGCTTGGCACGGTGCTGCCGGCGATCTTTCTGGGCGTCGCGGCGTTCTTGCTCAACGTCGTGGTGTCGCGGCTGGTGTCCACGCAGCGCGAGCAGATCGCCGCTCTGAAGGCACTCGGCTACCCGAACCGGACCATCGGCACGCACTACCTGAAGCTGGTGCTGCTGATCGTGTCGGCGGGGTTCGCCCTGGGCATCGTGCTCGGCGACAGGCTCGGCACCATGTTCACCGGCTTGTACGCCGAGTTCTTTCACTTCCCACAGTTCGAACACCGGATCGCGCCGTGGCTGTTGCTGGTCAGTGCGGCGATCGCGGTGCTCACGGCGGTTGCCGGCACGATCAACGCCATCGCGGCGACCGTGCGGCTGCCGCCGGCCGAGGCCATGCGCCCACCGGCCCCGGGCCGCTACCGGCGCACCCTGCTGGAACGGATGGGCATTCAGGGCATGAGCCCGGCGTTGCGAATGATCGTGCGCAACATGGAGCGTCGGCCCGTGCGCACCGCACTGTCGATCGGCGGCGTGGCGGCCGCCGTAGCGATCGTGATCATGGGCAATTTCATCCGCGATGCGATCGAGGTCGTCGTCGACAGCCAGTTCAACCTCAGTCTGCGCGGTGACGTCTCGGTCTGGACGGCTGACCCGGCCGACGAGGCCATGCGCCACGACCTGGCGCGCCTGCCCGGCGTGACCATGGTCGAGGCCACGCGGTTCGTGCCGGTGACCTTCGTCAACGGCCACCGCCGCGAACGCAGCATGATCCGCGGCTACGCGCCACGGCCCGAGCTGTACCGGGTCATCGACATGGCGAACCGCGAGACGCTGCTGGACGGGCGCGGTCTGGTGCTGACCGACCGGCTCGCCGACAAGCTCGGTCTGCGCGTCGGCGACATCGTGCACGTGGAGATCCTCGAGGGTCGCGAGCGCACGCTCGACATGCGGCTCGACGCCACGGTGCGCGAGATGATGGGCCTGAACGCCTACATGGACCGCAACGCGCTCAATCGCGCGCTCGGTGATGGCGATCTCTCGACCGGCCACGTGCTCGCCGTCGAGCGAGGCGGCGAAGCCCGTGTGCTCGAGGCGAGCAAGGCACTGCCCCGGATCGCCGGCGCGTGGAGCAAGGCGACGATGTTGCACAACATGGAGGAGATCAGCGCTCGCAACGTTCGCATCATGAGCACCATCCTGACGCTGTTCGCCAGCGTCATCGCCGTCGGGGTCGTCTACAACAACGCGCGCATCGCCTTGGCCGAACGTGCCTGGGAACTCGCCAGCCTGCGGGTGCTGGGCTTCACCCGCGCCGAGGTCTCCGCCCTGCTTCTGGGCGAACTGGCATTCGTGATCGCCATCGCCCTGCCGCTGGGCATGGTGCTGGGTTGGGGTCTGACCCAGCTGATCGTCGAGTTGCTCAAGTCGGACCAGTTCTTCTTTCCCGTGGTGATCCGGGCACGCACCTACGCCTGGGCCTCGGTGTGCGTGGTCGTGGCCGGCGTCGCCAGTGCACTGGTGGTGCGCCGCCGCATCGACCGGCTCGACATGGTTGCGGCACTCAAGACAAGGGACTGACATGAAAACAAGAACCTGGCTCGCCGTGGCAGGCGCGACCGTCGCAGGCGTGGCCTTGCTGGCTTGGGCGTTCGCACCCCGACCCGTCGAGGTCGAGGTGGCCACGGTAAGCCAAGGGCACTTCGAGACCACGATCGAAGAGGATGGCAAGACGCGGCTGCGCGACCGCTACGTGGTCTCGGCCCCGCTGGCCGGTGTGCTCACACGCATCGGCCTGCGCGAAGGCGACACGGTCGAAGCCGATGCGGTCGTCGCCACGCTGACCCCGGTGCTTGCACCGATGCTGGACGAGCGGACGCTGCGCGAGCAGCAGGCGCGTGTCGATGTCACCGAAGCCCAGGTCTCGCGCGCCACCGCACGGATCGAGCGCGCGCGGGTGGCGTTGCTTCAGGCCCGCAGCGATCTGCAGCGCAGCGAGCAGCTCGCGGCCCAGGGCTTTGTCTCGGCGACCAAGATCGAGGCCGACCGGCTCGCGGCGGTGGCCGCCCAAAAGGAGCTCGACGCCGCCAATGAAGACCGCCATGTCGCCGCGCACGAGGTCGAGCAGGCCCGCGCGGCACTGATGGCGGTCCGCAGCCCGGTGCGACTCGGGTCACGGAGCTTTCCGTTGCGCGCACCGACTGCGGGTCGGGTGCTGCGAGTGGCCCAGACCAGCGAAGCCACGGTGGCGCTCGGCACCCCATTGCTGGAACTGGGCGACACGCGGGGCCTGGAGGTCGTCACCGAACTTCTGACCACCGATGCGTTGCAGGCCCTGCCAGGAAGCCGGGTGCTGATCGATCGCTGGGGCGGCACCGGTGTGCTCGAAGGTCGGGTGCGTCTGGTGGAGCCGGGTGCGTTCAGCAAGGTCTCGGCGCTGGGCGTCGAAGAGCAGCGCGTCAAGGTGCTGATCGACATCACCAGCCCGCCCGCGCAGTGGCGGGCGCTCGGCGACGGCTATCGGGTCGGTGTGCGCATCGTCACACGCGCCCTTGACCAGGTGGTCAAGGTGCCCGTGGCGGCCGTGTTTCCGGTGCCCGAGCGCGAAGGTGGGCCCCAGGGCGGCATGGCCGTGTTCGTGGTCGAGGGCGGCAGGGCTCGGGTGACGTCGGTTCAGGTCGGGGCGCGCAATGGCGCCGAGGCCTGGCTCCAGCAAGGCTTGAAGCCCGGCGCCGCGGTGATCGTCTACCCGCCCCCCGCGGTGAAAGACGGCGTGCGCGTTCAAGTGCGGTCGGTCTGACGGCCCAGCGGGGTTTGCCACAAACCAGCCGAACGACTCCCTTCGCGGGGGTTTGCGCAAGATCAATCAGGGGCCATGCCGCCCCCGGAACAATGCGTTCGCGACAAGTCCTTGGGAGAAGGTCATGACCTACCGCAGCTTGCTGGTGCTCCTCGATCAAAGCCCGTTGTGCAACGCGCGCACCCAGGTCGCCATCTGGCTGGCCAAGCGCCATCAATGCCATTTGGTGGGGGTTGCGCCCACGGGCCTGATCGACCTGCCGTCATCCCCCGAAGCGGCCGCTTCGATGGCGGAGCTGGCGGCCATCGCGTGGGACGCCCTTCGTGCTCAGGCCGAGCGCGCCACCGACCGCTTCCGGGATGCCTGCCGCGCCGCGGGCGTCACGTCGTTCGAGGCAGTGATCGACGAGGACGACACCGCGTCGTCGCTGGTTCACCACGCGCACTGCAGCGACCTGACCATCGTGACGCAAGCCGACCCCTCGGCACCGGGCCACCGCCTCGAGCGGGACGCCATGGAGCAGGTCGTGTTGCACAGCGCCAGGCCCACGCTCATCCTCCCGTACGCCGGACGCTTCGACACTGTGGGCACCAACGTGATGGTGGCGTGGGACGACAGTCGCGAGGCCGCCCGCGCCGTGTCCGACGCGCTCCCGTTTCTGCGCATGGCGACCACCGTTCAGGTGGTCAGCTGGAACGAGGCTGGCTCCGCGAGCGACAAGACCCTGCGCACCCGTCTCGACGCCCTGAACCAATGGCTGTTGTGGCAAGGGGTGACGGCCGAAGTGCGGATCGAATCGACTGGCGCCGGCATCGCGGATGCGATGCTGTCGCGCGCCTGTGACTTCGGCGCCGACCTGATCGTGATGGGCGCCTACGGTCATCCCCGCTGGGCCGAGTGGGTGCTCGGCGGCGCCACGCGCGGTCTGCTGCGGTCGATGACGGTGCCCGTCTTGATGTCGCATTGACCGCCCTCCCCGGACACCCCGATGGCCGCCGCTGTCACGCCCGCACTTCGGGCCGAGCGCCCGTTGCGCGTTCTCTCGCTGGCGGGCGGCGGGTTTCTGGGCCTCTACACAGCGGTCGTGCTCGAGGCGCTTGAAGCACGCACCGACCGGCCGCTCGCACGCCACTTCGACCTGATCGCCGGCACCTCGATCGGCGGCGTGCTGGCGCTGGCGCTGGCATTCGAAATTCCGATGTCGCACCTCGTGCGCTTGTTCCGCGAGCACGGGCCCGAGGTGTTCTCGAGCCGCGCGCTGCCCAGCGGCGCCATGAGCCGATTGGTCGATCTCAGCCGTTCCGTGCTGGGGCCAAAGTACTCCGGCGAGGCCTTGCGCGAGGCGCTGAAGGCAGAGATTGGCGACAAGCGAATGGCGGACGCGCTGCATCGTGTCGTGGTTCCGGCAGTCGACGTCGGTCAGTGTCAGACCAAGGTGTTCAAGACGCCGCACGCGCGGGCCTCGCATGGCGACGGTGAGTTGCGCGCCGTCGACGTGGCCATGGCGACCTGTGCCGCCCCGGCCTACTTCCCTGCGGTCCGCATCGGTTCGCGTCTGTTTGCCGATGGCGGCCTGTTCGCGGTCGCCCCCGATCAGGTCGCGTTGCACGAGCTGGAGCACTACATGGGGATCGACCCGTCGCGCGTGACGATGCTGGCGATCGGCACGGCCACGGCGCATTACCGACCTGCCGAGGGCGTTCACGACGATTCCGGCGCGGTCGGTTGGCTCTCGGACGGACGTCTCGTGCTGACCCTGCTGTCGGTGCAACAGCAACACGTTCAGGCGATGGTCGAAGACCGCCTCGGCGACCGCTACCTGCGGCTCGATGCCGACTGGCCACCGGCCGCCGGGCTGGGCATCGACGTCGCGACAACCGCCGCCATGGACACGCTCAGCTCGCTCGCGCGCCGGACCTTGCGCGATGCCGACGCAGCACGGCTCGCCGACTTCCTGGCCTAGCGTGAGCGCTCGGTCGTGCGCTCGCGCGTCGACTGGCAGGTCGCGCAGCGCTGCGCGGCAGGCTGCACCCGCAACCGGGGCAACGGGATCGGCTCACCGCAGTCGGCGCAGTCGCCATACGTTCCGATGTCGAGCCGATGCAAGGCCGCCTCGACTTGGGCAAGCTCGTCACGATCGCGCTGCTCCTGGGCGGTGTCGACGTCCGACAGCTGACGTTGCGACGCACCGTCCTTCTGATCGACGACCTCGTGCCCGGTGTCGACTGATTCGCGCTGGGCCAGCTCCGCCGCGTGAACTTCGGCGCGAAGCTCTTCCCGCCGATAGGTCAGCAGCTTGCGCAACTCCGTCAAGTGGGTTTGTGTGCCGAGTTCCATGGTCGTTCCCCGTTCGGGTCAAGTGCAGCCACAACGCGCAGCCCGCAACCGATTCTGAGAGTCGTCCCCTCGACCGGCCTTGATGCGGCTCAATCACCGAAGGCTTGGCGCGCTCGGTCAACCGCTGGCGCGCAGCGACTCGATCTGCAGGCGCACCGAGTCGGCGATGGCGTCACTCAGATCGATGCCATTGCTCGGGTGCGCCAGCGTGTTGCAGCTGACGACCCGGGCCGCGCCCGCCGTCTGCAACAGCTCCGCGGCGTCGCCTGCGAAGATGGCGTGCACGCCGACGCAGACGGGCGGGCGTTGGCCCCGCGCCCGCAAAGCCGCCACAGCCGCAGCCATCGTGTGGGCGCTCGAGATGATGTCGTCCACGAGCACCGGCGTTCGACCCCGCAGCGCCTGGAGGTCGGGCAACTCCAGTTCGACATCGCGGTCGCCATGCCGTTGCTTGCGCAGAACCATGTACGGGCATCCAGCCAGGCGCGCCACCTCGCTCACCCATTGCGAACTCTCTTGATCCGGCCCGACGACGCAGGGCTGCGGCACCTGCGCCCGCACCCACCGGGCAATCGCCGGTGCGCTCGGCACCACCTGCGCCGGGATGGTGTAAATATCTGCCAGCGATGCGTATCGATGCAGGTGGGGATCCACCGTCACGAGCCAGCCGAACGCCGCCGACAGCAGCCTCGCAAAGCTGCGTGACGTGACGGCCTCGCCAGCCGAAAAGCGCTGGTCCTGGCGCATGTAAGGCAGATACGGCGCGACCAGCCCGACGCTGCGGGCTCCCAGCTCGCGCAGCGCGTCGGCGGCAAACAGCAGACCCGGCAGTTGCGGGTCCGGGTCGCGCAGCTGGGCGACGATCGCCATGTCGCACCCCGCCACGCCATCGGCCACCCGCAGCCACGTCTCGCCATCGGGGAAACGACGGCTCTCGAGCCGACACCGCGATGCGCCCAACACGCCGGCGATGCGGTCAGCGCAGGCCTCGGCGCCTGGCATCGCGGCAACGCGCACCGTGTTCATGGCGGGTCGATCGCGACGATCGGGGGTTGCGCCCGCACGTAGGCCAATGCGTAGGCCAACTCCCCGGGAGCCTGTGCATGCAGCGCGAACAGCGGCTGTCCGGCAACCACGGTGTCACCGAGCTGAACGTGGATCACGGCGCCGGCCGCAGCATCGCGTGGTGCACCCGCCAGCTTGGCGGCCCTTGCGAGCCGCCGGTTGTCGATCGCACCGACACGGCCCGCGCCCGTGGCGACGACGGACTCCTGGTGCGGCGCGCGCGGCGGATCGCGCAAGCCTCCTTGCGCCTCGCAGATCGCAAGGAACTTGGCCAGTGCCTGCCCGCCATCGAGCGTGCGCGTGGCGAGTGCGAGACCTCCACCTGTCGGGCTGCGGCCTGCCATCTCGAGCACCGCACCGGCCAGCATCAGGGCCCGCTCACGCAGGTCTTTGGGCGCATCGGCGCGGCGCTCCAGCACGGCCATGACGTCGATCGCCTCGAGCGCCGGGCCGATGCCGCGCCCGACCGGCTGCCGGCCATCGGTCTCTATCACGCGCACCTGCAACCCGATGGCCGTGCCGACTGCGATCAAGCTCGTCGCGAGCGATTGCGCCGCAGCGCTGCTGCGAACCTTGGCGGTGGGGCCGACCGGGATGTCGATGAGCACGCGCTCGGAGCCCACGGCGGCCTTCTTCGAGAGCACCGACGCGACGAGCTGGGCCTCGCTGTCGAGATCGAGCGGGCGCTCGACGCGGATCAGAACGTCATCGGCGGGGCTCAACTGTGCCGAGCCACCCCAGGCGATGCACGCGCCTTCGCGCTCGACGATGCGACGCATCTCCGCGACGTCGAATGTCACCGGTGCGAGCGTCTCCATCGTATCGGCTGTTCCCGACGGCGAGGTGATGGCGCGCGACGAGGTCTTGGGCATCACGACGCCACAGGCAGCCACGATGGGCACGACGATCAGCGTGGTGCGGTTGCCGGGCAGCCCACCGACGCAGTGCTTGTCCATCACGGGCGACATCGGCCAGCGGATGCGCTCGCCGACATCGACCATCGCCCGCGTGAGGGCCACCGTCTCGGCATGGTCGAGGCGTCCGCCGGCGCAGGCCGTGACGAAGGCGGCCAGGTGCAGGTCGGACACGCGACCGCGACTCACGTCGCCCATCAATGCGTACAACGCAGGGTAGTCGAGCCGTGCCCCGTAGACCTTGGCGCGCAGGAATTTCAGCGACTCGAGCGGGCTGGCATGGCGCACGGTCACGGCCTCGCCACCGTTCAGACCGAGCAGATCCCAGGCGGCATCCGAGAGCGCGGCCTCGTCCTCGGCAAGCCAACCCGCTTCGACCCGGTGCACGATCGCCTGGACCCGGTGACCGTTGGCCGAGACCTCGACTTGTGCCTGTGCCTCGAAGCCCTCGGCGCGGCAGACGTCGCAGTCGCTGCGCAAGTAGACGACAGGCTGCTGGTACGTGTCGATCAGCGCGCGGCGCGCGCGCAGGCGACCTGGCGCGAGGGGGATCGCCGCAGACTCGGCAGCAGACATCACAGCTCGATCGCGTCTCGGTATTCCGGCACCGTGCACGCCCAGCGGTGCCGCTCTTCGATGGCTTGGCGCAACGCGTCGGCGGGCACGGGTTCGCCGTGGGTCACGAACACCCGCTGTGGCGCGGCAGGCAAGGCGCCGACCCAGGCCAGCAACTCGTCCCGGTCGGCATGGGCAGAAAGTGCATCGATCTGCACCACTTCGGCCCGGATCGCGACCTGCTGACCATGGATCTTGACAGTCGGTGCGCCGCCGACGATGGCCGCGCCGCGCGTGCCGGCGGCCTGGTAGCCGGCGAACACGATGCTGTTGCGCGCGTCTGGGCCGAACGCCTTCAGGTGATGGAGCACGCGACCGCCGGAAGCCATGCCGCTGGCCGAGACAATGACAGCCGGCGTGCGAATCTCGTTGAGCCGCTTGGACTCTTCAACGCTGTTGACGATGTGGGCCGCGCTGCCCATCGCGATGCACTGCTCGGGAGTCAGGCGGTGCTCGCTGCGATGGTGTTGATAGATCTGCGTCGCGTCGGCCGCCATCGGGCTGTTGAGAAACACGGGCAGATCGGGAATGCGGCGCTGCGTCTTGAGCAGGTGCAGACAGTACAGCAGCGTCTGCGCGCGGCCGATCGCAAAGGCCGGGATCACCACCACCCCGCCGCGTGCGGCAGTCCGATTGATCACCTCGGCAATCGCAACGAGCGGGTCGGTTCCTGAATGCGACCGATCGCCATACGTCGATTCGACGACCAGCCAGTCGGCCGCGTCGGGCAGCGCGGGCGGCGGCATGAGCAGGTCGCCGCCGCGGCCCAGATCGCCCGAGAACAGGATCGAACGATGATTCCATTCGACCCGCACGCTGGCCGCGCCGAGCAGGTGACCGGCTCGGTGAAACAGCACGCGCAGACCGGGAGTCGGCTCGAAGCCCTCATCGAACCCGTGGCTCGTGAAATGTTCCAGCGCCACGTGCGCGTCCGCCTCGGTGTAGAGCGGCAACGCAGGCTGGTGCTTCGAGAAGCCGTGCCGGTTGGCGTAGTCCGCTTCTTCCTGGAGCAAACGCCCGGCGTCGGGCAGGAGCAGACCGCACAAGTCGCGGGTCGCTGCGCTGCAGTGCACGCGGCCGCGAAAGCCGAGCTGCACCAGCCGCGGGATGAAGCCGCTGTGGTCGAGGTGCGCGTGGCTCAGAACGATGGCGTCGATCTCGGCGGGCGCAACGGGAAAGGTCTCCCAGTTGCGCAGGCGCAGTTGCTTCAGGCCTTGAAACAGGCCCGCGTCGACCAGCAGGCGCCGGCCAGCATGATCGAGCAGGTATTTCGAACCGGTCACGGTGCCGGTGCCGCCGAGAAAAGTCAGCCGCATGCAGTGCCTCGCCGTCGTGTGGTCCCCAACAGCCCTCGACGATAGTGGCGCGCGCAGCGCGAGCCTTGACGACCATCAATGCCTGCCTCCGCGAGGCACCGAAGGCGACAGGGGCGCTTGCTCTGACTCAATTCGCCTTGCGAGCCAGCTAACTAAGGTCGGCGCATCAGCAGCAACCCCGGGGACGCCCATCATGGCCGCGAAGCTCCTGTTCTTCCACGAAGACGCGCGTGACCGGATTCGGCGCGGTGTCGATGCGCTTGCCGACGCTGTCAAGGTCACATTGGGCCCGCGCGGCCGCACCGTGATCATCGATCAGGAGTTCGGCCCACCGCAGATCGTGAACTCCGGCGTCGTGGTGGCCAAGGCCATCGAGCTCGAAGACCGCTTCGAGAACATGGGTGCACAGTTGCTGCGCGAAGTCGCCGCGCGCACCAGCGAAATGGCCGGCGACGGCACGACGACGGCCACCGTGCTGGCCCACGCGATGATCCAGGAAGGCCTGAAGTACCTCGCGGCCGGCATGAACCCGATGGACCTGAAGCGGGGCATCGATCTCGCAGTCGAGCGTGTCGTGCAGGAGTTGAAGGCGATCGCCCAGCCTTCCACGAGTTCGCAGGAGATCGCCCATGTGGCGGCGATTTCAGCCAACAACGATCGCTCGATCGGCGACCTGATCGCCCGCGCCATGGACAAGGTGGGCCGCGAGGGCGCGATATCCATCGAGGACGGCTCCGGTCTCGTCAGCGAGCTCGAGGTGGTCGAGGGCCTGCAATTCGACCGCGGCTACCTGTCGCCGTATTTCATCAACAACGTCGAGAAGCAGGCTGCCGTTCTGGAGAACGCCGCAATCGTCCTGTGCGACCAGAAGCTTTCCACAGTCACCGACCTCGTTCCATTGCTCGAGGCCGCGGCCAAGGCCAGCGTGCCCCTGCTGGTCGTCGCCGAAGACGTGGACGCCGACGCACTCGCCACGCTCGTGATCAACAGCGTGCGCGGCGTCGTGAAGACCTGCGCAGTCAAGGCTCCGGGATTCGGCGACCGCCGCAAGGCAATGCTCCAAGACATGGCCGTACTCACCGGCGGCACCGTGATCTCGGCCGAACTCGGCGTGACCTTGGCAAAGGCGACGTTCGAATCGCTGGGCCGCGCGCGCCGGATCGAGGTCACCAAGGAAAACACGACGATCATCGGCGGCGCAGGAAGCCCACAAGCCATTCGCGAACGCGTGAGCACGATCAAGAAGGACCGCGAGGGCCAGACCAGTGACTACGAGCGAAAACAGCTCGACGAGCGCATCGCCAAGCTGTCGGGTGGCGTGGCCTTGATCAAGGTCGGCGCCGCGACCGAGACCGAATTGAAGGAGCGCAAGCTGCGGGTCGAAGATGCCTTGCACGCGACGCGCGCTGCGGTCGAGGAAGGCATCGTTCCTGGAGGCGGGATCGCTCTGCTGCGAGCCCGGCGCGTTCTGGACAAGATTGAAGCGTTGAATCTCGACCAGACTTCAGGCGTCAAGATCGTCCAGCGCGCACTCGAAGAACCCCTGCGCCGGATCGTCAGCAACGCGGCCGAGGAGCCTTCGATCGTGCTGCACAAGGTCGACGAATCGTCGCAGCGAAATTTCGGCTACAACGCTGCGACCCGCGAGTTTGGCGATTTGCTGGAGATGGGCGTCATCGACCCGGCCAAGGTCACGCGACTGGCGCTGCAGAACGCCGCGTCGATCGCCAGCCTGGTACTGACGATCGATTGCCTGGTCGCCAACGCACCGAAGAAGCACCCGGAGCCGGAATCCATGACCGCCCCGGGCCCCAGCATGTACTGAGGGGCGCTCTGCGTCAGGCGCCCCCAGCTTCAGCGCGCCGCGGAGGCGCCGGGTTCGGGTTGTTTCGGCGTTGGAGCAGGCGCCGGGACCGGCGCGGGCTTCGGAACTTCGGTCTGGGGCAACGGCAGCGTGGGCGCCGCTGGCTTGAGTTTGTCGCATGCGGTGGCCGAGCACGCCAGCGCGATCGTCAGGCCGAGTGACAACAGGGAGCGGTTCATGATGCGTCCTTTCGCCAAAACCGGAACCATTCGGGCTGCAGCGTAGAACTGCGGCTGGGTGGCCGATTGAGTCAGGTCAATGCTCCGCCCAGCGTGCCGACCGCTTGGCACCGCACTGGCGGACGATCGAGGTTGTGTGGCTGGTCAGCCCGGAGGGACTCGAACCCCCGACATCCGACTTAGAAGGTCGGTGCTCTATCCAGTTGAGCTACGGGCTGGGGGTGGCCGCAACGGGCCTGAGACGAGCAATCGAAAGGGAATGGTCGGGGCGGTGGGATTCGAACTCACGACCACCTGGTCCCAAACCAGGTGCGCTACCAGGCTGCGCTACGCCCCGAACAACCCGCATTGTACTCAGTGTTTTGGGGTCGGCAGCATCAACTGGCGCGATACCGCCACACACTGCTGAATATGCTGTTCGCAAACGAACTTCAGCGACGAGAAGGTCAGCACTGCGGACACCGCTTGTCCGGCGATCGGCACGTACTTCGCCGCCTGCTGCGCCGTGAGGCGAACGCCGACGAGCTTGAGCACCTGCACCACCAGTTCACGGGTGACGAGCCGGCCCACGAGCAGGCCGCCACCGGCCGAGATGGCCTTGTAGACCACGACCCGACGATCTGGCGCCAGCCGCTCGACCTGCTCGGGCGTTAGACCGAACAGGCGGTTGATCTCCGGGATCAACTTGAGCAGGATGGCGACGTCGGTGACCCAATCGACACCGGGGATGGGAACGACAGACACGCCCGCCGCCACCAGTGCGCGCTTGTTGACCGTGCGCCGGCACTGGCGCACGACCGCCTCGATCTCCTTGGGGGAGTCGGGCACCAGGACCCAATCAGGCGGCGCGCTCATGGATTCGCTTCGGTCGCCTGCATTCAGCTCGAGGACGGGCCCTTGAGCTTGCTGACAACGAACAGCAGCACGATGGCGCCCACCACGGAAGCGAGAAAGCCTGCGGCCTGGCCTTGTGCGTACCAGCCCAGCGCCTGGCCCGCAAAGCCCGCGGCGAAAGAGCCAGCGATGCCCAGGATGGCAGTCAGGACGATTCCCAGACTCTGCGACCCAGGAAGGATTGCGCGGGCGATCAAACCCACCACGAAACCGATCACTGCCATCCAGACGTAATGCATGCTTGTGCTCCTTGTTCTTGACGTGCGGAACGCTACCGTGCGCACCCTGCGCCCGAATCGATCGAACCGCCGCGCCAATGTAGCGCAAGCCTGTGTCGCCAACAGCGCTACGCGCAGAGCTGAGTCCAGACTTTCTCGAGCCGTTTGACGCTGACCGGTTGCGGCGTGCGCAGCTCCTGCGCGAACAGGCTGACGCGCAGCTCCTCCAACAGCCAGCGAAACTCGTCGAGGCGCGCATCCGTCACACCCTTGCGTTCGGCGAGGTGGCGCGTGTAACGCGTCTCCAACGGGCGCAATTCGGCGAGCCGCAGCGCGTCGCGGGCCGGGTCGGCACGCAGCTTGTCCAAGCGCATCACGATGGCCTTCAGGTAGCGCGGCAGATGTGCGAGTTGAGCCCACGGCGTCACGGCGACGAATCGTTTGGGCACCAGCCGCGCGAGTTGTGAAAGGATGTCTTCATTCACCTCCTTCGGCGCACGCGCGTCCTTGAGCTTGCGCAGCGCTGCGGTGTGTTCCATCAGAATCACGCCCGCACTGCGCGCGACTTCGCTGGCGATCAACGTCAGCCGCCCACGCCCACTCTCCAGGCAGCGCCCGAATTCCGTCGCATCGGTGGGCAGTGCATCGGCAAGGAATGCGCGGTCGATCGCGACCTCGATGATCTGATCACGCAATTCGTCGGCGCTCCCGTTGCCCACCAGCAAGTAGGCCACTGCCATCTTCTGCAGATCGGGAATATTTTTCTCGAGGTACTTCAGCGCGTCGCGCAGCTGCAGCGAGATCAGCCGACGCAGCCCGGCGCGATGCTTGCGCGCCGCAACATCGGGTTCGTCGAAGACTTCGATCTCGACGTGGCTGCCCTTGTCGATGAGCGCGGGGAACCCGATCAGCGACTGACCCGCCTTGCGGATTTCCATCAGTTCGGGCAACTCGCCGAAAGTCCAGGCGGTGTACTTCTCGGAGACTGCGGTCACCACGCCCTCGGCCTTCGCCTCCCTGACCGCCCGAACCGCCCCGACGCCAGCGCGCGGCGTCGAACTGGCGGGTGCAGCCGCCGGCGCGTTGAGCTTGAGCGCTGCCAGCGCTTGGAACGCCGAGCGCGCCTGCCCGCCCAGCTCGGCCTTGAGCGATGCGAGGTTGCGGCCGGCTCCGAGCTGACGACCATGCTCGTCGTCGATGCGGAAGTTCATCAGCAGGTGCGCGGGCAACTGCTCCTGCTTGAAGTCGGCGCGCTTGATGTCGAGTTGGGTCTTGTCACGCACGCTCTTGAGCAGCACGTCGAGCAGGCTGCCCTGGCCGAACGCGGCGTCGGCGATGAACGCATCGGCGTACTCCGGCAACGGCACCAGCCGCGAGCGCGGGCGCTGGTGCAGGCTCTTGACGAGCGCCAGCACCTTGTCCTTGAGCATGCCGGGCACCAGCCACTCGCAGCGCTCTTCGTTGACCTGATTGAGCGAGTAGATCGGCACCGTCACGGTCACGCCGTCTTTGGGGTCACCGGGGGCATGCAGATACGCTGCGGCGCAGTCCACTCCGCCGAGGCGGATCGTCTTCGGAAACGCGCTGCTGGTGATGCCGGCCGCCTCGTGGCGCATCAGCTCTTCGCGGCTGAGCATCAGCAAGCGCGGCTGGCGGCGCACTTCATCGCGGTACCAGCGCTCCAGGCTGTGGCCACTGCAGACATCGGCCGGCAACTGCGCATCGTAGAAAGCGTGGATCAGCTCGTCATCGACCAGCACATCCTGCCGGCGCGACTTGTGCTCCAGGTCTTCGACCTGCGCAATCATCTTGCGGTTGGCCGCCACAAAGGGCAGCTGGGTCTCCCATTCACCGGCAACGAGCGCCTCGCGAATGAAGATCTCGCGAGCGGCGGCGGCGTCAATGTTGCCGAAGTTCACACGCCGGTTGCTGTAGATCACGATCCCGTACAACGTGGCCCGCTCGAGCGCAATCACCTCGGCGGCCTTCTTCTCCCAGTGCGGCTCGAGCAGCTGGGTCTTGATCACGTGCCCCGCGATCTGCGGCAGCCACTGCGGCTCGATGGCGGCGATGCTGCGCCCGAAGAGTCGCGTGGTCTCGACCAGCTCGGCCGCGACGATCCAGCGCCCGGGCTTTTTCGACAGGTTGGCCCCCGGGTGCTTGTAGAAGCGGATGCCGCGCGCCCCGAGGTACCACTCGTCCTCGTCGCTCTTGCAGCCGATGTTGCCGAGCAGGCCCGCCAGCATCGACAGGTGGATCTGCTCGTAGGTCGCAGGCGTGCCGTTGAGGCGCCACTTGTGTTCGGCCACGACGGTGTGCAGCTGCGAATGGATGTCGCGCCACTCGCGCACGCGGCGCGGCGAGATGAAGTTGTCTCGCAGCAGCTGTTCTTGTTTGCGCTGCGACACCTTGTGCTCGCCCTGCCCACCCTTGCTGTCTTCCAGCCACTTCCAGAGCTTCAGGTCGCCGATGAATTCGGAACGCTCGTCGTCGAACTTCTTGTGCGCCGCATCGGCGGCCTGCGCCTGCTCGAGTGGGCGATCGCGCACCTCTTGCACGCTGAATGCACTGGCGATGATCAACACCTCGGTCAGCGCCTCGCGCATGCGCGCTTCGAGAATCATGCGGCCCACGCGCGGGTCGAGCGGCAACCGAGCCAGCTCGCGGCCGATCGGGGTCAGCTCGTTGAACTCGTCGACGGCGCCGAGTTCGGCAAGCAGCTGGTAGCCGTCGGCGATGGCGCGTCGCGGCGGTGGTTCGAGAAACGGAAAGTCTTCGACCGTGCCCAGGCCCAGCGACTTCATGCGCAGGATCACGCCGGCCAGGGAGGAGCGCAGGATCTCGGGGTCACTGAACTTCGGGCGACCGGCAAAGTCCTTCTCGTCGTAAAGACGGATGCAGATGCCGTCGCTGACCCGGCCGCACCGGCCCGCGCGCTGATTGGCCGCCGCCTGGCTGATCGGCTCGACCAGCAGCTGCTCGACCTTGTTGCGGTAGCTGTAGCGCTTGACGCGCGCGGTTCCGGCGTCGATCACGAACTGAATGCCCGGGACGGTCAGTGAGGTCTCGGCCACGTTGGTCGCCAGCACGATGCGGCGGGCGCTGTGTGGCTCGAAGATGTGGTCTTGCTCCTGCTGGCTCAAACGCGCGAACAGCGGCACGACTTCGACACCGGGCGGGTGGTGCTTGCGCAAGTGGTCGGCCGCCTCGCGGATCTCGCGTTCACCGGGCAGAAACACGAGCACATCGCCGCTGCCTTCGCGCCAGAGTTCATCGACGGCGGCTCCGATCGCGTCGTTCAGATCGAATTCGCGCGTCTCTTCGAATGGCCGCCAGCGCTGCTCGACCGGGAACAGCCGCCCCGAAACCTGGATCACCGGTGCCGGGCCCGCCGAAGAGGCGAAGTGCTTCGCGAACCGGTCGGCGTCGATCGTCGCCGATGTCACGACGATCTTCAGGTCGGGGCGCCGCGGCAGAATCTGCCGCAGGTGACCAAGCAGGAAGTCGATGTTCAGGCTGCGCTCATGGGCCTCGTCGAGGATGATCGTGTCGTAGGCACGCAGCAGCGGGTCGGTCTGGGTCTCGGCCAGCAGGATGCCGTCGGTCATCAACTTGACACTGGCGCCGGGCGTGAGCCGATCCTGAAACCGTACCTTGAAGCCGACCACATCGCCCAGCGGCGTGTTCAGCTCTTGCGCGATGCGCTTGGCCACGCTGGAGGCTGCGATCCGGCGAGGCTGCGTGTGACCGATCAGCTTGCCCGTGTTGGCCTTGCCCCGACCCAGTGCGAGGGCGATCTTCGGCAGCTGCGTGGTTTTTCCGGAGCCGGTTTCGCCGCAGACGATGACGACCTGGTGCTGCTGCATCGCCAGCGCGATCTCGTCGCGGCGCGCGGAGACGGGCAGCGATTCGGGGAAGGTGATCGGTGGCAGCGGGTTGCCGGTCGGGACAGGCTTCGGGGACGGTTCAGGGCGTGACATGTGGCGCGGATTATCCGCACGGGCGCCGACGACAAGCGCTACAGGGTCGTCCAGCCGTTCGTGACCGCGATCTTCAGCAGCTCGCTGGCCGAGTCGACGCCGAGCTTTCGGCGCAGGCTGAGGCGGTGGGTTTCGACGGTGCGTACGCTGATGTCGAGCTGGCGAGCGACCAGCTTGTTGCTGCGCCCATGCGCCAGCAGCAACAAGATTTCGTGTTCGCGCGCGGTGAGCTGCGGCGGTGTGGTGCCGGTCTGCAGCACCATCTCCGCGATCTGCGCGCTGAAATAGTTGCCCCCGGCGCAGACCGCGCTGATCGCCGACAGGATCTCCTCGGTCGGAGACTCCTTGAGCACGTAGCCCCGAGCGCCGGCCCGGATCGCGCTGAGCACGTACTCGCGGTTGTCGTACATGCTGAGCATCAGCACGCGAATGGCCGGGTGCCGCTGGCGCAGTGCCGTGGCGAGCTCGATTCCGTTCATGCCACGCATGCCCACATCGACCAGCATCAGATCGGGGGCGAGCTCGCCGGCGAGCTGCAACGCCTCGACGCCGCTGGCCGCCTCGCCGATCACCTGCAAGCCCGGCACGACGGAGAGGCGCGCGCGCAGCCCGTCGCGCACGAGCGAGTGGTCGTCGACGATCACAAGACGAACGAGGTCTGGTTCCGACGCCTTGCTGGTCATGCCATTCCCGTCAACGGAAAGCTTGCCGTGAGCGAGGTGTGCCCGGGGTGCGAAACCAGCTGGAACGTACCGCCATTGCGCTCGACTCGTTCGCGCATGTTGGTCAGGCCGATTCCGCGGTCTTTGCTGAGTTCGACGTTTTTCACGTCGAAGCCGCAACCGTCGTCCGTGATGCGCAGTTCGAGCTTGTCGCCTGCGTCGTCCAACCGGATGTCGATGTGAGTCGCATTGGCATGCCGTTCGACATTGCGCAAGGCCTCCTGGGCGACACGGAACAGGCTCACCGCCTGCAATTCGGGCAGGCGCTCTTCGTGAACCTGCGGCGCGACGCGCACCTTGAGGCCGCTGCGCTGCGCCAGATCACGCCCGATGTGCTCCAGTGCCGCCGGCAGGCCCAGGTCATCGAGCAGCGCGGGCCTCAGGTCGTGCGAAATGCGGCGAACCTCGCCGATGGCCTTGGAGAGCGCAAGGATTTCCTTGTCGATCGCCGTGACCGGCTGATCGCCCGGATGCGCGAGGCGGTGCCCCACCAGCTCGAACTGGTACTTGATCGACACCAACAACTGGCAGATGTGGTCGTGCAACTCGCGCGAGACGCGCGCACGTTCCTCTTCCTGCGAACTGACAACGCGGTGTGCCAGCGCCTTGAGCTTGCGATCGGCCTGGCGCTGCTCGCTGATGTTCAGCGCCAGGCCGCCGGCAAAGACGGCCAACGCGGCGATGACCGCGACCGTGGCCAGGCCGAGAAGTGTCTGACGCACGCTGGCGAGCAGGTTGCCGCGCAGCCGGGCCGCCGCGGCATCGACGTCATCGAGATAGATGCCGGTGCCGAGCAGCCAGCCCCAGCGTGGCAGCGCCACCGAGTAGCCGAGCTTGCGTTCGACGCGACCCGTGGAGGGCTTGGGCCACAGGTAGCGCTGGAAGCCGCCGCCCTCTTTGCCGCGCTCGATCAACTCCCGGATCACATACGTGCCATCGGTGTCGCGCATGTCCATCAAGTTCTGCCCGATCAGCTCGGGCTGGCGCGGGTGAACGAGGTTCAATCCGTCCATCTGGTAGACGAAGAAATAGCCATCGTCGCCGAAGTTCATGCTCGACAGAATCGCCTTCGCCTGTTCCTTGGCCGCCTCGTCGTCGCGCCCGGCGCCGTACAGGTGTTCGATCGAAGTCAACGCCAGCGCAATGTAGCTGCGCAATTCGTCGCGCTTGGTGCTGAGCAGCACCTCTTCGAGCACCTGCGCCTGGTTGCGTTCGAGCCGCTGCGTCTCGACCACCAGCAAGCCACCGATGACCGCGATCGCCAACAGCAATGGCGCGACTGCGAGCAGGAGAATCTTGGCCTTCAGTTTCATGGGCGCGATTGTGATGTCAGCGGGGCCGAAAATGGCAAGCGCGTTTGCGTGCTGGCCGCTTCTGCGCAAGAACACAGCGCCGTGGCGACGGCGCGGAGCCGAACGCGCGCAGGGGAAGGTTTTCCCTTATGCAGTAGTACGCAGCCAATCCAAGCACTCCTGCGCATGCGAAATTTCCGGCGATTCCACATAATCACGGTGCGCCGCGGTCTACCCTGTCCAGTCCGCGCTCAGCTCGATCACACCCACAGCAGGAGACTCATCATGTTCCGTTTCACCAAGATTTCCGCGGCCCTCGCCTTGACTGGCCTGAGCACCCTCGCGATGGCCGCAGACCCGATCAAGATCGGCGTGGACGGGCCGTTCACTGGCGGTTCGTCATCGATGGGCGTGAGCATGCGTGATGGCGTGCGGCTTGCCACGGACGAGATCAACAAGGCCGGCGGTGTGCTCGGGCGCCAGATCGTGCTGGTCGAGCGCGACGACGAAGCCAAGAACGAACGCGGCGTGCAGATCGCCCAGGAACTGATCAACAAGGAAAAGGTCGTGGCCCTGGTCGGCTACATCAACACGGGCGTGGCCCTGGCCTCGCAACGCTTCTTCCAGGAAGCGAAGATTCCCGTGATGAACAACGTGGCGACGGGCTCGATCGTCACCCACCAGTTCGACAAGGATCCCGAGAACTACATCTTCCGCAACGCCGCCCACGACAGCATCCAGGCGCCGATGATCGTCGAGGAAGCGATCACGCGTCGTGGCTACAAGAAGGTCGCGATCCTGGCCGACTCGACCAACTACGGCCAGCTGGGTCGTGAAGACCTGGAGAAGGCGCTGGCCGCCAAGGGCGTGAAGGCAGTCGCAGTCGAGAAGTTCAACATCAAGGATGTGGACATGACCGCGCAACTGCTCAAGGCCAAAGAAGCCGGCGCCGAAGCGGTACTGACCTACGGCATCGGCCCCGAACTGGCGCAGATCGCGAACGGCATGACCAAGCTGGGCTGGAAGGTGCCGATGATTGGCAGCTGGACGCTCTCGATGGCCAACTACATCGACAACGCGGGCCCCGGCGGTGAAGGCGCGCGCATGCCGCAAACCTTCATCCAGGAGCCCACGACGCCGAAGCGCCAAGCTTTCATCATCAGCTACCTGAAGACCTTCAACCCGAAGAATGCGCGCATCGATTCACCGGTGTCGGCCGCCCAGGGTTATGACTCGGTCTACCTGTTGGCCGCCGCGATCAAGCAGGCGAACAGCACCGACGGTCCGAAGATCAAGGCGGCCCTGGAAGACCTGAAGGCTCCAGTCGAAGGCGTCGTCACAACCTACAACAAGCCCTTCACCAAGACCGACCACGAGGCGATCACCGCCAACATCCCGGTGTTCGGCGAAGTCAAGGGCCAGCGCGTCGTGTACGCGTACCCGGAAGACCAGAAGAAGGCGTCTGAAATCCGCGTCAAGAAGTAATCGACGAACGAATCGACGCCGCCCTGGGCCATGCCCGCGGCGGCGTCCGTTCATCCGGGCCGCCTCCGCGGTCCGCCATCGACCGAACGCGCCCGCTGACCGAGGCGCCCACCGAGAGTCGTCATGCAAATCCTGACCCAACTGATCTTCAGCGGCATCGCGCTGGGGATGATCTACGCCGTCATCGCGTTCGGCTACCAACTCACGTTCGCGACGTCGGACACCTTGAATTTCGGCCAGGGCGACGCGTTGATGCTGGGCGCGCTGGTCGGGCTGTCGCTGGTCGGCCTCGGAGTGAACTACTGGCTGATGATCCCGCTGGTTTGCCTGTTCGGCGCGTTCCAGGGCGCAGTGGTCGAGCGCATCGGCGTGCGACCTGCGATCAAGATCAAGTCCGAGTTCGGCTGGATCATGTCGACAATCGCGTTGGGCATCATCTTCAAGAACGTCGCCGAGAACGTGTGGGGCCGGGACGACCTGAAGTTTCCGTCGCCGCTGCCCGAATCACCCATGAAATTCCTCGGTGCCAATGTGCTGCCGATGGAAGTGCTCGTGGTCGTGGGCGCCGTGCTGATGATGCTTGCGGTCGAGTTCTTCAACCGCAAGACGATCTACGGCAAGGCCGTGGTTGCCACGTTCAATGACCGTGACGCCGCCAAGCTGATGGGCATCAACACCGGCTTGGTGATCACGTTTTCGTACGCACTGTCGTCCTTGACCGCGGCGTTTGCCGGCGTGCTGATCGCCCCACTGACCCTGACTGGTGCCACCATGGGTTCAGTGCTCGGACTGAAAGCATTCGCGGTCGCGATCATCGGCGGCTTGACCAGCGGCATGGGAATCATCATCGGCGGCATCATCCTAGGTGTGGCCGAAACGACAACCGGTTTTTATCTCAGCACCGGCTACAAGGACGTCCCCGGCCTCGTGCTGTTGTTGATCGTGCTGGCAGTGCGCCCGCAAGGCCTGTTTGGCAAGAGCGCCATCAAGAAGGTTTGAGACCATGAAACGCAGTCAACTCCTTCTTGCCATCGCAGGCATCGCCGCCCTGCTGCTGTTCCCGGTGGGCATTCACAACCCGTACTACATCCACCTGCTCGAGACCATCATGATCTATGCGATCGTGCTGTTCGGTCTCGACATCGTGGTCGGTTACACCGGCCAGGTCTCGCTGGGCCACGCAGGCCTGTTCGGCATCGGCGCCTACACCGCCGGCGTGCTGGTGATGAAGCTCGCCGCGCCGCTGTGGATCACCCTGCCCGCTGCGGTCTTCGTCACGGCCGGCTTCGGTGCCCTCCTGGCGCTGCCGGCCTTGCGCGTCTCTGGGCCCTACCTGGCGATGGTGACGCTGGCTTTCGGCACCATCATTCAGATTCTGATCAACGAGATGGACTTCCTCACCGCGGGGCCGCTCGGCATCAAGCTCCAGAAGCCCAGCTTGTTCGGTCACCAACTGGACGAACGCGAGTACTTCTGGTTGGTCGCTGTGCTGATGGTGCTGGCGCTGATCGTCGTGCACCGCATCCTGCGCTCGCATCTCGGACGTGCCTTCGAGGCCCTGCGTGGCAGCCCTGTGGCTTCGGACTGCATGGGCGTCTCGGTGTACCGCTACAAGGTCTACGCGTTCGTGATCAGCGCCGGGTTCGCGGGGCTGGCCGGCAGTCTCTATGCGTATTCGGAACAGTACATCTCTCCGAACTCGTACAACTTCGAATTGACGGTGCTGTTCCTGCTGGCGGTGATCATGGGCGGGCGCAAGAGCCGCATCGGTTCGCTCGTCGGCGCGGCAGTGATCGTTCTGCTGCCCAAGCTGCTCGATGACATCTCGATGTTCCGCTACGTCTCGGTGGGTTTGGCCGTGCTGGTGCTCCTGACGGCGGTGGTGGGCATCCAGAAGGGCCGCTCGAGTGTGAAACAGATGACCATCCCGGTGGTCGGCAGCATCGCCCTCGCCGTGTTGTCGTTCTGGCTGCAGACGATGACCGACTGGCGGCTGTCGATCTTCGGCGTGATCATGTTGTTCGTCGTGTACTACTTGCAAGATGGCATCGTCGGTTTCGTGCGCAGCGCACTTAATCTGCAGCGTCCGAAGGCCGAAGCACAACTGCCAAACGCTGCAATCGGTGGCGATGCGGTGTCGATGGCGACAGCCGGCGCCGCAGGAGAGATCCTGAAGGCCACGGGTGTCCTGATGCAGTTCGGCGGCTTGAAGGCCTTGAACAACGTCGACCTGAGCATTCAGCGCGGCACGATTCACGGCTTGATCGGCCCGAACGGATCGGGCAAGAGCACGATGATGAACGTGCTGACCGGCATCTACGTGCCGACCGCCGGCGACATCTCGTTCGCCGGCCGCTCGGTGGTCGGGCGCACGTCATCCGACATCGCATTGTCAGGCATTGCGCGCACGTTCCAGAACGTCCAGCTGTTTGGCGAGATGACGGCACTTCAGAACGTGCAGGTCGGTCTGCATCACACCTTCGCGAGCAACCTGTTCGACGTGGCCGTGCACACGCCGCGCTACCTTCGCGAGAGCCAGGTCGCGACGCGGCGTGCACTTGGCCTGCTTCAATTCGTGGGACTTGCCGACCTGGCCTTCGAAGAGGCACGCAACCTGCCGTACGGCAAGCAACGCCTGCTCGAAATTGCACGCGCACTGGCACTTGACCCACAACTGCTGTTGCTTGACGAACCCGCCGCTGGCCTGACGGCTCCCGACATCAAGGAACTGATCAGCTTCATCCGCAAGATCCGCGAGCACGGGGTGACGGTGATCCTGATCGAGCACCACATGGATGTGGTGATGAGCATGTGCGACACCGTGTCGGTCCTCGACTTCGGGCAGAAGATCGCCGAAGGCAAGCCCGCCGAGGTGCAGGCAGACGAGAAGGTGATCGAAGCCTATCTCGGCGGAACCGCGGCCTAAGACAGGACCAACAAAATGTTGACCATCAACAATCTCTTCGCCGGCTACGGCAAGGTGCAGGTCTTGCACGGCATCTCGATCGAGGTGCCCAAGGGCAAGGTCGTCACGCTGATCGGCTCCAACGGCGCCGGCAAGACGACGACCATGCGCGCGATTTCCGGGATGATCAAGCCGACCGCCGGCAGCATCACGCTGACCGGAAAGCGCATCGACGGGCTCGAGAGCTACACCATCGCCAAGCTCGGCCTCGCGCACTCACCCGAGGGCCGCCGCGTGTTCGCGACGATGAGCGTCACCGACAACCTGATCCTGGGCGCCTTTCCGCGGCTCACCGGCAGCCGGCCCAAGGGCGACGTGAAGGCCGACCTCGAACGCGCGATGGAGCTGTTCCCACGACTGAAGGAGCGCCGCATGCAGCTCGCCGGCACGCTGTCCGGCGGCGAGCAGCAGATGCTCGCGATGGCACGCGCGGTGATGCTCAACCCCGAGATCGTGCTGCTCGACGAACCGTCGATGGGGCTGGCGCCGATCCTGGTCGAGGAGGTGTTCCGCATCATCGCGAGGCTCAAGTCCGAAGGCGTGACGATGCTGCTGGTAGAGCAGTTCGCGGCCGCCGCGCTGAACGTGTCGGACTACGGCTACGTGCTCGAGAACGGTCGCATCGCGGTGCACGGGCCGGCCGACAAGCTGAAGAGCGATCCGGCGGTGAAGGCGGCGTATCTGGGCGGCGGGCACTGAGCGGACTGAACGTCGGGCAAGGTGCCGATTTCACGAGGACCGGCGGGGCCTTTCAAGGCCGTCACTGGAACATCTGCAGCATCTGCTCCAGCGCCGCGGTGAACGGCTGCTGCATCAGCGGCAGCGTCAGCATCACGCCCACCAGGCCGACCCCCATCGTGATCGGGAAGCCGATCGCGAAGATGTTCATCTGCTGCGCCACGCGGGCGATGACGCCGAGCACGAGGTTGGTGAACAGCAGCATCGCGATCAGCGGCAGCGCGATCCACAAGCCGAGGCTGAAGATCTCGGCGCCCCACAGTTCGGGCCGTGTCGCCCTCAGAAAGGCGAACGGTTCAGCACCCACCGGAAACGCGTGGAAGCTCTGAACCACCGCGGAAATCAGCAGCAGGTGCCCGTTGATGACGATGAACAACCAGCTCACCGCGACACTGTAGAAGCTGCTCATGGCCGTCGCCTGGCTGCTGGTGGCGGGGTCGAAGAAGCCCGCGAAGTTGAGGCCCATCTGCAACCCGCCGATCTCGCCGGCAAACTCGACCGCGGCGAAGACGATGCGCACCGCGAACGCCATCGACACGCCGATCAGCACCTGCTGCAGCACCAGGATCGCGGCCTGCGGGGAGTCGAGCGGCACCACCGGCATCGGCGGAAGGGACGGCTGCACCGCCAGCGCGATCAGGAACGACAGACCGACGCGCACCCGCGCCGGCACGCTGCGCTGACCGATCACCGGCACCACGCCGAACAAGGCCAGCACGCGCAGGAAAGGCCACAGCAGCGGGCTGACCCAGGCCCAGATCTGGGCTTCGTCGAAGGTCAGCACGGCACTGTGGTGTCAGTGATGGAGGCCAGCCCGGCGCCGAGCCGCCTCAAGGCGGGCTGCGCCCCCTCGGGGGGCAGTGCCGTGGCGCAGGCACAAGCGTGGGGGCGTCATTTCTAGCCGACGACCGACGGGATCGATTGCAGCATGCGCTGCAGGTACTCGACCAGCGTCGTCAGCATCCACGGGCCGACGATGGTCAGGACGCCGACGGTGGCCAGTATCTTCGGCACGAACGACAGCGTCGGTTCGTTGATCTGGGTGGCCGCCTGGAAGATGCTGACCAGCAGGCCGACGCCGAGCACCGTGAGCAGCACCGGTGCCGAGACCATCAGCAGCAGATGCAGCGCCTGCTGGCCATAGGTCAGGACTTGTTGCGAATCCATGCGAACGACCTTCTCTTGTTGCTAGGCAAAACTGGCGGCGAGCGAGCCGAGCAGCAGGTTCCAGCCATCGGCCAGCACGAACAGCATCAGCTTGAATGGCAGCGCGACCAGCACCGGGCTGAGCATCATCATGCCCAGGCTCATCAGCACGCTGGCCACGATCATGTCGATCACGAGAAACGGAATGAAGATCAGGAATCCGATCTGGAACGCGCTCTTCAGTTCGCTGGTCACGAACGCCGGCACCAGCACCTTGAACGGAACGTCGGCCGACTTGACGGACGGGTCGACCTTGGCCAGGCGGGCGAACAGCATCACATCGGCCTGGCGCGTCTGCCTGAGCATGAACTCGCGCATCGGCACCTCGCCGCGCTTGAGCGCCTCGTCGAAGGCGATCTGGTTGGTGTTGAAAGGCTCGTAGGCCTCGGTGTACACGCGGTCGATGGTCGGTCCCATCACGAAGAAGGTCAGGAACAGGCTCAGGCCCACGATCACCTGATTCGGTGGCGCCGCCTGCGTGCCCATCGCCTGGCGCAACAGGCCCAGCACGATGACGATGCGGGTGAAACCGGTCATCAGCAGCAGCACCGCAGGCAGGAAGCTCAACGCGGTGAAGAACAGCAGCGTCTGGATCGGCACCGAATAGCTCGTGCCCTGTGCGCCCTGCCCGATCACCAGCGGCAGGTTGGCACCCGCGCTCTGCGCAACCGCCGGCCCGCCGGCGAACGCGAGCAGGCCCATCGCGAGCAGCATCACTGCCCGGGCACCGCGCATACAGCCGTGCGCATCACCGTTCGGTTCAAGGGGCACGGTCGGCTCCCGATGTACCGGCGCGCAGGCGCTGCAGAACGTTCGCAAACGAGCCGGCCGAACTGCCATCGACCCGCGCAACGGCGCCCGGCGCCTCGGCAGGCGGCTCCATCGTGTGCAGCGTGGTGATGCTGTGCGGCGTGACGCCCAGCACCAGCCATCGGCGCTGTTCGCCGTGGCCGACTTCCACGGTCAGGATGCGTTGCGACGTCGACAGCGGCAGCGCCGCAATGCTGCGCATCACGTTGCCGGAGGCGCCGCCGCCCAGCGGCGTGCGCTTGAGCAGCCAGAGCGCCAGCGGGATCAGGACGATGATCGCGGCAAACCAGAGCAGCGACGTCAGTGGCATGGTGTTCATCGAGTCAGCCCGGCGCGGTCGCGTGTCAGCCGCCGCGGCTCAGACGCCGCATGCGCTCGCTCGGCGTGACGATGTCGGTCAGGCGGATACCGAACTTGTCGTTGACCACCACCACTTCGCCCTGCGCGATCAGGTAGCCGTTGACCAGCACGTCCATCGGCTCGCCGGCCAGCGCCTCGAGCTCCACCACCGAGCCCTGCGCCAGCTGGAGGATGTGCTTGATCGGGATGCGCGTTCGACCCAGTTCCACGGTGAGCTGCACCGGGATGTCCAGGATCATGTTGATGTCGTTGCCCGCCGCCGGACCGCCATCGTTGGAGAAATTGGCGAACTTGGCCGGCGCCACCGAATCGACGGTCGTCTGCACACCCGTGGCGAACGGGTCATCGCCGCCAGCAGCGGACGCCTCCGGCTTTGCCTCGGCCAGTGCCGCCGCCCATTCGGCGGCCATCGCGTCTTCTTCGGACTGGCCGGCTGCGGCCTCGGCTTCATCAGACATTGCTTGCTCCCAGCCAGCCCGAGTTCGAGCTGGACAACAGTTGATCGACTTTCAGCGCGTAGCGCCCGTTCGAGATGCCGTAGTGGCAGTCCAGCACCGGAACACCGGAAATCTTGGCCTGGATGCCCGGCTGCAGGTCGAGCTCGATGAAGTCGCCGGCCTTGAACGACAGCAGTTGCTCGACGGTGGCCGGCGCCGTCGCCAGTTCGGCCACCAGATCCACCTCGGCCGACTGGATCTGTTCCTTCATCAGGTTGACCCAGCGGCGATCGGGTTCGGTGCTGTCGCCCTGCATCGTCGAATACAGCACGTCGCGGATCGGTTCCAGCGTCGAGTACGGAATGCAGAAATGGATCGTGCCGGTCGAATCGCCGACCTCCAGCGTGAACGAGGTCGCGACCATGATCTCGCTGGGCGTGGCGATGTTCGCGAATTGCGGCTGCATCTCCGATCGCTGGTACTCGAGATCGAGCGGATAGATGCCGACCCACGCCTTCTTGTATTCGGCCGTGATCACATCGACCAGCCGCATGATGATGCGCTGCTCGGTCGGCGAGAAATCACGACCCTCGATGCGCGTGTGGTACTTGCCCGCGCCGCCAAACAGCGCGTCGATAACCGCGAACACCAGCGTCGGGTCGCAAACGATCAGTCCGCTACCGCGCAGCGGCTTGACGCTGACGATGTTGAAGTTGGTCGGCACCACGATCTCGCGCAGGAAGGCGCTGTACTTCTGCACCTTGATGCCGCCGATCGACACCTCGGGGCTCTTGCGGATCATGTTGAACAGCCCGATGCGGATGTTGCGGGCGAAGCGCTCGCTGATGATCTCCATCGTGGGCATGCGCCCGCGAACGATGCGTTCCTGGCTGGAGATGTCGTAGTTGCGGATGCCGCCCTGCTGCACCTCCTCGTGCTCGAGCTTCTGGCTCTCGCCGGTGATGCCCTGCAGCAGCGCATCGACTTCGTCTTGCGAAAGGATCTGCTGATTCATCGCGGACGCGTGCTCACTGAATGATGAAGCTGGAGAAATTGACGCTGGTCACCGGGTTGGGGACACCAGCAGCGGCCTTCTTCTTCTTTTTCTTCTTCGGCTTGGGGGCGTCCTCGGCGTCCGGATCCGCGGGCGCGTCGTGCTCCGGCGTGTCGGCCTCCTCTTCGGTGGCAACCTCGATGCCCATCGGGCGCACCGCCTCGCGCATGATCTCGGCGGCAAGCTTTTCCTTGCCGCTGCGCTCGAGCAGTTCCTTCGACGTCTTGTGCGCCAGCACCATCAGGATGCCGTTGCGCACCGCCGGCAGGTACAGCTTCAACTCGTCGGCGAAATGCGCATCGTCCACCTGCAGCGTGATGCCGATCTGGGCATAACGCTCGGTGTCCCGATCGGCCAGGTTCACCACGAACGGGTCCAGCGGAACGAACACCGGAGGACCCTTGTGCTCGCCCTTCTTCGCGTGCTCGCCCTTGGCGGGCGCGGCCTCTTCCCCGTCTTCGCCTTCGGCGGCAGCAGCGGCAGCAGCGGCCTTCTGCTTCATCATGTAGAAAGCGGCTCCGCCGCCGGCCAGCACCACCAGCAGCACCGCAGCGATGATGATGATGAGCTTCTTCTTGCCCTTCTTCGGCGCGGCGTCGCCACCTTCAGCGTCGGCGGCGGGGGCAGTGGCGGCGGCAGTGGCCATGAGAGTTCCTTCAGGTGATGAGCGCAATCCGGCGTCGCCACGCTGGGTTGCCAGGTGCCGACACTCGATTCATTATCAAAACGGCGCTTGCGACCGAAGCGTCGATAAGGGACTGAAAGAGGGTGGATTTGGCGATTGCGTTCGCCGGTCGCTCGGGGTTCGTCCCGGCGGATGTGTTGGCCGTTCGGTGCAGCGCGCCGGGGTCCATTGGCCCAGGTTTTCTGCCTTGCACGGGACCGCGCCGGGATTCCGCCGCGACAGGCGGGGCGGAATCCGACACGCTTTCATGCCAAGGAGATCAAGCGTAAAGATCCAGAGCCGCTCCCGCGCGAGGTCGCACCGCCACCCCCGCGACGACTGGCGCGTCCTCCGCCGTGGCGCGACGGTCCACGCCCTGCGGCGACATCACAGCCGGCTCCTGCCGGTTCCGCGCATGCTCCGACACGCCGCCGCCGCTGAGCGTGAAGCCGGCTTCCTGCAGCGACGCGGCAAGCTCGGCCCAGCCGGCTTCGATGACCTGTCGGGTCTGTGCCAGGTCGGCGCCGAAATCGACGCGCGCCTGATCGCCGTTCATCGTGATCTGCACCGACACCGGCCCCATGTCGGCGGGGTTCAGCTGCAGTTCGGCGTGGTGGATGCCTTCGCGGGCCAGCAGGCTGACCTGCAGGCCGAGAGCCTCGTGGAAGCCGCCGTCGGTCAGCGGCGTCGCGACCATGGCGGGCACTGCGGGCGCCACGGCATCGGTGGCTCGCGACGACGTCGGCGCACCGATCGCCCACGCGGGCGGGGTTGCGAGGTCGGTGCCCTGGCGCAGCTGACGCTCCGATTCCGGACGGACGCCTGCAGACAGCATCGCCAGGCTGGCCAGTGCGGCATCCGACGCCGGGCCGCTGACGGGAGCCACGTCTGGCTCGATCGGGAGCGACGGCTTGTCGGTGAGCGCGCGGCTTGCCGAAGCCGGTTCGGTCGCATCGCTCGATGCCATGGGTTCGGCGGGAAGCGGCACGTCGACGCCAGCATCGCCAGAGCCACGCACGAGAACGCCAGATCCGGCCACGGTCGGGGCTGCTTCGCCCGAGGCCGGGGCCTCTGCTTCGGTGGCTGCGGTCTGGGGCACGGCGGGCGGCATCGGCACGATGCCCCAGGCCACGAGCGATGCCAGGTCGGCAGCCGTCGGGGCGGCCGGAATGTCAGAAGGCCGCAGTGTGTTCGGGTCGATGAGGGAATCGGCGGCCGCAGAGCCAGGCGTCGCCGCCATGGCCGATCCTTTCACCGCCGACAGCGATGTCTTCAGGCGCGGAAGGACGGGGCGCTCGGGGGACTGTACGGACGACTCCAGCTCGGCGGCGGACTCGTCCATCTGAGGAACATCAGGCGTTGCCTCGGCCTCGTGCGTGCCGCCGTCGGCAGGGCACGCGGCCGCGCCGTCGGCACGCGGAGCCGGCGACGCCGAATCAGGCCGGCGAGGTGCAGGTGTCCTGTCGGCCGACCCACCGGCTCGCTGCGGAGCGTCAGCGGCCTTCTGGCTGCGGACCAGCAGACGCGAAAACTCGGCGTGGCTGTCGCCCTGCGATGCGGCAGCGCCCTTCGGGCTTGCCGCAGACTGGCTCGCCGGGGTCGTCGAGCCAGGATGGATCGGCGACTTGAGGAACGGCAGCCGTGCCGCCGGGTTGGAATTCATCGAGCTCACAGCGCGCCCGCCCATCCGCCAGCTTGTTGCAGGTTCCACGCAGCGCGGGCCGCGAACTCGTCGGTGGCCTTCTGTTCGCGCCGATCGACCGCAACGCGCACATCGGCCACGCGGCGCTCGATCAGCTTGCGCACCGAAGCCACACGGATCTCGCTGTCGCGCAACGCGAGCCGCGCCTGTTCGAGTTCGGCTTCGACCTGCGTCGCCACGCGACGCTGCTGCTCGACCGCCTGCGTCAGACGCTCCATGAAGCCCCGGTAGCAGTTGACCAGTTCCATCCGACCATCGGTGCGGAAGGTGTGGGCCCAGCGTTGCTCGTATTCGCGCCTGTAGACCACCAGCTGCTCCAGCTGCGCGAGCGCCATCCGCTGTGCGGTGGCGGCCCGCTGGCAGCCGGCGGCCAGCTCGTCGCGTTCGCGTTCGGCCTGACCCAGCAGTGCCATCACGGGTTGCAGAGAGTTCATCATGAAAGTCTTCGCTCCAGGGTTTCCGGACGTTCAACGAGACGGGTCATCAACCGGCCATCACCGCACTCAACCACTGCACGCTGTCGGCGAGCGTGGCGGGCTGGTGCATGTCCTGCTGCAGGAACTGGGTCATCGGTGCATGCAGCCGCACGGCGCTGTCGAGTTCGCTGTCGTGGCCCGGGGCATACGCGCCGAGCTGGATCAGGTCGCGCGCCTTGTGGTGCTTCGAGTGCAGCTGCCGGAAACGCCGGGCCGCGTCGACGTGCTGCGGCGGCGACACCTGCGTCATCACGCGCGAGATCGAGCGCTCGACATCGATCGCCGGGAAGTGCCCGGCCTCGGCCAGCTCGCGCGACAGCACGATGTGGCCGTCGAGGATGCCGCGTGCCGCGTCGGCGATCGGGTCCTGCGGGTCGTCGCCTTCGGTCAGCACGGTGTAGATCGCGGTGATCGAGCCGCTGCCGACCATTCCGTTGCCGCTGCGTTCAACCAGCTGTGGCAGCTTGGCAAAGCAACTCGGCGGATAGCCCTTGGTGGCTGGCGGCTCGCCGATCGCCAGCGCGATCTCGCGCTGTGCCATGGCATAGCGGGTCAGCGAGTCCATCAACAGCAGCACATGCCGGCCACGATCGCGGAAGTGCTCCGCCACGGCGGTGGCGTAGTTGGCGCCCTGCATGCGCGTGAGTGGCGGGGCGTCTGCGGGCGCGGCCACCACCACCGAGCGCGCCAGGCCGTCGGCGCCCAGGATGTCCTCGATGAACTCCTTGACCTCGCGACCGCGTTCGCCGATCAACCCGACGACGATCACGTCGGCTTCGGTGTAGCGAGCCATCATGCCCATCAGCACCGACTTGCCGACGCCCGTGCCGGCGAACAGGCCCAGGCGTTGACCGCGTCCGACCGTGAGCATCGCGTTGATCGAGCGCACGCCGGTATCGAGCGGCGTGCGCACCGGATCACGGTCCATCGCGTTGATGGCCCGGCGTACCAGCGGCGCGTTGTGCACGTCGACCAATGGGCCCTTGCGGTCCATCGGGTGGCCATGCGAATCGACGACGCGGCCGAGCAGGCCGTCACCGACCGGCAGGTGCAAGCTGCGGTCCAGGCTGCGTCGCCAGGGATGCCGGGGCGCACCCAACTGCAGCGGCACCATCGGTGAGGTCTTCGGCACCACTCGCGCACCGCTGGCCAGGCCATGAACATCGCCCGTGGGCATCAGATAGCTTCGGTCGCCAGAGAAGCCGACCACTTCGGCGGGTACCGGCGGCTGACCCGCCATGCGCACCTCACAAACCGAACCGACGGGCTCGCGGATGCCAGCAGCTTCCAGCACCAATCCCGCGACACGCACCAGCATGCCCTGGGTTTCCAGAGCCACCGGATCGGCAGCGAACATCTGCAATGTTTCGAGGTAGCGCGTCCAGTCGTCGGATCGGCCGGCTGCACTCGAGTGCGCCCTCTCGGCGCTGAGGGCAGCGCGTTGCAGCGCTTCGTTCTCGATGGGGCTGTTGATCATCGCGGGTCCTGATCGGGTTCGACTTCAGCAGGCACAACGGGCTCAGCGTCGGTCCACTCGCTGGCAGAGCCCAGCGCTGCCGAGGCCCGGCGCCAACGTGCGGCCACCGTGCCATCAACGCTGGCGATGTCGCTGTCGACACGGCAGCCGCCGCGCGCGATGCTGGCGTCGGGGATCAGTCGGGCTCCGCGAGCCTGGAGTACGTCGGCAGCGCCTTGGGCGACCAGTGGCTGGTCATCGGGATGCACGCGCACGGTGACGTGACGGGCGCTGAGCAGCAGCGCCTCAACGGCCTCCTGCGCGACGGCGGCAACCAGTTCCGGGTTCCCCTTCAGCTCACTGCGCACGACCTGGCGCGCCATCGAGGTGGCACAGACCGCGATCGCCTGCGCCAGCTGCTGTTGCAGGCCGTCGAGCTGGGCGCCGTGCGATTCCATCAGGCGACCGAGCTGACTGGTGATCTGCGCGGCATAGCTTTGCTTGAACCCATCGAGTGCGGAGAGGCCGTCTCGGTAGCCATCCTGGTAACCACTCTGCCTTGCTGCACGAAGTTGCGCGGCCAGTTGCTCGGCAACCGACAGCGTGGGCGCCTCGGGCTCGGCTGTCGGCATGCCGGCGTTGGCATGAGGATCGGCGCCCAGAAGCTCGTCCGGGTTCCACGCTTCGAACGAGCTGAGCTCTTCGCGCGGAATGAAGCGCGCGTAAGCCGAGGCCTTGCCCCCACCTTCCGGCGACGGCACGTTCTTGAACTTAGAGGAAGTCATCGTCGCCACCACTGCTCAACTGGATCTGACCTTCGTCAGCCAGGCGGCGGACGATCTTCAGCAATTCCTTCTGCTCGCTCTCGACTTCGCTGACGCGCACCGGCCCGCGCGATTCGAGGTCTTCGCGCAGCGTTTCGGCCGCGCGCGTGGACATGTTTCGGAAAATCTTCTCGCGCATCTCTGGTGTCGCCCCCTTCAGGGCGATGACCAGCGATTCGCTCTGCACTTCCTTCATCAAGGTCTGGATCGCCTTGTCGTCGAGCTTCTCCAGGTCGTCGAAGGTGAACATGTTGTCCATGATCTTCTGCGCCAGCTCGTTGTCCGCCTCGCGGATGTAGTCGAGCACAGCGGTCTCGATGCTGCCGCCCATCATGTTGATGATTTCGGCCGCAGGCTTCACACCGCCGAGAGACGCCTTTCGCATCTTGTCGCCGCCTGCCAGCACCTTGCTCATGACCTCGTTGAGGTCCTTCAGCGCTGAGGGCTGTATGCCATCGAGCGTCGCAATGCGTACCAAGACCTCGTTGCGCTGGCGCTCGGTGAAAAGCTTGAGCACCGACGAGGACTGATCAGGGTCGAGGTGCACGAGGATCGCCGCAACGATCTGCGGATGCTCGTTGCGCAGCAGCTCGGATACCGATTGCGGATCCATCCACTTCAGGCTCTCGATGCCGGAGATATCGCTGCCTTGCAGGATGCGGTCGATCAGCAGGTTGGCTTTGTCATCGCCAAGTGCGCGGCGCAGAACGCTCTTCACGTACTCGTCGTTGTCTGGCACCAGCATGCTCTGCTCGCCAGCCATCTCCGAGAACTTCACCAGCACGCCTTCGACGCGATCGTGCGTGACCGCTTTCATCTTGGCAATGGTCTCGCCCAGCGCCTGCACCTCTTTCGGTGACAGGTACTTGAACACCTCGGCAGCGTCTTCCTCGCCGAGCGACATCAGCAGGATGGCGGCGTTTTCCAGACCCTCTTCAGGCGAGTCGGCGCTCATCGTCGGTTCATCCCTGGGCAATGGAAGGAAGGGGGTGCACAGCCATCAAGCCGGCTGACCATTGACCCAGCCGCGCACGATGTGCGCCACTGCCGCCGGGTTTTCCTTGGCCAGAGCGCGCGCGGCATCGAGCCTGGCAGTGTCACGTGGCGCTTCCAGCATCTGCATCGAGGGCGCCGGTAGACCCGGCAACGCTTCGGCGTCGCCGACGCTGGCGTTGATTGCACTGCCGGGCGGTGGAACGGTGGGCGTCAGCGCGGCGTTCAGGCCCGGCTTGATCATCCCGAAGAACACCAGCAGCGCGACCAGCGACAGCCCGGCGGGTACGGCGGCCGCCCGCAGCATGTCGAGAATCTCGGGCTGCTTCCAGATCGGCGTATCGACCACCGTCACGGGCTCGACCTTGAACGGCGCATTGATCACGCGCACCGAATCGCCGCGCTCCTTGTTGTAGCCAATGCTTTCCTGCACCAGTGCGGTCAGCTTTTCCAGTTCTTCCGGCGCCAGTGGCACCTGGGTGACTTTCCCTTTCGGGTCGGTGACGGTGCGGTTGTTGACCACCACCGCCGCGTTCAAGCGCTTGACGGTGCCGGTGGCATTGCGCGTGACGCGCACCGTCTCATCGACTTCGTAGTTCTTCACCGCTTCGCGACGGCTGTTGGCAACCGGGCCGCCTGCCTGCGCAGTCTGCAGCGGCACCGCAGCACCGGTGAGAGGGGCTGCAGCTGGCAACGGCGGCTGGTTGCTTGCAGCACCTGGCACCCCCGACGGGGCCGCCGGGTTGCTGCCCGACTGCTCAGTCGTCTGCTCGCTGCGAACGGTGACCTCAGCAGTGGCGCCCTGGTTGGGTTTGAAGAGCTTTTCAGTCGACTCGATCTGCGCGAAATCGATGTCGGCAGTCACATTGGCGCGCAGGTTGTCACGGCCGACCACTGGCTCCAGCAACTCGGCAATGCGCTTGGAGTAGCCCTGCTCAATCTGCGCGATGTACTGCAATTGCTGCGCATCGAGACCCGCCTGCGCATTGGTGTCGGGCGGGGACGAGATCAGCGCACCGGTCTGGTCGAGCACACTGACGGCCTTGGGGCTCATCTCGGGCACGCTGCTCGACACCAGGTGCACGATGCCGGCCACCTGGCCACGGTCCAGCGTGCGCCCGGCGTGCAGGTTCAGCACCACCGAGGCGCTCGGCTTCTGCTGCTCACGGAAAAAGCCATTCTGATTTGGCAGCGCGAGGTGCACCCGCGCGCTTTCGACGGCGGCCAGAGAGGTGATCGAGCGGCTCAGCTCTCCTTCGAGGCCGCGTTGAAAGGTGAGCCGTTCCTGGAACTGCGTCTGCCCGAAGCGGGCACCATCCATCATCTCGAAACCACCGACGGAGGCCTTCGGCAGGCCGGCCGACGCCAGCTTCAACCGGGCATCGTGAACCATCGATGCCGGCACCATGATCGCATTGCCACCATCGGCATGGCGGTACGGGATGTTCATCTGCGACAGCTGCGCAATGATCGCGCCGCCGTCCTTGTCGGACAGGTTGGCGTAGAGCACCTTGTAGTCACCCTGACTGCTCCACATGAGCAAGGCCAGGACGACGCCGGCCAGCGCAGCAGCGCCAAGGCCGAGGTTGAATTTGCTTTTCGGCGGCAGGCTCGCAAGGCGTGCGCCGAAGCCGGGTGCGGCGGTCAGGCCGCCGGGGGACTTCAGGATGACAGCGTTGTCCATCGTTCTCGTTCAAGGCATGGGCAAGGCCGAAAGCGCCGGCCGATAGCAGCCATTATTCGAACGCCGCGTCGCGTTCCAAGGACCGAGAAGCGAAGCAAACCCCCGCCAGTTCGCCCCATCGTGGCGCGCTCGTCTGTCTACGATGGATGGCATCAAAACCTGCCGTCCGTGCGTCGATTCGAGGCACTGGCGCGGGGGCATTTCAGGGGTTCGTAATGAATGTCACGCTCAAGCCGTTCGACTTTGCCCAGGCAGTGGCCCGTGCCGGGCTGAATACGCAGGGACAGCCACTGGGCAAGGCGGCACCGAGCGAGGGCGGGGGCTTTCAGGCGGCGCTGACCCAGGCGCTGGGGGCAGTCAGCAACTCGCAGGCGGAGGCGAGACGATTGCAGCGCGAAGTGCAACTCGACAACCCGAATGTGAGCATCGAAGAGACGATGGTCGCGATGCAGAAGGCCGGAATTGGCTTCCAGGCGACGATCCAGGTGCGCAACAAGCTGGTGCAGGCTTACAGCGACATCATGAACATGCAGGTGTGAGGCCTTGGCTCACGCCTCGCGCGGACTCACACCTTCTGGTCCAGCGTCTTGCCGAGCAGTGGCACCTGGCCGTAGGGAGAGGGCTGTTTCGAGGCCGCTTCGAGCTGCCTGGTTTCCCAGCTGAGCCACGGGAAGCGGCGAGTCATCGGTTCGGGCGCCTCTGGCGGTCTGCGCTCCTGCTGAGACGACTGCTGCGATGACCCGCTGGCCGCACCGGCGGGACGGACAGCACCGACCGGCGGGTCAACCGCCGCGATGGAAGAAACTTTGGTGACGCTCATGATTCACTCCCGGAATCGAGGCGAGATGCCTGTTTCCAGGATGTCGGCGGAGGCGCGCGGGACTTGACGGCACGAGGCTGTCAATTTGTAAGCAGACGTGGCTTATTCCTCAGTCCATCGCGATCAGGCGCCGGCGCTTCTGTGTCTGGTCGATGTAGCGCTGCAGCGCGCGCAGACTGTCGCTGCCGACATTGACCATCTCGCACCCCAGTCGAACACCACCGGCGTCGTTCTGCAGGGAAGTGACATGCTGAAGCCGCAGCGATGTGCTGATGCGGGTGTCCGCATCGAGGTCGAGTTCGACACCATTGAGCAGCACACCCGGCTCGATCATCGGCACATCGTCGGGAAGAAACAGTGCGCAGCCGCCGATGCTGACGTCCAGCACGCGCAATGACAGGGGCATGTCGCGCAGCATCGGATGGCGCAACCGCGCGGAGGGAGCGTGCCGCAGCAGGGGCCGCACGCGGTAGCCGTTGCGACGCTGAAAGCGGAACATGTCTCGCGGATACCCACAACTGATCGCACTCGTGCGCCCGTTGTGGACCAACAGCAGACCCTGCACATCGAACTGCACCTTCACGCTGTCGAGGTAGCCGACGGCCACCGCTTCATTGCATTCGATCAGCGCATGAAGCTGCGGCGATTGCGCATCGGCGCTGAAGCTGATGAGACCGCGCGCCGCGTCGACCGTCCACAGCGAGACCGCCACCGCGGTGCCATTGGGCGCGTTCAGGTTCAGCACCACATTGGCGTCGAGCAACTGCTTGAGCATCGCTGCCAGTTCGGCGGGTGCAGTGATGTGGAAGTCCTCCAGACCCCCGTGGGCGGCCGCCACGGCGTCCAGCGGCATTGGCAACGTGTCCATCGAGACCGGATGCTGTCAGTGCAGCGTGGCGCGCGTGCCGCCCAGCAAGTGATCGAGGCCTTCCAGCCAGGGTTCGGCCAGCACACGCACCTCGGCGTCATTGACCAGGATGCGTTGCATGATGCGCGACTTCAACTGCAGTTCGTCGCTGGCGAGCTTCTGATCGGCAGCGGCATGCTTGAGCTGCGAAATGAGCAGCGCGCAGGCGCCCTCGAGCTTGACCACGGCGTCCCAGTTGCCATTGCGGGCGGCCTCAAGCATGTCCTGGCTCGCGCGTTCGATGGCCTCGTAGTACTGGAGCAAGGTGGTGCTCATGGCAATTCCGTTTGATTTGGTTCGCGGCTGCAGCTTCATCCGTTGACGACTCGCTTGGGTGTCGGAGCAGCAGCCTGCGCCGAAATTTGCGACCAGGCATCGCGCAGTGGCTGCACGAGGTCTGCGCACTCCTGCAGCATCGCCTCGTCATTGCGCAGGTTTGCCAGCGTGAGTCGCTGCGACACATAGCCATAGAGCAACCTGAGGTTGGCCGCCAGCTCGCCGCCAGACGCCATGTCAAGTCCGCCGATCAGTCCTTCTTCAACGATGCGGACCGCGCGGCTGATGCTGTGGCATTTCAATTCGACGTTCTTTGCACGCAGAGCGCCTCGCGCTTGCGCAATCGATTCGAGCAGTCCGTCGTACAGCATCTCGACCAGTCGATGCGGGTTCGCACCATCGACGGCGGAGGTAACACCGACCTCTCGATAGGCATTCGACTGACCGTTGAAGCTGGCATTTCGGAAGGGGTTGGCGGCGGCATACATCGCTGGGGTCCTGAAGAAGTCCGAGTGCTTTTTTTATCGGCACGCCGCGCGCTGCACTTGAGCGCACGTTCCCTTCAGTTGTTCTTGTTGTTCGTCGCGAAGAATTGCTGGTTGATGTACGTGTTCAGACTGTTCAACTGGCTGATCTTGGTGTCGAGTCCGCCGTACTGCGCGAGCAGCCTCGCCTTGGTGGCCTCGATGCGGGACTGGTACTTGGCCACATCGTCATCATTGCGCTTGATCGAGGCCTGTATCGCGGCCGTGCGCGTCGTGACCGCACCGTCCGTCTGGATCAGAGCCTTGGTGAGCGTCTGCAGACGAACGGCCAGCCCGGCGGTCGGATCGCCACTGGCGCCCGAACCTGGATTGGAGAATGCCTTGCTCACCTCACTGAGGTTGCCCAGTGCCGCAGTGAGCTTGCTGTCATTGACCGACAGGCTGCCGCCGGTCTGCAATTGGATGCCGAGATCGGACAGCGTCTGAAACACCGATGATGCGCTGCTCGGAAACGTGATCGCTGAACGCAATTGGCTCTTCAGCGACAGCGTGGCACCGTCGCCCTGCAGCGTACCCGCCGTCTTGGTGTCCGGGTCGTACTTGGTTTGCGCGGCGAGGTAGGTGTTGATGTCGTTGTACGACTTGACGAAGTCGTTGATGGCCTTCTTGAACGCATCGTTGCTGGGGCCCACCTGGATCTGCACCGGCGATGTCGTCACCTTGCCGAGGTTCAGCGAGACGCCCTCGATCGCGTCCGTGAACGTGTTGCTGGCAGAGCTCACCGCCAGGCCATTGATCGTTGCCAGCGCGTTCCTTGCAGCCACCGTCTGCGTCAGCTTGCTGGCAGCCGGCGTGCCCGGGTCATAGCCCAGGCTGGCGAGCGACGGCGGGTCGCTGGGCAACACCGGCAGCGCTGTGTCAGCGGTCGCGGTGATGCGGATTGCATTGTCAACGCCGGTGGCGGTTGACCTGATGGCCAGCCGGGCACCCGAGGCGTCCTTGACGATGGACGCCGTGACTCCGGCATTCGCAGCGTTGATCTTGGCGCGCACACTTTCCAGGGAGTCCTCGCCCGCACCGATGACGATGTCGACGGTCTTGGGTGGTGTCTGGGGTGTGAAGGTGGTACCGCCACCGTAGCCCCCGATCTCGATCTTCAGCGTGCCTGTCCCCACCGAGGAGGCGCTGCTGGCGTAGACGCCCGAGGCCAGCGACTGTGCCTGCGCAAGCTGCTGGACTTCCACGCTGTAGGTGCCGGCGACGGCGGTAGCTGTCGACGAGGGCGAGACCGCGCTCGGATCGGTGGTCAGCGCCGATGTCTGCTGCCACAGCTTGGGATCGGCAAGCCGTGCCACCGCATCCTGAACGTTGGTCGTGTAGCTCTTGAGCAGCCCGAAAGACGACAGCTTGGCCTGCAGCACCGACTTCTGCTTGGTGAGCAGAGCGACCGGGCGTTGCTCGATGGCGACCAGCTTGTCGACGATGCCATTGACATCGAGACCGCTGCCGAGGCCGGGGGATGCAATAGACGTCATCAGAACGCTCCTTCAGTGTTCGTGGGCTATCGGTCTCGCGCTCTGGAACTTGAGCCTCAAACGACAACGACCCACCCAGCCCCCTCGGACCGCGTGGGTCGCGTTTCGACGCGAAATCGCAGCGTGCCGGATCAGCCCTTCAGCAGCTGCAGCACTTGCTGCGGCAGCTGGTTGGCCTGCGCGACCATGGCGGTGCCGGCCTGTTGAAGGATCTGCGCACGTGAAAGGTTCGCGGTTTCTGCGGCGAAGTCGGCATCGACGATGCGGCCCCGCGCTGCCGAAGTGTTTTCCGACTGGGTCGCAATGTTCGACACCGCGGTCTCGAAGCGGCTCTGCACCGCGCCCAGCGTGGCGCGTGCGTTGTTGACCTGGTCGAGCGCATCATCGACCTGCTTGATGGCCAGCCAGGCGTCCTCGGTGCTCGCGACCGACAGCGTGCTGAAGCCAGCGACGGTGGTCGAAGCCACGGAGGCACTGGTGTCGCCGATACCGGTCTCCGCCACGGTGAAGCCGCCAAAAGTGACCGACGCGGCGGCACCGGTGGCGTCGAGTGTGCTGGAGCGGAAAGCCAGCGCGTAGTCGCCATCGGCTTCCTTTGACAGATAGGCGGTCACCCCGGTGTCGGAGGTGCGCCGGTTGATGGCTTCGGCCACCTGGCCGAGGCGCTCTTCAGCACTGCGTGCCACGCCGAGGCCAGACAGCGGGTACTCGAAGCCGCCGACCGAGATGGCCAGCGTGCCGGAGGCCACCGCAGTCAAGGTGGTGACACCTGCTGCGCTGATGTCGGGAATATCGGCCGATCCGTAGGTGACATTGGACAGCCCGTCGGTGCTGACATTGGTCAGCGCCGCAATGGTGATGGCTTCACCGGAGTTGGCACCAATCTGGAAGGTCGCGGCTGTGAAACTGCCGTCGAGCAGCTTGGTGCCATTGAATGAAGTCTGCTTGGCGACGCGGTTGACTTCATCGCTGAGCTGCGCCACTTCGGACTGCAGCGCCGCACGGTCGGTCGCACTGTTGGTCGCATTGGCCGATTGCACCGCCAGTTCGCGAATGCGTTGCAGCGAATCGCCGACCTTCCCCAGCGCACCTTCAGCCACCTGCGCCAGCGAGATGCCGTCGTTGGCATTGCGCGAAGCGACATTCAGGCCGCGGATCTGGGTGTTCATGCGCTCGGCGATCGCCAGGCCAGCGGCGTCGTCCTTGGCGCTGTTGACGCGCAAGCCTGACGACAGGCGCTGAATCGACGTCGCCAAGGACGCTTGCGACGAGTTCAGGTTGCGCTGCGCTGTCAGCGAGTTGATGTTCGTGTTGATCGTCTGGGGCATGTTCGGTCTCCAACGTCTACAGAAGCCGGAACCGACCACCTGCCGGATCCGTCGCAGTCAAGAAGACCGCTGTTGATGTGACGAATTCTGGAGAATCAGTTGAGCTGCCATTCGATCGATAAGGTGCGTGAACTCCCGCTTAATTGCGTGCTGAAACGAAAAATGCCCGGCATGGCCGGGCATTTGGAAGAAAGAGGGGCCGCGCGAGCGGCACCCGCTTTCTCGCTTATCGCAGCAACTGCAGCACCTGCTGCGGCAACTGATTGGCCTGTGCCACGATCGCGGTGCCTGCTTGTTGCAGCACCTGCGAGCGGGACAGGTTGGCAGTTTCCGAAGCGAAGTCCGCGTCGACGATTCGGCCACGTGCCGCCGAGGTGTTTTCCGCCTGGATCGCGATGTTCGACACAGCGGTCTCGAAGCGGCTCTGCAGCGCGCCCAGCGTGGCACGAGCGCTGTTGACCTGGTCGAGTGCGTTGTCGATCTGCTTGATCGACAGCCAGGCGTCGTCGGTGGTTTCGACGGAGAGGGCGTCAATGCCTTGAACCGTGCTGCCAGCAATGGTCACGCTGCCATCGGCGAAGCCGGTGCTGGCCACAGTGAAGCCGGTGCCGAATGAAACAGCGGCTGCAGCGCCGGCCGTATCGAGCTTGCTCGAGCGGAACGCGAGGGCGTAGTCACCGTCGGTTTCCTTGGACAGATAGGCGGTGACGCCGGTGTCCGCGGTGCGGCGGTTGATGGCCTCAGCCACCTGGCCCAGACGCTCTTCGGCCGAATTGGCAGCCTTCACGCCGCTGAGGGTGTACTCCTTGCCGTCGACAGAGATCGCCAGTGCGCCCGAAGCAATTTCCGTCAACGTCGTGACGGTGCCGGTGCTGATGTCGCCCAGATCGTCAGAGCCGTAGGTCACGCTCGACAGCTTCTCTGCGGTGGCGTTCGTCAGCGAGGCGACAGTGATGTTTTCACCCGAACCCGAACCGATCTGGAAGGTGGCGCCGCTGAGCGATCCGTCGAGCAGCTTGGTGCCGTTGAAGCTGGTGGTCTTGGCAACGCGATCGATTTCGTCGCGCAGCTGAGCGACTTCGTTCTGCAGCGCCTTGCGGTCGTCTGCGCTGTTGGTCGCATTGGAAGACTGAACAGCCAATTCACGAATACGCTGCAGCGATTCGGTCACCTTGCCCAGCGCGCCTTCAGCGGTTTGCGCGAGCGAGATGCCATCGTTGGCGTTGCGTGCGGCGACATTCAGTCCGCGAACTTGCGAATTCAGCCGCTCGGCGATCGCCAGACCGGCAGCGTCGTCCTTGGCGCTGTTGACACGCAAGCCGGATGACAAGCGCTGCAGCGACGTGGACAAGGAAGATTGCGACGTGGTCAGATTGCGCTGAGCCGTCAGCGAATTCACATTGGTGTTGATGGTCAGTGCCATGAAAAAGCTCCTTGGGTTGATGAACTCCCGGCGTGGACGCCGGCTTTGCCTCGACAGAGGCGGGTCGCCCCACCTCGATCGAGCCAGTCTTCGGGCGGTCAGTGCCTGAGCACTTTCCGGTTGTCCCTGGACCGGCTGCGCCCGGCGGCAGTCATCCTGCAAACCCCCTTGAACAGGTTGTGGGGACTTGCGGTCGGCTGTTCCGGACCACGAGGCTTGGGACAGACGCCTCGTTGGAAATGTTTTCGTCTGCTCGTCTGGCGACTTGAGCAAATTTTGCAAACCGACATGCCTGTCTCAGCGATAAGCGCAGCCCACAACGCGCTTATCAACGCATCCAGCGCGTCGCGTTCCCTCTAGATTCGATCGAACTGCGCCGCATGGCGCAACGTGCCGCTTCGCTCGAGGATTCTTCGATGGCCCACCCCCACACGCACGCTGATGCCGCCTACCTGCATGCCAAGCGCAACGCCTATCAGTTCGTGACCACGCAGAACTGGGCCGATGCCGCGCGAGGTCTCAGCAGGCTGTCAAGCGATCGCCGCTTCGCCGCGAGCGATTGGTTGTCGCTGGCGATTGCGAACGTGCATGCGGGTGCGCTGTCCGCCGCGACGGATGCAGCACGGCGCGCCCTGGCGCACGACCCGCTCCATCTGCGCACACTCCAGGTGCTGACCATCTCGCTGCTGGAACAGCACCGATGGCATGAAGCGGCCGAAGTCTTCGATCAGCAACGAGACAACGCCGAGGCACAGGCCTCGTTCGACTTCCTGGTCAACCAGGGCACCACGATGTGGCATCTGAAGCGCCATCACGATGCACTCGACGCATTCCTGCGGGCCATGGCGATCGACGTCTCCGCAGCCAGCCTGCACCTGCGTCTGGGGCTGGTGCTGAAAGACATGAAGGATTACCACGCAGCGGCCGAGAGCTTTGTGACCACACTGGCACTGCAACCCAACCGGTTGTCGGCACGCCTGATGGCGATCCACATGCGTCAGTACGCCTGCGACTGGCGCGACTTCGATGCGTCCTGCATCGAGGCGATCGACGCCATGAGGGCGCTCAATCACCACGACGCTGATGCGGCGGAGGGCGCCACTTTTGCATTGCTGGGCATGCCGCATCCGCCGGCGCTGTTCAAGGTGGTGGCGGAGCAGGCCGCCCGCTTCCACATTGGCCAGATCCAGGCACTGCCGCCGCAGACGCGCGAGCGTGACGCGAGTGGCCGAATTCGCGTTGGTTACTTGTCATGCGACTTCCACAACCACGCGACAGCGCAGCTCTTCGTCGAGGCGCTGGAGCGCCGCAATACCCGCGATTTCGACGTCACCCTGTATTCCTACGGCAAGGAGGACAACACGCCGATGCAGCACCGCGTGCGCAGTGCCTGCGAGCAGTTCGTCGACATGCGCGCGATGGACACGCGCGCGATGGCCCAGCGCATCCGCGCCGACGGCATCGACGTGCTGGTTGAATTGAAGGGGCACACACAGGACAGCCGACTGCAGGTGCTGGCCTACCGCGCCGCGCCGGTTCAGGTCAGCTTCCTCGGCTTTCCGGCCACCACCGGCATGCCCTCTATCGACTACTTCATCGGCGATGTGGTCACGACACCCTTGGCACACGCCGCGCACTACACCGAGTGCATCGCGCAGATGCCGCATTGCTACCAGCCGAATGACAGTCGGCGCGCACGCCCGACGCCATCGGATCGGATGCAATGGGGGCTGCCGAAGCAGGCGCTGGTGCTGGGCTGCTTCAACCAGAGCTTCAAGCTCACCCCCGAGACCTTCGGCGCCTGGTTGCACATCCTGCAGGCCGTGCCGAGCGCGGTGCTCTGGCTGCTGCACGACAACCCGCAAGCGACAGCCAACCTGAGACTCGAAGCAACCCGCAGCGGCATCGACCCGGAGCGCCTGATCTTCGCGCCCAAGGCGAGTGTCAGCGATCACCTGGCGCGTCTGCCACTGGCCGATCTGATGCTGGACAACTGGCCCTGCAATGCGCACACCACCGCCAGCGACGCGCTGTGGATGGGTGTGCCACTGGCCACGGTGATCGGCGAAACGTTTGCGTCACGGGTCGCGGCAAGCCTGCTGACTTCGGTGGGCCTCCAGGAACTGGTATTCCCCAGCGCTGCCGCTTACGAAGCGGGCGTGATCGAGCTGTTGCAGCAGCCACATCGCCTGCAAGGGATGCGCGACCACCTAGAGCAAGGGCGCTCGACGTTTGCGTTGTTTGACGGCGCTCGATTCGCG
>JBJXEJ010000141.1:0-9377 GCA_046154125.1 Rhizobacter sp. | reverse complement strand
GCAGAGGCGCGAACTGCCAATCACTGCGCGTGCTGTGGTTGGCCGTCGCCGGGCACCTCGACGCGTGTCACTTGAAGATCTCGGCAAGCGCACGACCCGGATCAGCGGCACGCATGAAGGCCTCGCCGACCAGGAAAGCCGACACGCCCGCGCCGCGCATGCGCTCGACATCGGCCCTCGTCAGTACGCCGCTCTCGGTGATCAGCAGCCGATCAGCGGGCACGTCTTTCAGCAAGCCTAGCGTGGTGTCCAGCGTGACCTCGAAGGTGCGCAGGTTGCGGTTGTTGATGCCGACCAGCGGGGTCTTCAACGACAGCGCGCGATCGAGCTCGAAGCCGTCATGGACCTCGACCAGCACCGCCATGCCCAGCGAATGCGCCTGCGCTTCGAGGTCAGCCATCTCGGCATCGTCCAGGCACGCAGCGATCAGCAGGATGCAGTCGGCCCCCATCGCACGGGCCTCGAACACCTGGTACGCGTCGACCATGAAATCCTTGCGCAGCACTGGGAGCGAGCAGGCGGCTCGCGCCTGCTCGAGGTAAGCAGCAGCGCCCTGGAAGAACTGCACATCCGTCAGCACGCTGAGGCACGCGGCGCCGCCGCTCGCGTAGCTCTCGGCAATCTCCGCCGGTACGAAATGCTCACGCAGCACACCCTTGCTCGGGCTGGCTTTCTTGATCTCGGCGATGACCGCGGCCTGACCGGCCGCGATTTTCGTGCGCATCGCACCGACGAAATCTCGCACGCCGCCCAAGGATTCGGCATCGCGCCGCAACGATGCCGCATCGCGCCTGGTGCGCGCCTGTCGAATCTCATCGCGCTTGACCTCGACGATGCGGTTCAGGATGTCACTGCTCATCTCGTCGGTCCTCAGGCCGCCGCCAGCGCCTGCGTGGCGCCGACGAATTCGTGGAGCTTGTCGCGCGCGCGCCCCGAGTGCAGCGCCTCGCGCGCCAGCGCGATGCCGTCGGCCATCGTCGGCGCCACATCGGCGGCGTACAGCGCGACACCGGCGTTCAGCATCACGATGTCGCGCGCTGCGCCAGGCTGGTTGTCCAGCACTGCCAGCAGCATGCGTTTCGAATCGTCCGCCGTCTCGACGCGCAGCGCGCGATGGCTGGCCATCGCGAGACCGAAATCCTCCGGGTGGATCTCGTACTCGAGGACCTCGCCCGCCTTGATCTCGCAGACCAGCGTCGACCCGCCAAGCGTCACCTCATCCATGCCGTCGCGGCCGTACACGACCACCGCATGCCTGGCACCGAGCCGCTCCAGTGCGCGCGCCTGGATGCCGACCAGATCGGCGTGGAACACGCCCATCAGAATGTTCGGCGCATCGGCCGGGTTGGTCAGCGGCCCGAGGATGTTGAAGATCGTGCGCACACCCAATTCGCGGCGCACTGGCGCGACGTTCTTCATCGCCGGGTGATGCGCAGGCGCGAACATGAAGCCGACACCGGTCGTCGCAATGCAACGCGCAATGGCCTCGGGTGGCAGTGCCAGCTGCACGCCGAGGGCTTCCAGCACATCCGCGCTGCCCGACTTGCTCGACACGCTGCGGTTGCCGTGCTTGCTGACCCGCGCGCCGGCAGCCGCCGCGACGAACATGCTGCAGGTCGAGATGTTGAAGGTGTGCGAGCCGTCGCCGCCGGTGCCGACGATGTCGACCAGGTGGCGCTTGTCAGCGACATCGACCTTGGTCGAGAACTCGCGCATCACCCGCGCTGCGGCGGTGATTTCGCCGATCGTTTCCTTCTTGACGCGCAGGCCGATCAGCAGCGCGGCCATCGTCGCGGGCGGCATCTCGCCGCTCATGATCCTGCGCATCAGCGTCAGCATCTCGTCGTGGAAGATTTCGCGGTGGTCGACGAGGCGGGCGAGCGCCTCGGTGTCGGTGATGGGCATGAAAGGCTCCGAACGGTACTCAGGCAGGCAGGCGCTCGCGCGCGGTCACGCCCGCAGATCCAGGAAGTTCTTCAGCATCGCGTGACCGTGCTCGGTCAGGATCGATTCTGGGTGGAACTGCACACCTTCGAGCGGTGTGGTCGTGCCGGCCAGCTCGCGGTGGCGCACGCCCATGATCTCGCCGTCCTCCGAGGTCGCGGTGATTTCCAGGATTTCAGGCAGCGTGGCCAGCTCGATCGCCAGTGAGTGGTAGCGGATGACGGTGAATTTCTGCGGCAGGCCGCTGTAGACGCCGCGCTCGTCAGTCGAGATCACGCTGGTCTTGCCGTGCATCTGGACACGGGCACGGATGACCTTGCCGCCCAGCGCCGCGCCAATGCTCTGGTGCCCGAGGCACACCCCGAGGATCGGCAGCTTGCCGGTGAAATGCCGGATCGCCGGAACGCAGATGCCGGCTTCGGTCGGCGAACATGGCCCGGGAGACAGCACCAGCCGGTCAGGCCGAAGTTGGCTGATGCCTTCGAGCGTCAGCTCGTCGTTGCGGAAGACACGGACGTCTTCGCCCAACTCGGCAAAGTACTGCACCAGGTTGAAGGTGAAGCTGTCGTAGTTGTCGATCATCAGCAGCATGAGCGCTCGGTCCTGTTGATTTCTGGCGTGTTTGCGGGTTCGCCGGACAGGTATGGCGCGCCTGGCGAGAGTTATGTCGCGCCCGAGCGGGCGCCATTGGGGCGGTCAGGCGGATGGCTGACGCCAACGCTGCCTGAAAGGCGCTGAGCCGGAAGACAAACTGGAACGCATGTTGACAATTATCGTATGCATGCCTGTCACAGCATCGGCCTCAGATACCGCCCCGTGTAGCTCGCCGGATTGGCCGCCACCTGCTCGGGCGTGCCCACGGCCACCACCTGGCCACCGCCCGCGCCGCCTTCGGGACCCATGTCGATGATCCAGTCGGCAGTCTTGATCACGTCGAGGTTGTGTTCGATCACCACGATGGTGTTGCCGGCGTCGCGCAGCTGGTGCAACACCTTCAGCAGCAGGTCGATGTCGGCGAAATGCAGGCCGGTGGTCGGCTCGTCGAGGATGTAAAGCGTGCGGCCGGTGTCTCGCTTGCTCAGCTCCAGCGCCAGCTTGACGCGCTGCGCCTCGCCGCCGCTGAGAGTGGTCGCGCTCTGGCCGACACGGATGTAGCCTAGACCGACATCGAGCAGCGTCTGCAGCTTGCGCGCGATGCTGGGCACCGCGTTGAAGTGCGCGTGCGCCTCCTCGACGGTCAGGTTCAGCACGTCGGTGATATTTTTCCCGCGATAGAGCACCTCCAGCGTCTCGCGGTTGTAGCGCTTGCCGCCGCACACATCGCAGCTCACGTAGACATCGGGCAGGAAGTGCATCTCGACTTTCAGCACGCCGTCGCCCTGGCAGGCCTCGCAGCGTCCACCGGCAACGTTGAAGCTGAACCGTCCCGGTCCGTAGCCGCGCTCCTTCGCGGTGTTCATCTCGGCGAACAGCTCGCGGATCGGCGTGAACATGCCGGTGTAGGTGGCCGGGTTGCTGCGCGGCGTGCGCCCGATCGGGCTCTGGTCGACGTTGATCACCTTGTCGAACACGTCCAGCCCGTCGATGCCGTCGTGCGGCTCCGCCTCGAAGTGGCTGTTGTAGAGCTTGCGTGCGACCGCCGCATACAGCGTGTCGTTGACCAGCGTGCTCTTGCCCGAGCCCGACACGCCGGTCACGCAGGTGAACAGGCCGACCGGGATGTCGACGCTGACGTGCTTCAGGTTGTTACCGCGCGCGTTCTGGATTCGCAGCGTCAGCGGCTCGGGCGTGTCGGCGAGCGAGTGGCGCTTCTTCGGCACGGCGATGCGCAGCGCACGCGCAAGGTAGCGGCCGGTCAGCGAGTCGGGATTGGCTGCCACCTCGGCCGGCGTGCCCTGCGCCATCACGCGACCACCATGCACGCCGGCACCCGGTCCCATGTCGATCACGTGATCGGCGGCCAGGATCGCGTCTTCGTCGTGCTCGACCACCAGCACGCTGTTGCCGATGTCGCGCAGGTGGCGCAGCGTGCCGATCAGACGTTCGTTGTCGCGCTGGTGCAGGCCGATGCTCGGTTCATCCAGCACGTACATCACGCCGGTCAGGCCGCTGCCGATCTGCGACGCGAGCCGGATGCGCTGCGCCTCGCCGCCACTCAGTGTGTCGGCGCTGCGGTCCAGGCTCAGGTAATTCAACCCCACGTCGTTGAGGAACTTGAGGCGGGAGCGGATCTCGCGGATCACCTTGTCGGCAATCTCGGCCTTCGCGCCCCTCAAATGCAGCCGGTCGAAATAGGCCTGGCAGTCACGCAGGGTGCTGTGCTCGACGCGGTAGATCGGTTCGCCGGGCTGGCCGGATTCGCTGCCTGCCTCTTGCAGGAAAACGTTGCGTGCCTCGCGGCGCAACCGGCTGCCTTCGCAATCGGGGCAGGGCTTGGCGTTCTGGTAGCGCGACAGGTCTTCGCGCACCAGCGCCGAATCGGTCTCGCGGTAGCGGCGCTCGAGCGTCGGGATGATGCCGTCGAACGGGTGTTTGCGCTTCACGCTGCGCGACTTGGCGGCGCCGTCGCGGCCCACCGTGTCCGCCGCGTAGACGAACGCGATCTCTTCCTCGCCCGAGCCGTGCAGCAGCACTTGGCGGATCGCTGCGGGCAGCGACTCGAACGGCGCGTCGAGGTCGAATCGGTAATGTTTCGCCACCGATTCGAGCAGCGAGAAGGTGTAGCCGTTGCGCCGATCCCAGCCCTTGATCGCGCCACTGGCGAGGCTCAGGCTCGGGAAGCCGACGACTCGCTGCGGATCGAACACCGTGACGTGCCCGAGGCCGTCGCAGGTGGGGCAGGCGCCAACCGGCGAATTGAACGAGAACAGCCGCGGTTCGAGCTCGGCGAGCGAATAGCCGCAGATCGGGCAGGCGAACTTGCTGGAGAACAGGTGTTCGCTACCGCTGTCCATTTCGAAGGCCATCGCCCGCCCGTCGGCGATGCACAGCGCGGCCTCGAAGCTTTCCGCAAGCCTCTGTTGCAGGCCGCTGGCGGCGTCGGCACTCACCTTGACGCGGTCGACCACGACATCGATGTCGTGCTTCTCGCTCTTCTTCAGCTTGGGCAGGTCGGCCGCTTCGCAGGTGCTGCCATCGACGCGGAAGCGCACATAGCCCTGCGCCTGCATGTCGGCGAACAGCTCGGCGAATTCGCCCTTGCGGTCGCGCACCACCGGCGCCAGCACCATCAGCCGCGTGCCTTCGGGCAGCGCCAGCGCGGCATCGACCATCTGGCTCACGCTCTGCGCCTGCAGGGCGATGCGGTGGTCGGGGCAGAACGGCGTGCCGGCGCGGGCGTACAGCAGGCGCAGGTAGTCGTGGATCTCGGTGACGGTGCCGACGGTGGAGCGCGGGTTGTGCGAAGTCGCCTTCTGCTCGATGCTGATCGCCGGACTCAGCCCTTCGATGATGTCGACATCGGGCTTGTCCATCAGCTGCAGGAACTGCCGCGCATAGGCGCTCAGGCTCTCGACATAGCGCCGCTGGCCCTCGGCGTACAGGGTGTCGAACGCAAGGCTCGATTTGCCCGAGCCGCTCAACCCGGTGATCACGACCAGCTGGTTGCGCGGGATGTCGAGATCGATGTTCTTGAGGTTGTGGGTGCGCGCCCCGCGCACCCTGATCGAGTGCGCTTCCAGAGACGAAGCTCGGCCAGCAGGCGCTTCAGGCTGGCTGACCTCGGACGGGGTCGACGGTGGGGAAGGCATCGGCGGCAAAACGCGAAACGACCCATCATACGGGCCGACCCGCGCATTTCAGCCGGCACTCCCGGCGCCCGACCTCAGTATCCGACGTTGAGGTACAGGCTGCCGTTGAAGGTGTCCCGCGACCCGGTTCCGTGCTTGATCTCCGCGGACTGGTAGCGCACCAGATAGCTCAGGCTCGTCGAGTCGGTGATGCCCCAGGTGACCCCGGCGTAAGCCTCGCCGATGACAGTTTCCAGCTTGCTGCCCCCGAAGGTGTGGTCGGAGTGGCGGAACTGCCCCTCGATGAGCGAGTTGTAGCCGCGCAGTCGGGCACCGACGCCGTACATCAGGTACAGGTCGCCCTCGTACTTCGAGGCGGGCGGTGCGTAGTACTCGGAGCGCTCGGGATAAAGCGACCACCACGGGGTCGAGAAGCGGCCGAAGCGGCCGGATACCAGCAGGGCGGCCTCGGTGATGTAGCCCAGGCTGCCTTCGACGCCCCACTTGAGATCGGTGCGCTGGCCGAGCACGTTGCTGCTGTCGAGCGCCAGTGCCTGCCGCCGCACGGTGTACTTGAGCGTCGGCTCGCCGCCGTCGGAGATCTGGTGGTCGTAGCCGTTCGGCACTTGCCCGCCGAGCGCCCGATGGAAGCCGCGATGGAGGGCCTTCCCGGCCGACGTTCCCAGCAGGCCAAGCGTCAGCGACGAAGCCCACACCGGGTCGGTATCGCCGGCGACGGTCATGCGGGTGCTGGTGAGCGAAAACAGGCCTGCATACGGTCGGTCGTCACGAACGACCTCGTGCGACTTCTTGTCCTTGGGCGTGTAGGCCTGCGCGCCGAATTGCAGCGCGGACTTTGACGTGGGCGCCGATCCGGGCAGCCAGAGACCGTCGATGAAGCCCAGCACAGGATCGAGCGACAGCAGGAACTGGGACGCAGCCGGACCGGACAAGGCGAACATGAACCCGCCCGTGTAGTCGGCGTCTCTGCGGCTCAAGGCGAGCCAGTCGTTGTCGATGGCGAAGGTCCATGAACTGGTGTCGGCGGGCTGCGGTGCGCGGGCTGCAGTGGTCTGGGCGGCAGCGCCGAGGCTCACGCACAGACCGAAAAGGACAGCCAGAGCGCTATGCATCGGCGCTGAAGTGCCGGGCAAGACGGCTGCGAGCATGCAGTTGTTTTTTATTTTCATCGCTTGATTTTGCCGCAGCGGCACACATTCCGTTACCAGATCCGGCGACGATAAGACACGCCTCGGCAAGCGCAAGCCGGGATGACAGCAATGGACATCGCACGCCAAGGTCGGAGCGGGGCGGGCAAACTCCGCCCATGCGCAGACCTGCTTGCCTGGGCCGATTCCTGAAGGTCGCTCCACGTTCGGGCTTGCAATCGGCGAGATGGCTGATCGGTGTCCGCCTGATCGCACCGGCCCTGCTGGCCACCTGTGTCGGCATGACCACGGTCGCGCAGGCCGAGCCCGCTGCCGCACCGGTCAGAGCGGTCACGCGCGAAGCTGCCGCCCATCGTTTCGATCGCGGCCTGCTGTGGCGCATCGACCGACCTACCGCTTCCGGGGCCGACGCACACAGCCCGCCGCCCAGCCACCTTTTCGGCACGGTGCACATCGACGACCCACGGGCCACCTCGTTCAGTGCGAGCGTGCGCCGCGCGCTGGCAACGTCCCGTGTCTTCCTGCCCGAGCTGCTGCCCGATGAGGCCAGCGCGCAGGCGTTCGCGGCGGCCATGCGCGCCGAGCCGGGACAGTCCCTCGAGGCGCTGGCGGGCGCCGACGAATTCGAGCGCATCGCCGAGCGCCTCAGCGCGCGCTACAGCGTGCCCCGCACCACGGCGTCGCAGCTCAAGCCCTGGGCGGCATACGTCTACCTGAGCCAGCCAGCGCGGCCGATGGGCGAGATCGTCGACGCGGCACTGATCCGGCTGGCGCAGCAGCAGGGCCTGACGATCCGGCCGCTCGAAGCCGTGACGCAGCAGATCGCCGCCATGGAGGCGATTCCGGTTGCGTCGCAGCTCGCGCTGCTGTCAGCGCTGGCGCGGGATCACGACGGCGCGATGGCCGAGATCGACCAGCTCGTCAATCTGTACCTGGCAAAAGACCTTGCCGGTCTGCGCCGCCTGGAAGAATCGGCCGCGCGCGACGACCCCAGCCTGCGCCAGCCGATGGCCGATTTGATCGAACAGATCCTCGACCGGCGAAACGAAAGCATGCTGGCCACGCTGGTGCCGGAGATCCAGGCCGGAGGGGCTTTCGCCGCGATGGGCGCGCTTCATCTGACCGGCGAACAGGGCCTGCTGGCGCGGCTGGCGCGGGCGGGTTGGCGGGTGCGGCGCGTCGATTGACCTCCGCCAGTCAACCTTCCAGCACGCGCAGGATTTCGCGACCGTAGGCCTCGAGCTTCTTCGCGCCGACACCGCTGATCTCGCCGATGTCGTCGAGCGTCCGCGGGCAGGCGCGGGCCATCTCGGCGAGCGTCGCGTCGTGAAACACCACATAGGCCGGCAGGTTGTGCTCGCGAGCGACCTCGCCACGCCACGCCTTCAGTGCGGCAAAGCGCTCGGTGGCGTCCGCATCGAGCGGCACCGGTGGTGCCTTGTCCTTCGTGGCCCCGCTGCGAGATGAAGATCTGCCGCGACGCCCCGATCCGCCGGCTGCTGCAGCGCTCGCCTCCCGCAGCAGCAACTGGACCTCGCCGCGCAACACCTCGCGCGCGCTGCCCGTCAGTTCGAGCGTGTGGTACTCGCCCTCGGTGCGCAGGTAGCCGAGCGCGATCAGCTGACGCAGCACCGCGCGCCACTGTCCTTCGGACACGTCAGCGCCGATGCCGAAGGTCGATAGCGACCCATGCCCGTGCTGCGTCACCTTGTCGGTCACCTTGCCGCGCAGCACGTCGATCAGGTGACCCGCGCCGAAGCGCTGCCCGCCGTTCTGGTGAAAGCGGTAGATGCAGCTCAGCGCCTTGCGCGCGGCTTCGGTCGCGTTCCAGGTGACCGGCGGGCTCAGGCAGTTGTCGCAGGCGTTCTGCAGGCGGGTGCAGGGCCGGCTCGGCTCACCGAAATAGGCGAGCAGCCGCACGCGCCGGCAGTCATGGGTTTCCGCCAGCGCCAGCAGTGCCTCGAGCTTGCCCACCTGGCCGCGCTTGAACTCCTCGCCCGCCGGGCTGTCGTCGATCATGCGGCGCTGGTTGACGACATCGGCCAGTCCGTAGGCCATCCACGCGTCGGCGGGCAGGCCGTCGCGGCCGGCGCGGCCGGTCTCCTGGTAGTAGCTCTCGATGTTCTTCGGCAGATCGAGGTGGGCCACGAAACGCACGTCGGGCTTGTCGATGCCCATGCCGAACGCGATTGTCGCGACCATCACCAGTCCCTCCTCGCGCAGGAAGCGATCCTGGTGGCGCCGTCGCACATCGGCGTCGAGGCCCGCGTGGTACGGCAGCGCGGTGATGCCCTCGCTGCTGAGCCAGGCGGCGGTCTCGTCGACCTTCTTGCGCGACTGGCAGTAGACGATGCCGGCGTCGCCGTCGTGCTCGTCCTGGATGAAGCGCAGCAGCTGCGCACGGGCGTGGTCCTTCTCGACGATGCCGTAGCGGATGTTCGGCCGATCGAAGCTGCTGATGAAGATGCGCGCGTCTTCGAGCTGCAGGCGCGCGATGATGTCGGCACGCGTGAGGTCGTCGGCCGTGGCCGTGAGC
>JBJXEJ010000140.1:0-41753 GCA_046154125.1 Rhizobacter sp. | reverse complement strand
CGGCGGCACGTCACCGAGCTCGGGGTCGCGCCAGCGGATCAACGCCTCGGCACCGACGATCTCTCCGCTTTCGAGATCGACCTGCGGCTGGTAGTGCAGACGGAAGCGACCGGCGGCCAACGCCTGGCGCATCGCCTGATCGAGCTTCATGCGGGTGCGCAGCGCAACCACGGTCGCGCCCGCTCGCTGCTGATGGAACCGATAGCCGGCACCGCCGGCCGATTTCAGATCGGTCATCGCTGCATCAGCGGCCTGCAATAGCTCGTCGGGCGTGCTGCCATCGCCGGGATAAAGCGCGATGCCGATACTGGCGGTCAACGTCAGGTTCATCCCGTCGATCACGAACGGTGCTTGCAAGGCGCCGGCCAGACGACGCGCCGCACCCTCGGCGCGCTGCATGTCGGCATGGTGCACCAGCATCACGAATTCATCGGCGCCCAGTCGAGCGACAGCATCGACTTGACGCATCGTCGCGGTCAGGCGCCTGGCGACTTCGACCAGGATGCGATCGCCGACCGCCAGGCCGAGGGCGTCGTTCACCGGCTTGAAACGGTCGAGATTGAGATGCAACAGCGCGAAAGCCACGCCTTCGCGCTGCGCCAGCGCGAGCGCGTACTCGATCCGGCCGGCAACCACACGTCGATTGGGCAATCCGGTCAGCGGGTCGGTATTGGACATCGCGTCGATGCGCCGATTGGCTTCGAGGCTGTCGCTGATATCTCGAAAAGCGTACACACGACCAATTGCCTGCCCACGATTGCGTTGCGGCAAGGTCCGTCGCTCCAGGGCCTTGCCGCAACGCAGGTTCAGGACGTCGCTGCCTTCCAGCGTCGTCGACTCTCCGATGGCCTGCAGACGCTTGGTGTAGCCCACCGGATCGGACACACGCCGCAGCATCCATGCCGAAACGGCCGCATCGTCATGATCGGCCAGCAGCGCCTCCGGAACGCCCCACAGCGTGATGAAGCGCGGGTTGAAGTTGACGATGCGCCCGGACAAATCGGTCACGAGGATGCCATCAGTGGTCGACTCGAGCGTCGCGCGCAACTGGGACAGTCGCTCTTCGAGTTCGGCCTGCGTTCGCAACTCGAGGCTGCGGTCTCGCATGACGACCAGGTAGGCCTCGTTGCGTGACCCCGGCGAAGAAGCCCGATCGGACCCGAGTCGGATTCGGGTCACTCGCCGCAGCACTGGCACCAATTTGCCATCAGCCCGACTGACGACGGTCTGGGCATCGGTGCTGGACGCCAGATCGTCCACACCCTTCTCCCAGAAGACCACGTCTTCCGGGGTGGCAGCGAGTTCCAGAGCATCGACGCGACACAGGGCCTGCACGTCCATGCAGAACAACGCAGCGGCCGCGGCATTCGCCGCCAGTATCCGCAGACTGTCAGGATTGACCAGCCAGGCTGCATCAAGCAAGCCCTCGATCAGCGGCGACAGATCCTGCAGTGCATCGTCCCCAGCGACCAACAGCGGTTGCGGCGCAGAAACCGGCCGCGGCCGAACCAGCGCCGGATCGCCCGCGCCGTGTACGGAGTGTGGTGTGATTTTCGGCATCACGTCAGCGACTCCAGATCGCGACCGCTCTCGAAGAAGTAGCTGATGCGAGGTCGGGGCGAGAGATAGGTCAGAGTCTGCTCGGAAAGCGCAGTCGGCTTCAGGCTGCGACGGATGCCGAGCCCGCCGGCGGTCTCCAGATCAAGTATCAGTGCCTCGTCGCGGGGTACACCGGGCTCGTGTACCAGAACGCGGGGCTTGAGCGGACGCGAAGAGTTGACCCCCACGACCAGAGCGTATCGGTCGTCGGTGAGCTGGACCACCGAGCCGGCAGGGTACACACCCATCATCTTGATGAATGCGCCGAGGATGGACGGGTCGTACTTGTTCTTGCCTTGCGCGAACATCAGCGCCACCGCCTCGTGCGGGGTGACAGCCTTGCCTGGATTGCTGGCCGGGTTGCACAGGTTGTCGTAGCGGTTCACGAGGGCGACGATGCGCGAGGGCACGCTGGTGCGATCGCCCGTGAGCTTGAGCGGAAAGCCGCTGCCGTCAATGAGCTCATGATGCTGGGCGATGACGGTGGACGCACCTGCACCGAGATCCATGCGCCGTGCCTGGGCGATTCCGTGGACGACATGGGTCTCGTAGAGTTTCTGCTCGGCAGTGCTGTGGTGGTCGTCCCGGTGGCGAAATCGTTCGTGAATGTCGGCCTTCCCCATGTCATGCAGCAGGGCGCCAAGGCCGAGGTCGAGCATTTCGGCTTCGGCAAGGCCGAAGATGCGCCCCATGAGCAGCGATATGACACTGACATTGACGGCGTGGGCGCTCGCCTTGTCGCCCGCGGCCTCGCTGAGCAGGCGGATGCAAAGCTCTTCAGAACAGAGCATCTTGTCGACGAGTTCGCGAGTCAGGTCCCGCGCGCCTTGACGTGCCTGCGCCGGCTGGCTGATCACGCTGTCAAAAACGAGCTTGGAGGCGCGCGTGGCTTCGCTGAACCTCCGCTCACACTCGGCCAGTGCCTGACGCTGTGCACTCAGGGCCGCGCGGCGGGCGACGCGGGCATCGCTGGCAGCTTGTTCGACGACATCAGCCGGTCCCGTAACAGGAACTGGCGCCGCTGGATCGCGTGGTGGGAGACACTCAGGGTCGCTGAGCTCCGGGCTCCAGCGCAACATTTCGATGCCCAACGAACGCAGAGTGACCAGCTGGTCGTCGCTGGTGATCTTGAAGCTGGATCTCGGGAACGGATGCGACAGCCATCCCCCCTCAAGAAGAATGAACATGCCCAGCCGCAGGGCGGAGACGTCGATCGGTTCCGTGGATTGGGTAAATTGCATGACAGCCGCCAACCCCTAGATTAACAGTCTGAACGTCCATCGGGACGGCCGACAAACCATCAAAGATCGGTCAAACAGCCTCGGAAAGCTGGCGGAATTCGTCTTTCAACTTGCCGATCACGGTTCCGACATCGATCGGCTTGGTCCAGTAATCGTCGAACCCCAACGACAAGGCATGCTGGACCTGGTGCGGCAGCGCATCGGCGCTGAGGGCGATGCACCGCAGATGTCGCGTTTGTTCGTCGGCTTTCAACCGCTCCATCACCTCGAAGCCAGAAAGCCCTGGAAGGTTCAAGTCCAGCAGGACCAGCGACAGCTCATTCTCGCGCGCGAGTTCCAGTCCCTCGGTGCCGCTGGCGGCGGTCAACAGGCGCCAGTTCGGCTGTGAGCGGAAGATCTGTTCCATGAGGATGGTGTTGACTTCGTCGTCCTCGACGTAGAGAACGACCTGCTCCACGCCGTTATCCCAAGTGGAAGGTGCCTCGATGGGCGACCGAACGTCGGGCAATTTCGGCCGGCTCGTCTTCGCCAGGGGAAGGGACACCGCGAAGCGTGAGCCCCGGCCGGGCCGCGACAGCACATCGACCTTGCCGCCCATGGCACGCACCAGTTTCCGGGTGATGACCAGACCCAGTCCACTGCCCTGGGTTTCCGATTTTTCAGCGCCGAGTCGGTTGAACGGCTCGAACAGCTTGTCGAGTTGTTCTTCGGTCATGCCGATGCCGGTGTCGTCGACCGTCAAGACACCGTTTTCGCCAGCTTCGAATCGAACCCGGACCCGGCCTTTCGGTCGGTTGTACTTGATGGCATTGGTCAGCAGGTTCGTCACGACCTGCTCCAGCGCGTCCGGATCGGCGCGAACCGGACCCGCAGTCAACGGAATCTGGATCAGCAGTTCGATGCCACGCTGTTGAGCCAGAGGCATGACCTCAACGGCACATCGCTCGACGAGCAATCGAACGTCGATGGGTCGATTGCGCAAGCGCAGTCGGCCCTGCTCGATCCGCGACACCTCGAGCAGTTGGTCGATCAGCGACAACAGTCGTGATCCGGATTGCCGCAACACCTCGAGGCGCTGCGACTGCGCCGGCGCCAACGGATGCTCGCCATCCAGAGCCATCAGTTGGGCAAATCCCAGGATGCCATTCAACGGCGTGCGCAATTCGTGGCTGACTCGTGACATGAACTCGCTCTTGCTGCGGCTCGCCTTTTCGGCGTCGAGCTTGTCGCGCTTCAGTGCATCGAGCGTCTTGCGCTGGGTCACGTCGGTGCAGATACCCACCCGCCGCCGCTCATCGGGTACAGCCTGGAAGACGAATTCAAGCGTGCGCGGCCCATGGACATCGCCAACCTCGAAGGACAACAACAGACGAGTCACCTCGTCCGGCGAAGCAGGCTTCGCCAGCAAGGCGCGCGCGGCCGGGCGGTCTGCCTCGGCGACGCGTTGAACCCAAGGCTCGAACGCCCACCGGCAATCGGCCGGGTCCAGCCCCTGTTGCCGACAGGCCACAGCGTCGAACTGCAACGAACCGGTCAGCAGACTGATCTCCAGCATGCCGATGTCCGCCGCCGCGATTGCGCGCTGCCATCGATCGTTTTGTCGCTGCGGAGCGACGTCTGATTCCGGAACAGGCGTTGCCACTTCGTTCAACAGGACATTCAGGTACAAGCCCCCATCGGCAGGACGATCGACCATGGCGCTGGCGTCGAACCTCTTCCACTGCCCATTCGAACCTCGGATTCGCAGGGTTTCCCGGATCGGAAGCGGGGGCTCTTCCTCTTCGGAGCCGAGGCGCTGGAGCCGCCGCAGGTCCTCGGGATGCACGCATTCGGCAAGAGGACGGGCATCCATGCGCAGGGCAGGCAAGCCAATTCCGCACAGGCCAATGAACGCAGTGGAGGCAAAGGGTACCGACCAGCTTCCATCCACAGAACGGTGCAACCGGACCACCATGCCAGGCAGCTTGTCGAGCAGGGACTGCAACTCAACGATCGGGTCGCGGTCGTTCCGTCGACGCAGAGTGCGAACGGCGGATTCCTGCCGTTCGGTTGTCGGATTGGGCGGCACAGTGCTGCGTGAAAGTCGGGCCGTCGGTTGCATCGTCGGTATGAGAGATGTGCGTTCGGGGAGTCGCACCTGAAGACAGAGTTCGATCGTTTCTGCCGGGTTCGTATATGTAACATTCTTCAACCGGCCGAGCCGCACCGGGAAACCCGTTCCGAGCCCCGCATTCAGGGGTTGAACAGCCCAGAACGCCCCTCTTCCCCCCGAGGTGAGCGGGTCGATTGCACGACACGGCGCCGAGCGAATGACCCGAACGATGTAATTTCCCGGCGATCGCGGCATGATTGACATTCAAACATCCACGGAGTCGCCATGAACGCTGTCCCGATTCAACGCCGTGCGCTCTTCACGATTTGCTTGAGCCTGGCCGCAGGCGGTGCATATGCGGTCGAAGTTCCGGAGGTGCAGGCAGCCAAGGCGCGCGCCGTGGTCCAGGCCCAACTCGATGCGTTCGCTGCAGACGACGCACGCCGCGCGTTTCAGCTGGCCTCGCCCAGCGCGCGCAAACATCTGGGCTCACCCGACAACTTCATCAAGCTGGTGCGCAAGAACTATGCGGTTGTGTACCGGCCCGCTACGGTGGCATTCCTGAAACCCCAGTTGATCGACGGTGTCGTGGTGCTGGGCGTGCAGATGACCGATTCCCAGGGTTCTGCATGGCTCGCCACCTACCAACTGGAACGTCAGCCCAACGGCCTTTTCCTGATCGATGGCTGCGAGTTGGTCGCCAACGAAGGTCGGTACACCTGAAGTCGCGGACTGCTGACTTGATCGCGCCCCGGCAGCATTCGACCCGCCAGACCGCCGACGGACCCTGACGCTTGGCGCGGCCCTGCGATCTCAGCGCTGCCGAACTAGGGCAGACCTACCGCGACCAGACGCTTACACCGGTCGAGGCGGTGCTCGACGTGCTGCGGCACATCGACGCATGGGAGCCGTCGCTCCATGCAACCTATGCGCTGGACCCCGAGGCAGCGTTGGCGCAAGCGGCCGAATCTCAGGCACGATGGCGTCGCGGGCTGCCGCTGAGCGCGCTGGACGGCATTCCGACGTTCATCAAGGAAAACATCGCCACGTGCGGGGTGCCGGTGCCGCTGGGCACCGCAGCCACCAGGCTGGTCCCTGCACCGGCCGACGCTCCACCGGCCGCGCGGCTGCGCGAGGCCGGCGCGATCATCCTCGGCAAGACGACGATGCCCGACCTGGGAATGCTGTCGTCCGGACTGTCGAGCCTGCACCCGTTGACCCGAAATCCCTGGAATCTGAATCTGAACCCCGGCGGCAGCAGCTCTGGAGCCGCCGCTGGCGCCGCCGCCGGCTACGGTCCTCTGCAAGTGGGTACCGACATCGGCGGCTCGATCCGTTTGCCGGCGGGCTGGTGTGGCGTCTTCGGCATGAAGCCCAGCCACGGCCGCGTACCGATCGGCGCACCGTACCCGGCACGCGTGGCCGGGCCGATCACCCGCAACGTCACCGACGCGGCGCTGATGATGTCTGCGCTGAGTCAGCCCGACTGGCGCGACCACATGAGCCTGCCGCCCGAACAAATCGACTGGATGCAGCTCGAGCTCGATCTGCATGGCCTGCGCATCGGGCTGATGCTCGACGCCGGCTGGGGATTGGCGCCCGACCCGGAGGTCACGGCAGCAGTTGCAGCGGCCGCAAGAGCGTTCGAGTCGGCCGGGGCCATCGTCGAGCCGCTGGCGCCCTTCGTCACCCGTGAGATGGCCACCGGGGTCGACCGCTTCTGGCGCATCCGGGCCTGGGTCGACCTTCAGGCGTTCGAGGTCGAGCGCCAACGGCTCGTGCTTCCGTTCATCCACGACTGGGCACGAGGTGGCGCCGAACTGAGTGGCGCCGAGGTGATGAAGGGCTACAGCCAGACACTGGCAATGCGTGCCGCGACCGTGACGGCATGCCAGCCCTACGACTTCGTGCTGTCACCCGTGGCGCCGATGACTGCGTTTGCTGCAGAGTTGCCGTGCCCCACGAACGATGCGGCGCAACCATTCGAACACATTGCCTATACGGTGCCTTTCAGCATGAGCGAGCAACCCGCTGCGAGCGTGAACGCAGGCTACTCGACCGAGGGTTTACCGATCGGCTTGCAGATCGTCGGTCGTCGCTTCGACGACCTCGGCGTGCTGCAATTTTCACGCGCCTGGGAACAGATGCGCCCAGCCCAGCGCGCGTGGCCCACGCCCCCCTGAAGTCTGCGCATCACCGGCACTGCAACCAATAGACGGCGGCATGGTCCAACACCATGCACGAGGCTGTGGCTTCGGCGTGATGTCGGTCACAGGCGCCGCCAATTCCTGTGCGACGGGAATGCACGCGCCTCAGTGGGGGTGCAGACTCCTCGTCATCGGCCTGGAGGCTTTTTTCATGGGCGAACTGAACACCACCTTGAATCGCCTGACTCTCGAACAGCACCTGCTGGCCGGCATATTCCTGCTCGGCTATGGCGCGGCACTCGGCTCGATGTTCAGCACCAGAGGTCGGTGGCGATCGGCAGTGCTGGCACTGCTGGCGGCGTTGGCATTTGCGGCGCGGACGCATCCGTGGGAGCACGGCGTACTGCTGGTGGGTTGTGCGATCGCCGGGGTGGCGGTTTTCATCGCCCTGGCGTGGATGCTCAGCCGGGTCGGGATGCTCAGTGGCATGGCTGTGTGGGCTGTGCCGGCCGGCAATGGGCACGCGGGACCATTGACGGTCGAGTTGCGGGGCTCCGTCCGGCGCACCACCCAGGCCGCCACTCAGGCCGCCACTCAGGCCGACCGCAGACGTCGGCGCCGGACTCGAATCGTCTGACCGACAAGCGATAGGCCGTCCGCTCCGCATCTTCGGATCGCGTTACACACCGTTGCTGAAGACCGCTACCGATCTGGGCTCTCCGCGCCGATATTCCCGGATGCGGCTGAGGCTGACACCCCGAGCGACACCGGAAGTCGGGTTCGACGCCGCAACCATCGGCTGCGGGGGCGCGAATGATCTGGATCAAGACTGCCATCGGACGTGCCGAAATAGGCGCCCGCGCGCTGGTGCATGAGCGCGCCAGACGCAACCTGCTGCTGCTGATCGATGGCCTGCTTTCGCAGGACGCGCTGCTGGGCAGCATCGAAGGCATCGGCCCGGCGGATTTCGACCAGCTGGCTCGCCTGGGCCTGATCGCCAAGGCGCCCGTCGGTTCAGCGCCGTCGGCCCGCCCCGCGCCCAGTTCCATGCCTTTACCTCTTTCGAAGCCGGCTTCTCTCGCCGCCCGCAGCACACCATCCGGAGGGCTCCAGCCTGCGCACAGCTATGGCCTGCTCACGGAGAAGCTCACCCAGATGATTTCAGGCGAGCTGGGTCTGCGCGGATTTCGGCTGACGCTGGCGGTGGAGAAAGCCGCAGACGTCAGCGAACTCGAACCCGTCGCGGAGCGCGTTCTATCCGAAATCGCCAAGCGCAAGGGTGCTCTGGCGGCCGAGAACGCCCGCCGCCGTCTGTACGGGGGCTGAAGGGCTACGGCAGAGTGGCTGGCATCTGCCCCAAAAGCCAGCCGAGGGTTGAGAATCACAGGTGAGAGACATCTCTGCTGGTGATGTGAACCAGCGACCCCATTTCAGACTCGAACCCGGGATAGACCCGCCCAACCGACCCCGGCTCCCGTTCACCGACATGCCCATCGCGCTGATGCTTCTGAGACTCGCCGTATCGATCCTGCTGTTCATGCAGGCAGGAGTGATTGCGCCCGCCGCAGCCGCTCAAGACTTCCTGCCCCCCGAGCAGGCATTCCGATTCGAGGCTCGCGCCGTCGACGACAGCAACCTGGAAATCGTGTTCAGCGTGGCCGATGGCTACTACCTGTACCGCGACCGGTTCGCATTCGCTGCCGAAGGCGTCGAGGTCCGCCTCGGTGATGCGCTGATTCCGGCCGGCAAGATCAAGTTCGACGAAACCTTCGGCAAGGACGTCGAGACTCACCGCGGCCGAGTCGTGATTCGCGTGCCGGTTCCAACCCGGCCAGAGTCCGTCACGCTGACAGTGACCAGCCAGGGTTGCGCCGATGCCGGCTTGTGCTATCCGCCGATGCAGAGCCGTGCCCGCATGCAGCTCGCAGGTCTCGGTGCCGGCCTGGGGATCGGTATCGGCAGCGATGTTCGTGCCGCAATCGATGGCACGCCGGGCCTGGATGGCGCATTGCGCAGCGGTCACCTGTGGCTCGTGGTCGGCGTGTTCTTCGTCGCCGGGCTGTTGCTGTCGCTCACGCCCTGTGTGCTACCGATGCTGCCGATCTTGTCGTCGATCATCGTCGGCCAGTCGGGTGCTGCCAGCCCCGCCTCGCGCTCGCGCGGCTTCGGCCTGGCACTGGCGTATTCGCTGGGGATGGCGCTGGTCTACACCGCACTTGGCGTGGCCGCCGGGCTGGCCAGCGAAGGCTTGGCCGCTACCTTGCAGAACCGCTGGGTGCTTGGCGCCTTTGCACTGGTTCTGGTCGGCCTGGCGCTGTCGATGTTCGGGGTCTATGACCTGCAGTTGCCCGCCGCCTTGCGCGACCGCATCGATGCGCGCGCCAGCGGCTTGAAAGGCGGCCGCTGGGCGGGTGTATTCGCGATGGGCGGGCTGTCGGCCCTGATCGTCAGCCCCTGCGTGGCCGCGCCGCTGGCCGGCGCGTTGCTCTACATCAGCCAGAGCCGCGACGTGATGCTCGGCGGCGGGGCGCTGTTCTCGCTGGCCGCCGGCATGAGCGTGCCGCTGTTGCTGGTCGGGGCATCGGCAGGCGCATTGTTGCCGCGCGCCGGGGCCTGGATGGAGTGGGTCAAGCGGTTTTTCGGCGTGCTGCTGCTTGGCGTCGCGTACTGGATCGTCAGTCCGGTGCTGCCCGTCCTGGGCACTGGCACTTCGGTGGAGTCGCCGAACTCGCGCACCGTCCATTTCCAGCGAGTGCGTGACGTGGGGGAACTCGATGCCGCGTTGAGCAATGCCGGGCGTCCGGTCATGCTCGACTTCTATGCCGACTGGTGCGTCAGCTGCAAGGAAATGGAGCGCTACACGTTCAGTGATCCACGGGTGACCGCCAGACTGGGCCAGGTGCTGCTGTTGCAGGTCGACGTGACCCGCAATTCGCCCGAGGACAAGGAGTTGTTGAAGCGCTTCAACCTGTTCGGGCCGCCCGGCATCGTGTTCTTCGATTCAAAGGGCCTCGAGGTGCCGGACAGGCGCGTCATTGGCTACCAGAGCGCAGAACGCTTCCTCGACAGCCTGACGCAGGCGGGGCTGTGATCCTCAGGGCGCTGTTTTAGCCAACGCCCCTTCGAGCTTGCGCGTCAGCTCCTGCAACTGCGAGCGCAGCAGCAGGAATTGCTCCGCACTCAGACCCGTCTGACACGCCACCCGTTGCTGTACCACCGCTGCAGGCGCATGCAACGCCCGGCCGGCCGCGGTCAGCTGGATCTTCAGATTACGCTCGTTGGTCGGATCACGCTCGCGGTGCACCAGGCCGGCGGCGGCCAGACGCTTGACCAGAGGAGTGACGGTGCTGGAATCCAGGTCGAGTTGTGCGGCCAGACTCTTGACGGTCTGGTCGCCGTGTTCCCAGAGCACCAGCATGGCGATGTATTGCGGATACGTGAGCCCCAGTTTGGCAAGCGGCGCACGATAGGCACGAATGATGCCGTTGGATGCCGCATACAGGGCAAAGCACATCTGGTCTTCGAGCAGCAGCGATCCGGAGGCTTGCGGCTGCTTCTGGTCGATCGCGGTCGGGCCGAGTTTCATCCCTGAATTGTCTCCCTTGCTTCGATTCCCGACTTGTTCGACCCCGCTTGGCGGTCCTGGCTACTCTACGTCAGGGGGAGCACACCAAGATTCGCTCGTCCGGGCCATGCAGGTCAGAGCACCTCGTCGGTGGTCACCGCAAACCGGGTCAGTGCGTTCTGGCCGAAGGTCATCGTGATCGGCACATCGCCCGCATCGCGGCCCCGCGCCATCACGACGCGACCGATGCGCGGCGTGTTGTGGCGAGCGTCGAACGTGTGCCATGCGCCGCCAAGGTAGACCTCGAACCATGCGCTGAAGTCCATCGGGAAACGCACCGGCGGGATACCGATGTCACCCAGGTAGCCAGTGGCGTAGCGTGCCGGAATGTTCATGCAGCGGCACAGCGTGACCGCCAGATGCGCGAAATCACGGCAGACGCCGGTCTGCTCGTGGAATCCCTGCAGCGCGCTGCGGTTCGAGCGTGCCTGGTTGTAATCGAAGCGGATGCGCTGGTGCACGAAATCGCAGATTGCCTGCACCCGGGCCCAGCCCAGCGGAGTCTGCCCGAACTGCGCCCAGGCAAACGGCAGCAGTTCGCTGTCGACCTCGCAATAGCGACTTGGCAGCAGGAACTGAAGCACGTCGGTCGGCAACTCCTCGGGAGCATGCTGGTATGCACCAAAGTGGACCGCGTCGGGCAGTCCGCTGTCATAGATGCTCGCGTGGTTGGTCAGACGCACCGACGAGACATGAGCCGGCACCTGGATGCGACCGCATCGGTTGCCGAAGGCGTCGACGTACTCGGTCGCGACCAGCCCGGGGTGCAGGTACAGGTTCTCCGGTCCCTGCAGGTCGTGCTCGCGGCTGGGATGCACGCGCAGCAGGTAGATGAGCGCGGTGGGCGCGGTGAGCGATAACTCGATGTCGTAGCCGATGTGGATGAGCATGATGGTTCCGGTGGCACGTTGTGCAACGCAACAATCATGCTCGCATCCCCGCGGTAGCAGGGGCAGCGCATCGAGGCTTCACATGCAGGACATGGCCTACGCCGCCGTTTTCATTCCACCACCTTCACCAGCTGCCCCGGCTTCGGTTCGCCGCCCGCATAGACACCGTTGATCAGCCGCAGCTGCTGCTCGGGCGCACTGGCGAGCGGCGACTGCCGCGCCAGCACCGGGAAACCACCACGGGGATAGGGAACCGTCCTGACGACCCAGGGGCGGGCTGCAGCACGGTCGGCGGCAGTCAGCGCGCGAAACGTGCCTTCGGCTTCCCTGATCTGGCGGCGGGCTCGCTGCATCGCCTGCCCATCCTTCGCGGCATAGCCCAGCATGTAGTTCTGGTCGCCCGGACCGGTGACGATGGTGACTTCGAAGGGCTGCGGCTGGGCGGAGTCGCTGCTGCGGTTGCCCACGAAATGCGTCGCCGGCAACCCGTTGAGAGCGAGCGGTTCGAAGCGGCCACTGGCCGGCTTGAGCAGCTTTCGCACGATCTCCTCATGAGAGCCGCCGGCCTTGGCCGGCACGAGCTTGACAACCAATCCTGCCGTGCCATCACCATTGACAAGCGTGATCGCATCCTTGCCGTTCTGGATCTTCCAGCCGACGGGGGCAGTCAGCGCGATGCCCAGCGCTTCGTGATAGAAATTCTGTCCCCGCGTCAGGCCCTGTTCCCGGCTATCTCCGAACGTGAGGCCATTGATGACCAGCAGGTAACGACTGCGGCTCTCGTCGCTGTACTTGCCCTGGTAGCTCTCGGCAATGCGCGTGATGTCTTCCAGCCGCTTGTCGTTGCTCGGATGTGAGGCCAGCCAGTTGGTGTGCGGCGGCGGGTTGCGACCTTCGGCACGAGCCGTGTCGTCGGCAAAACGCTCCTGGTTTTTCAGAACCTGGATCACGTCGATCATGTTTCGCGGGTCGTAGTGGCTGCGCGACAGGTATTCGGCGCCCAACTGGTCGGCCTGTGATTCCTGTTCTCGTCCGTACGAGGCGATGTAACCGGCAGCCACGCTTTGCGACACCTGGCTGGCCAGCTGTCCTGCCCCGCCCACACCGGCACCTTCGAGCACGGCGCCGAGCAGGGTCGCGGCGACGACGCCGATCCCGGCAGTCTGCTGGCGCGTGGCGCGCTGCGAGCCATGGCGCGCGGTCACATGTCCGATCTCGTGGCCGATGACGCCGGCCAGATCGGCCTCGCTCTCCATGTAGACCATGATGCCTCGCGTCACATAGACGTAGCCGCCCGGCAGCGCGAAGGCATTGATTTCCGGGCTGTCCAGCACGGTGAAGTGCCATTCGAGCTGGCTGCGCTCGGACTGGCTGGCCAGGCGCTGGCCGAGCTCGTTCACGTAGGACTGGACCTTCGGGTCGGGATAGGCACCGTACTCGGACAGCACCTGCTCGTGGGCCTTCTTGCCTTCGGCGAGTTCGGTCGACTCGTTCATCACCGTGCGCTCTTTCAGCCCGGTGACAGGGTTTCTCACGGTGGACGTTGCACAACCGGCGAGCAGCGCCGCGGAGACCATCACGGCAAGACAGGAGGAACGCACGGATCGACTCCGAATGAGCGTGCCGAAGCACACGGGACAGCCCAGGAACAGAGGGAAATTTTAGGTTTGAATGCGTCGGCCGCAGGCTCCGAAAGCACCTTCGTCCCGAGCGCCGAACCGCGGCTCAGCGAGCAACGGTCGCTTCGGTGGTCTCGTCCGGCGCGCCATAGCCCCCGCCCAGCACCTTGTAGAGCGTGACCCGGTTCACCTGTTCGGCCAAGCGCAGCGAGATCTCATCCTGCCGGGCAGCGTAGAGCGTGCGCTGTGCATCCAGCACGTCCAGGTAGCCGGACGCTCCGTTCCTGAAAATCGCCTCGGACAGCGCCAGAACTCTCGCGGTGGCGTCGACCTGCGACCGCTGTGCAGCCAGCCGCTCACCCAGTGTGCGTCGCTGCGCAAGCACGTCGGCGACTTCCCTGAAGGCGGTCTGCAAGGCCTTCTCGTAGCCGGCGAGGTCGATGTCGCGCTGCGCTTCGGCACCTTGAAGGCCCGCGCGACGGGCACCACCATCGAAGATCGGAATGCTGATCTGCGGCACGAAACTCCACACCCCGCTGGCGCGATTGAAAAGATCGGACAGGCTGCCGCTGGCGAAGCCGGCATTCGCCGTCAGGCTGATGCTGGGGTAGAACGCGGCACGCGCCGCACCGATATCGGCGTTGGCGGCCTGCAGCGTGAATTCGGCGGCACGCACGTCGGGACGACGTTGCAGAAGCGCCGACGGTAGACCGGCCGGAATATCGAGGAGCAGGCTCGCCGCACCCTCGCCGGCGCGGGTCGTCGAACCCGCTGCAGCCGCCGGCAGCAGCGCATCGGCCACCGATGTACCCGCCAGCAGATCGAGCGCGTTGCGGTCGAGTGCAACCTGACTTTCGCCAGCGGCCACCGCGACCCGTGCCGCATCGACGTTGGTCTGTGCCTGCGCCAGCGCCAGACCGGAAGCTCCACCGAGTTCGTGGGTGCGACGCATCAACTCGTGCGAGCGCAGTCGGCTCGCCAGCGTGTCCTGCGCGAGCCTCAGTCGATCGATGTCGGCGGCGAGCGTCAGCCACGCATTCGCGACCTCGGCGACCAGGCTGATCTGCGTGCTGCGGCGGTTTTCGGCGACCGAGAAAAAGCGCTTCAGCGCCGCCTCGTCGAGATGGCGAACGCGTCCGAAGAGGTCGATCTCGTAGTTGCTGAATCCAAGGTCGGCGCGGTACTGGTTGGTGATGCGCGCCTGTCCGGAGCTGTTGTTGTTGGCGTCATCCGGGTTGGTGTTGTTGCGCGGCTGCAGCGTGCCCGAGGTGCGGGCGCGGCTGCCACTGGCAATCGCCTCCACACTCGGGAACCGCTCGCCACGCTGCAGGCCGTAGCGGGCGCGCATCAGCTCGATATTGGCGATCGCGACGCGCAGGTCACGATTGTTCGCAAGCGTCGCCTCGATCACCGCGCGCAATCGCGCGTCGGTGAAGAATTCGCGCCAAGCAATGTCCTCGGCCCGCACCGCCGTCGACGGGAACACCGCGGGAGCCGACGCCGGAGCCCCCACCGGCCAGCTGCCGGGCAGCGGGGCCTGCGGAAGGTCATCGGACGGGGCCAAATTGACGCAGCCGGCCAGGACCAGCGCAGCCATCAGCCCCGTCGATGATGCCCCTCGCGTCACGATGACTTCACCACCATCGAGGCCGGCCGCGAGCGTTGAGCGAAGAAGCGCCTGATCAGCACGAAGAACAGCGGCACGAAGAAGATGCCGAGCAGCGTCGCGGCCGACACGCCGCCGAGCACGCCGACACCGATCGCGCGCCGACTGCCTGATCCGGCGCCGCTGCCGAGTGCGAGCGGCAGCACGCCGAACATGAACGCGAACGATGTCATCAGGATCGGCCGCAAGCGCAGACGCACCGCCTTCAGCGTGGCGTCGACGAGACCCATGCCCTGCTCCTGCAGCGCCTTCGCGTACTCGACGATCAGGATCGCGTTCTTCGCCGACAGCCCGACGGTCGTCAGCAGGCCGACCTGGAAATACACGTCGTTGCGCAACCCGGTGACGGAAGTCGCGATCAGCGCGCCGAGGATGCCGATCGGCACCACCAGGATCACGGAGAACGGCACCGACCAGCTCTCGTACAAGGCGGCCAGGCACAGGAAGACGAACAGGATCGACACCGCGTAGAGCAGCGGCGCCTGCGAGCCCGACAGCCGCTCCTGGTAGGACTTTCCCGTCCATTCAAAACCGATTCCCCTGGGCATCTGCGCCATCAATTCCTCCACGGCGTCCATCGCCGCGCCCGAGCTGACACCCGGTGCGGCGTCGCCGATCAGGTCGATCGCCGACATGCCGTTGTAGCGGACCAGCTGCGGCGCGCCGAAGGTCCAGCTCGTGCTCGAGAACGCCGAAAAAGGCACCATCCCGCCGAGCGTGTTGCGCACATACCAGCGGTCGATGCTTTCGGGCTCGTTGCGGTACGCAGCATCGCCCTGCAGATAGACCTTCTTGATGCGTCCCCTGTGGATGAAGTCGTTGATGTAGGTGCCACCCATCGCGCTCGACAGCGTGTCGTTCACGCTCGTGGTGGCCAGGCTCATCGCACCGAGCCGGCGGTCGTCGATCCGGATGTTGAACTGCGGCGTCTCGACCAGGTTGTTGCTGCGCACCTGCGCCAGCTCGGCACGCTGGCTGGCCAGCTCGACGAACCGGTCACGCGCATCGGCCAGTGCCTGAGGGCCGAGGCCGCCGACATCCTGCATCTCCAGCGCGAATCCCGCATTGGCGCCGAGCCCGCGCACCGCCGGTGGCAGCAGCACGAAGACCTGCGCGTCGCGCACCTGCTGCCTCAGGTCGGCGGTGATGCGGCGCGAAAGTTCGGCCGCGCCCTGACCGGGGCCGGTGCGCCGGTCCCAGTGGGTGAGACCGATGAAGCCCTGGCCTGTTCCCTGGTCTCCACTGCCACCGATGACCAGGTTGTAGAACAGGATGTCCTTCTGCCCCGCAAGGTAGGCCTCGATGGTGCCCATCACCGCCTGCAGCCGCTCGGTGGTCGCACCGGCCGGCATCTTGACCTGCAGCTGCAGGATGCCCTGGTCTTCGTCCGGCAGGAAGGAGGTGGGCAGGCGCTCGTACAGAACCGCGGCAACGGCGATCAGCAGCGCATAGATCAGCAGGCAGCGCTTGCCTCGCGTCAGCAGGCCACCGACGCCGGCACGGTATCGGTCGGCAGCACGATCGAACACACGGTTGAACGCGTGGAAGAAGCCGCCCGGCAACCCGCCTCGCATTGCGTGAGACCCTGCCTCGCTCGACGAAGCCGGCTTCAGCAAGCTGGCGCAGAGCGCCGGCGAAAGCGTCAACGCGACAAACACCGACAGCAGCATCGCCGAGACGATGGTGATCGAGAACTGGCGATAGATCACCCCGGTCGAGCCGCCGAAGAAAGCCATCGGGACGAACACCGCCGACAGCACCAGCGCGATGCCGACCAGCGCACCGGTGATCTCGTCCATCGATTTGCGCGTGGCCTCGAGCGGCGACAACCCCTCGTCGGCCATCAGCCGCTCGACGTTCTCGACGACCACGATCGCGTCGTCGACCAGCAGGCCGATCGCCAGAACCACGCCGAACATCGTCAGTGTGTTGATCGAATAGCCGAACGCCGCCAGGATGCCGAAGGTGCCCAGCAGCACCACCGGCACCGCAATGGCCGGCACCAGCGTGGCACGCAGGTTCTGCAGGAACAGGTACATCACCAGCACGACCAGCAGCATCGCCTCGAGCAGCGTCTTGACCACCTCCTCGATCGATATGCGCACGAACGGCGTCGTGTCGTAGCTGACCTCGGCCTTCAGGCCGACCGGGAAGAACGGCTGCAGGACCGCGAGCTTCGCGCGCACGTCGTTCGCCACCTTCAGCGCGTTGGCACCGCTCGACAGATAGACGTTGATGCCCGCTGCTGTCTGTCCATTGAAGCGGATGCTGGTGCTGTAGTTCTCGGCACCGAGCTCGACCTTCGCCACATCGCCGAGCCTCACCACCGAACCGTCGGGAGCCGCCTTCACGACGACCTCGCGAAACTGCTCGGGTGTCTGCAGCTTGCTGCGCGCCGTGATGGTTGCCGTGAGCCGCTGGCCCGGCGGTGCCGGCAGCGCACCGATCTGGCCGGCCGAGACCTCGGTGTTCTGCGCCTGGATAGCCGAGCGGAGATCCGACGGCATCAGCGCGTGCTGATGGAGCCGAGTCGGGTCCATCCACAGCCGCATCGCGTAACCGGAGCCGCGGATCGACACATCGCCGACGCCGTCGATGCGGCTGATCACGTCGATCAGGCTGCTCTGGGCGTAATCGCCGATCTCGACCGCCGACAGGCTGCCGTTGTCGGAATACAGCGCGATCAGCAGCAGCAGGTCGGTGCCGGCCTTGGTGACCGAGACGCCCTGCGCCTGAACCGCCTGCGGCAGCTGCGACATGGCCTGCTGCAGCTTGTTCTGCACCTGCATCTGCGCCACGTCGGGGTCGGTGCCGGCTTCGAAGGTCAGCTGGACATTGGCGGTGCCGGAGGCATTGCTGGTGGCCGACATGTAGGTCAGGCGATCCAGGCCTTTCAGGCGCTGTTCGATCACCTGCGTGACCGAATCCTCGATGGTCTTCGCCGACGCTCCCGGGTAAGTGGCATTGATCGAGATGCGCGTCGGGGCGATGTCGGGGTACTGCTCCAGCGGAAGCCGGCTGATCGACAGCGCGCCGGCCAGCATGATCACGATGGCGATCACCCAGGCGAATATCGGGCGGTCGATGAAGAAGCGGGCCATCTCCGGTCCGGGTGTTCAGTGCGTGACGACGGCGCTGGCCGGCACACCGGCTGGCGACGATGCAATCGACGCCGCCACGGGCACCGGCTTCACGGTGTCGCCGACCTTGATGCGCTGCAAGCCATCGACGATCACGCGGTCGCCGGCGCGCAGGCCCTGCGTGACCTGCCAGCGGCTGCCGATCGCGCGATCGACAGTGATCGGGCGCCGCTCGACGCGGTTGTCGGCCGTGACGACGAGCGCAATCGCGCTTCCCGAGGGCGCGCGCGTGATGCCCTGCTGGGGCACCAGGAGCGCCTGTTCGACGACGCCCAGCTCGAGCACCGCACGCACATACATGCCGGGCAGCAACAGCCGCTCCGGATTGGGCACCACTGCACGCAGCGTGACCGAACCGGTGCCGGCATTCACGGTGACACCGCTGACCTTCAGCACGCCCGGGTGCGCGTAGGCGCTGCCGTCCTCGAGCAACAGCCTGATCGGGGTGTCGTCTGCCGATCCGCCCGCCACGCGCCGCAGCGCTCCGCTCGCCAGATCCCGCTTCAGGCGCAACAGTTCGGCGCTCGACTGGGTGACATCGACATACAACGGATCGAGTTGCTGGACGGTCGTCAGAGCCTCAGCTTGGTTGGCCGTGACCAGGGCGCCGGCGGTCACCGTCGAGGTGTCGACACGACCGGCGATCGGCGCGGTGATGCGGGTGCGGTCGAGGTTGACTCGCGCCGCATCGAGCGCGGCCATTGCCACGCCGAGATCGGCTCGCACCTGCTGCACAACGGCCTGGCTGTCTTCGTTGACCTGCTGGCTGATCGCGTCGATCCTTGCGAGTTCGCCATTGCGCCGAGCCGTCACCTCGGCCAAGCGCAGCGTCGCCTCGGCGCGGGCAACACCGGCTTTCGCACTGGCATGGCTGGCTGCGAAGGAAGCCGGATCGAGCTGGTAGAGCACCTGTCCGGCGCGCACCTGGGAGCCCTCCTCGAAAAGTCGCTGTTGCACGATGCCGCCGACCTGCGGGCGGATTTCGGCAACCAGCCGCGCAGCGGTGCGCCCTGGCAGTTCGGTGGTGATGACCTGGCGCTGCGGCTCGACGACATGGACGCCCACCTCGACCGGTCCGCGCGGCGCTGCCGGCGTGGGAACCCTGGAACAAGCGGCCAACAGCAATGCGAGCGCCAGCGCGAGGGCCGGGCGGCCCGTGGGCAAGGGGAAGCGTGCGATGGCGAGCTGGGGAGTGGAAGGGGCATGCATGCGGCGGGGCGTCGAAAACCGGGGCGAGGATGCCCTGAAATCTAAGCCCGAGTGTGTAGGACGGCACCGGTGGCGCAGCGCGGCCCCCTCCGATGCCGCGGCCGACACGCCCTTGCGCACACTGTCGGCACACTTTTCAGGAGCCTTCGATGTCCAAGACCCATGCCGATTCCCGCACCGCCTCCGACGAGGTTGCCCCGCAACTTCACCAGCACGCCGCCGTCACCCAGGAGTACGGCACCATCGTCAAGCTGCCGAACGGCCTGTCCGAATCGGTGTGCAGCAAGAGCGTGGCGCTGCTGAACCAGACGCTGGCCGACACGATGACGTTGCGCGATCTCTACAAGAAGCACCACTGGCAGGTCGTCGGGCCGACCTTCGACCAGTTGCACCTGCTGTTCGACAAGCACTACGAAGCGCAGGCCGAACTGGTCGACATGGTGGCCGAACGCATTCAGGTGCTGGGTGGCGTGACGATCGCGATGGCGGCCGATGTGGCCGAGACGACGCGCATCCCGCGCCCGCCGCGCGGCCGCGAGCCGGCTGTGGTGCAGCTGTCGCGGTTGGCCGAAGCCCACGAACTGATCATCATCGCTGCGCGCAAGAACGCGGAGATCGTGGCGGACACGGGCGACTCGGGCACCAACGACCTGCTGGTGAGCAACGTGCTGCGCACCAATGAATTGCAGGCCTGGTTCCTGACCGAACACCTGGTCGCCGCAACACCCATCGCAGCCTGATCGACACCGCTGCGAGCCCGAGCGCGCTCGGGCTCCGCTCTCAGATCACGGCGCGCCTCAGGTCGGCGTCGGGATGCCCGACATGCGATCACTTTCGAGGAAGAACTTGCGCGCCAGCGCCACCAGTTGCTTCTCGCTCGGGTGGTCGACCACCTCGTAGCCGACGATGCGGGCGGCAGCCTGTGGCCGGTGCTTCTCGGCATAGTGGCGCAGGTCGGCCAGCGCAGTGTGCGAGCCGGTCACCAGCACCTCGGCGATACCGTCGAGCGAGTCACACAACTCGCCGAAGAACTCGTGCTCGGAGCGGACCTGGCTGCCGTGCTGCGCCGTGGGGTGCGAATGCGCCTTCACCTTGTTCACCTTGACGTGCTCGGCGTCGAATTGCAGAACCTGGGCGGACTGGTGATCGGTCCAGACGACGGCGTGGAAGAGACTCATGTCATTTTGTCCTTTGATGGCTGATTTCATGCACGGCTGGTTTCGTGGGTGGATTGACAGGCCAGGCAGCGCTCGGCCTCGGGCTCGATCAGCAAGCGTTCGAACGGGATCGGCTCTTCGCAATCGATGCACTGGCCGTAGGCGTCCCGCTCAAGGCGACCTTGTGCCGCGGCCACGGCCGCCAGCACCCGCAGATCGAGATCCGACAACGTTTGATCGACCTCGCGGTCGCTGGCGCGCTGCGGCGCATCGTCCCCGTCCTGCAACAGAAGATCTCGCGCGAACTCGACGCGGGTCTGGTCGTGCTGATGCAACGCCATCTGCCGCTCCAGGGCTTGCCGGCGCACTTGCAGTGCGTGCGCAAGCGCGACTTTCTGTTCTTTGCTGACGGGTTGATTCATGCAGATTCCGGACGGATCGCGATCCACGATCGCTTCGAACCGATGATCGGTGCGACCGCGGTGACGAGGGCTGATCCAGATCAATTCCGCCTCAACCGCCCTGGCTTGCGCTTGCCGGGATTCTTCGGGCGAGGCGGCTTGCCTCAGACCCTGCCATGCGCGCGAAACTCGCGTGCGACAAAGGCCCAGGCGAGGCGCGAGGCATCGGGTCCCTGGGCATCGCTGAACGGCTGCTTGCCAGCTCCTCCGCTCCAGGCATGCCCCAGTCGGTCCACCTCGACCAGCGTGACGACGTTGCGGCGACCTGCCTTGAAATCCGTGACCGTCATCGGATAGCGCTTGCCCCGCTGCACCGTCCGCTCGGGTCCGGCATTCGCTGTGCTGCCGGCATCCGACCACATCTGCGCCGCCGCCCGACCGTTCTCACGGGACACCACGGTATCGGCTGCTCCGTGGATGACCAGCAGCGGCGGCCAGGTCGTGGACAGGGCCGGCGGCGGCGGCATCAGCGGCGGCATGGTGCGGCGACCGTGCATCGCCCCGAGCGCCGAGATTGCCGAGTGAGCCTTCCCGGGTGGGACGCCCGAATGCATGACCACCGCCTTGAAGCGCGCGGGATGGCGGGTGGCGAGCAGGGACGCCATGCTGGCTCCGGCCGACAGCCCGACCAGCGCGACGCGATCCCGGTCGACCGGATACAGAAGACACACCTGGTCGATTGCCGTCAGGATCGACGCGGCTTCGCCCTCGGCACGGCCCGACTTCGTATCGAACCAGTTCCAGCACCCCTGCGCATTGGCCAGGCGATCCTGCTCGGGATACAGCACCAGGAATCGCTCGCGCGAGGCGATGCGGTTCATCCGCGTGCTTGCAGCGAAGCTGTCGGCGGTCTGGCCACACCCGTGCAGCATCACCATCAGCGGCAAGCGCTCGCCGATCCTCACGTCGGGCGGTCGGTAGAGACGAAAGCGCCGCGCACCGGCGGGGCCCAGGGCCACGCCCGGAATCCACTCGCCCGATCCCTTGACCAGCGCACGCCGCTGCAGCGCCGAGGCCAGCGCGGGCGCCAGAGCGCGGGTGACGTTGCGGGCGTTCTGGCGCAGCGCACTTCCGGTGATCGCGGTGAGGCTGCGCTGGAACATCCGGGCCCAGGCGTCGAAGGCCAGTTGGCGCGCCATTCAGGTCACCGCAGATCGCTCATGAGCCGTTCGAGCCGGGCCATGTCGATGGGCTTGGTAAGGTAGTCGTCGAAGCCGGCTGCCCGCGCGGTGTCGATCGAGTCCGGCAGGGCGTCTGCACTCAGGGCGACGACCGGCACGCTGGCGGTACGCGCATCGGCACGCAGTCTCTTCAGCACCTCGAGTCCGTGGCCGTCGGGCAGATTCATGTCCAGCAGGATCAGATCGAGCGGACGCGACAGCGCCTGTTGCAGCCCCTCGGCCGCCGTCGCGGCATGGTGCAGGTGGATCTGCCCGAAGTGCGCCATCATGTGCTCGAGCAACAGGACATTGACAGGATCGTCCTCGATGTAGAGCACCCTCAACCAGTGCGCGGTCGGTGACACCGCGTGATGTTCAAGCGCAGCGTGTGCCGAATCGGCCGTCATCGGCAGGCCGGGTTCGGCGGCGTCCAGGGCGATGGTGAAGGTCGAGCCCACGCCGACTTCGGAGCGCACGGAAATCTCGCCTCCCATGGCCTGCACGAGTTGGCGACTGATTGCCAGGCCGAGGCCGGTGCCTTTGCCCTTGCGGGCGCCGGGCAGCTGGCTGAACGGCAGGAACAACAAGGGGATCAGATCGGCGGCGATGCCCGGCCCCTGGTCGGTGACATCGATGTGAACCCGATCGTCCGGAACACGGCGTGCATGCATGTCCACACCCGTTCCGGGCGGGCTGAACTTCAGCGCATTGCCTGCCAGGTTGAGCAGCGCCTGCGTCAGGCCGCGCTGATCGGCCATCACGACTTCCGCCTCGGGCTCGGTCACCGCAACCAGAGACACCCCTTGCCGGTGCGCATCCGGCTTCAGCAGATCCAGGCAGCGCTGCATCACGTTGGCGGTGGACACTGGCTGGGATTCGGCATCGGTGAGTCCGGTTTCAAGGCGGGCGAGGTTGAGCATGTCGTTGACCAGGGCCAGCAGGTGCGTGCCGGCGCGGTGGATGTGCGTGGCGTAGAGCGTCACGTCCTGGGGGTCGCGCATCAGCAACTGGGCGAAACCGACGACCGCATTCAGCGGGGTGCGAAGTTCGTGGCTGACCCGGGACAGCACCTCGCTTCGCAACCGGGCGGCCTGCTGCGCGGCGATCAGCCCCTCGACCGCACGAGCCAATCCCTCCAGCGCGAGCCTGACCTCTCCGGACAGGCGGCGCGGCCGGCTGTCGATGACGCACAGCGTGCCCAGGGACACGCCGTCCAACCTCAGTGGCACGCCCGCGTAGAACCGGATGTGGGGCTCGCCGGTGACCAGCGGATTGGTCGCAAAGCGCAGATCGGCCCGGGCGTCCTCCACCTCGAACAGATCTCCCTGACGGGCCGCGTGAACGCAGAACGACCAGGTGATCGGGGTCTCGCAGGCCGTCAGGCCCTGCTTGGACTTGAACCACTGGCGGTGCTCGTCCAGCAAGCTGACGAGGGCGATCGGACACCCCGTCAACAGGCGCGCCGCCTGCGTCAGGCCATCAAAGCTGGCCTCCGGTTCGCTGTCGAGGATGCCCAGCTCGCGCAACAGGGACGCGCGCCGGGGATCGAACAGCCCTTGCGTGGCGGGTGTGGGCGCGCTGGAAAAGTGAAACTGGGCATTCATCGAGTGAAGTCCAAGGCGACCCGGGAAGACCCGCCTGATACCTAGTCACTGTCCGGATGCGGTCGACTCACCGCCAGCAGCGGTGATCCCGTGCGGGTGTAGTCGATGTCCTAGGAACGGGCGCCGAGGCAGGGGGCGCCAGCCCGGGAGCGCGGTGATTCAGGCCGAATATGAAGCTGGGCTTAAGAATTTCCGGCGCCCGCGGCTGAAGTTGTTCGCAATTGCAATCGTCTGTCCACAGATGCAAAACCTCTTCAAGACCAGGGTTGATCCTGCCGAGACTCCGGGCTCCGCATCTGATGGAGTATCCACATGGTCTCGGCAAAGTTGTCTTCCCCGCGCGTTCGACCCGCGACGCACACCCCCCTGCCTCGGGCCGCATCGGTCCGACAATCCGGCGCAACGGCCCTGCTGCTGGCAGCCGCCACCCTGGCCTCACCGACTCTGTCCCATGCGCAGGCGGCAGCTGGCGCCGACTGGACCACGCCGTCGGGCACCGCCCAGGCCACCCGCTTCAGCTCGCTGACCGACATCACGCCCGGCAACGTCGGCAAGATGGTCGAGGAGTTCTCGTTCAAGACCGGATCGACAGCCACGCACCAGGGCCAGCCACTGGTCGTGGGCAGCCGCATGTACGTCGTGACGCCGTTTCCGAACCGGCTGATCGCGCTCGATCTGGCGCATCCCGGCCTGACGCTGTGGACCTACAACCCGGGCGGCAAGGAGTTTGCGCGCGGCGTCGCCTGCTGCGACGTCGTCAACCGCGGCGCGGTGTATGCCGACGGCAAGGTCATCTACAACACCCTCGACGACTACACCGTCGCGGTGGACGCCATCACCGGCAAGCTGGTTTGGCGCACCAAGCTGGGCGACCCGACCACCGGCGAGACGCTGACCGGCGCGCCGATCGTCGCCAAGAACAAGGTCATCATCGGCAATGCCGGTGGAGAACTGGGCATCCGGGGTTGGGTGCAGGCACTCGACCTGAAAACCGGCAAGGCGCTCTGGAAGGCCTACAACACCGGCCCCGACGCCGACGTGAAGATCGGCGCCGGCTTCCACGCGTACTACGCCAAGGACCGCGGCACCGACCTCGGTGTGACGAGCTGGCCCGGCACGATGTGGAAGCAAGGCGGCGCCACCTCCTGGGCGTGGTTCAGCTACGACCCGGACTTGAACCTCGTGTACTACGGCACCGGCAATCCGGGCGTCTGGAATCCCGACATGCGTCCGGGTGACAACCACTGGGGCTCGTCGATCTTCGCGCGCAACCCCGACACGGGTGAAGCCAAGTGGGCCTACCAGCTGACACCGCACGACGGCTGGGACTACGACTCGGTCAACGAGAACACGCTGGTCGACCTGACCATCGACGGCAAGCCGCGCAAGGTGCTGGTGCACTTCGACAAGAACGGCTTCGCCTACACGATGGACCGCGCCACGGGCGAGGTGATCAACGCGAACAAGTTCGGCCACGTCACCTGGGCCGACCACGTCGACCTTGCCACCGGTGCACCGATCGTCAACCCGGGGATGAACCCGCACGAAGGCCAGACCACCAGCAACATCTGCCCGTCGCCGCTGGGCGCGAAGGACTGGGAGCCGTCGGCGTTCTCGCCGGCCACGAAGCTGTTCTACGTTCCCGCCATCAACTTCTGCGACAGCCTCGAGCCGCTGAAGGCGGTGTTCATCGCGGGCACGCCGTTCATGGGTGCCGACCTCGCCTTTGCCCCAGGTCCGGGCGGCAACATGGGCGAGCTGGTCGCCTGGGACGCCGCCAAGGGCGCGCGCGCCTGGAGCGTCAAGGAGCCGCTGCCGCTGTACGGCGGCGTGCTGGCCACCGCAGGCAACGTGGTGTTCTACGGCACGCTCGATCGCAAGTTCAAGGCCGTCGACGCCACCACTGGAGCCGCGCTGTTCGAGAAACAGCTCGAATGCGGCATCGTCGGCAATCCGATGACCTACACCGCCCCCGACGGCAAGCAGCGCGTCGCGGTCTACACCGGGGTGGGTTGGCTGGCGGGTGGATTCGCCGGTGGCAAATGCCCGGGCGGCGGTTCGGAGGACTCGCAGACGACCACGGGCGCCAGCGGCATGCTGCACGTCTTCAAGCTGCCATGAGGACGCCCTGGGGGATCAACCGAGTGCACTGGCCCAGCCGACTGGCGATCGCGGTCGCGATGTCAGCACTCGCCTGCGCTGCAGTCGCTGCCGAACCACATCGCGTGCTCGCGGTGTGCGCCGACCCGAGCAACCTGCCGTTTTCCAACGACCGTGGTGAAGGCTTCGAGAACCGCATCGCCAGCCTGCTTGCCGACGAACTGCATGCCACTGTGAACTACACATGGAACATGCAGCGGCGCAGTTTCCTGCGACGCACGTTGAAGGCGGGCGCCTGCGATGTGGTGATCGGGCTGCCGACGGGCCTGCAGGGCGTAGCGCAGACCCGGCCGTACTACGGATCGAGCTACGCCTTCGTGACACCTCGTCAGGGCGGCGCGCAGGTCAGTGGGTTCGACGACCCGGGCTTGCGCAAGCTCAAGATCGGTCTGCAGGCGGTTGGAGCTGAAGGCTCGAACACGCCACCTGCCAGTGCGCTGGCTCGACGCGGGCTGTCGGATCACGTCGTCGGGTTCTCGATGTGGGGCGAGGAGTCCGACGAGACCCCTCAGGCGCACATCGTCGACGCGGTGGCCTACGGCGAGATCGACATGGCGATCGTCTGGGGACCGGTGGCTGGCTACTTCGCGCAGCGCCACGGCGACCAGCTGACGGTGACGCCGGTCACCGGCGACCCGCTGCAACCGACGGCCACCTTCCAGTTCGAAATGGCCGTATCGGTTCGACCCGGTGACAACGAGTTGCTGAAGGAGCTTCAACAGGCACTGGATCGGCGACAGCCCGATATCCAGGCGATCCTGCAAACCTACGGCGTGCCTTTGCTAGCGAACACGGCACCGAGCGCGCCCCTGGCCAAAGTCGAAACCGGCCCTGTGCCCGGATCGACGGCTGAAACACGGAGAAATTGACATGAAGAACATCCACACCTTGCTGATCGGATCGATGCTGGCCGGCCTCCTTGCCGCTTCGGCGCCTGCGTATGCAGACGACGACGGAGCCACCAGGCCGGTGAAGGTCAAGACAGACAAGAAGAAACCGGTGGTGCTCACCGCGCCTTCGGTCACACCGGTGCCCGTCACTGCTGCCGCGCTCAGTTCGGCCGGAGAAGGTCGGCGCCTGTATCTGAAGCTGAACTGCTACAGCTGTCACGGCGACCGAGGTGCAGGCGGCATGGGCCCGAAGGTTGCGCGCGCGGAGTACGGCGATGTGTCCGAGAAGGTGCTGCAAGGCGCCGGCGAGGGGATGATCTCGTACAAGGCCTACGTGACCACGCAGGACGTGAAGAACATCGCGGCCTACCTGGCCAGCATCGGCAAGCCGGAAGAGCCGCGCTTCAAGGACTGGTGGGTGGCCATTCCGCCGAAGTGACCTGACCGCAGCCCGGGCGGTCGAAGCCCGGGCTTGCGTTCCGTCAAGCTCGTCGAGCAGGACGCGTGGGACCATGAAACCCATGAGTCTGAGTTCGTCATGTCCGCTCACCGCATCCTGCTGATCCAGGGGCATCCCGATCCCGCCGGCGGGCACCTGTGCCACGCCCTCGCTCAGGCTTATGCCGAGGGGGCGACCCAGGCCGGGCATGAGTTGCGATCCGTCGACGTGGCGCGGATCGACTTTCCGCTGCTGCGCACGCAAGCCGAGTGGAACGAGCAGCCCGTGCCCGAATCGCTGCGTCCGTCGCAGGAATCCATCGCCTGGGCGCAGCACCTGGTCTTCTTCTTTCCGTTGTGGATGGGCGACATGCCGGCTCTGCTGAAGGGTTACTTCGAGCAGGTCGCGCGACCCGGTTTCGCCTTCGACAGGAGCCAGGGCGGACCGCTGGGCCAGAAGGCCCTCGGCGGACGATCGGCTCGCGTCGTCGTCACGATGGGCATGCCGGCGATGGCATATCGCTATTACTTCCGCGCCCACAGCGTGAAATCGCTGGAGCGCAACATCCTCGGATTCGTCGGCATCGCGCCGATCCACGAGACGCTGGTCGGATCGGTCGAGGGCCTCGGGCCGGCGGGTGTCGCCCGCTGGCTGTCCAAGTTGCGCGCGCTGGGTGCTGAAGCCTCCTAGGAAGTCGGCGCCCCGCAGTCGATCTGCCGTCAGGGCATCTTGAAGCGCGCCACCTCGTCGGCCAGGGTTCGGGCCTGATCCCGCATTGCCGAGGCCGCGCCAGCGGTCTGCTCGACCAGCGAAGCGTTCTGCTGCGTCATGCGGTCGAGTTCCTGCACGGCCTGGCCGATCTGGCTGATACCCTGGTTCTGCTCACGTGCCGCGGTGGCCACCTCGCCCAACAGGTGATTGACCCGACCCGACGACGTCACGATCTCGTCGATCGTCACACCGGCGCGCCGAACGATGCTGGTACCGGCCTCGACCTGCTCCACGCTGCTGCCGATGAGCGTCTTGATCTCCTTCGCCGCTTCGGCACTGCGCTGGGCGAGCGAACGGACCTCGGTCGCCACCACCGCGAAACCGCGGCCCTGCTCGCCGGCACGTGCGGCTTCGACCGCGGCGTTGAGCGCGAGGATGTTGGTCTGGAACGCGATGCCGTCGATGGTCCCGATGATTTCCGCAATGCGGGCAGACGACGCGCGAATGCCATCCATCGTGTCGACGACGTCGCGCATCACCGCGCCGCCCTGGGCGGCCACCTCGGCGTTGTGGCTGGCGAGACGCGAGGCTTCGTCGGTGTGATCGGTCGTGCTCTTGACGGTCGACGAGATCTGCTCCATCGACGCCGCAGACTCCTCGAGGTTGGCCGCGGTCTGCTCGGTGCGTCCCGACAATTCCATCGCACCGTTGGCGATGTTGTTGCTCGAGCTGACGATGTCGTCGCTCGACGCGCGGACACGGACCACCATGCGACGCAGCGAATCCTGCATGTTGCGCAACTCGAGCATCAGCTGCGCTGCCTCGTCGTTGCCCCAGGGTGACGGTGACGTCGTCAGGTCGCCCTCGGTCATCGCACGCAGGTGGCGGCGGGTTTCCTTCAGGCCGCCATCCATCACGCGATAGAAGCTCAGGAACAGGTAGCCGGCGAACAGCAGCGCGACCAGGACCACACCGCCGACCCATGCCAGCTCGCGCTGCATGGATTCGCGGATGTCACCGGTGTAGACGCCGGACCCGATGACCCATCCCCAGGGCTCGAATCCCTGAACATAGGAAATCTTGTCGACCGGCTTGTCGCTGCCCGGCTTCGGCCACTGATAGGCGACGAACCCCTTGCCGTCCCTGCGCACCTGCGCGACGAACTCATTGAACAGGTGGAACCCGTTCGGGTCCTTGATACCGCTCAGGTCCTTGCCATCGAGCTCGGTCTTGATCGGGTGCATGACCATGCGCGGCTGCATGTCGTTGATCCAGAAATACTCCTTGCCGTCGTAGCGCAGCCTGGACACCGCGTTCGTCGCCAGGCGCTGCGCCTGTTCGCGGGAGAGCGTGCCGGCGGCTTCCTGAGCTTGCGCCCAGACGAGCAGGCCGTGCGCGATCTCGACGTGCTGCCGGGTCGCATCCATGCGTGTCTGCATGGCCTGGTCGGATTGGGTCTTCAGTTGCCAGCCAAGCAGCCCCAGCAGCGGCAGCAGGAACGCCAGCGAAATGATCATCGCCTTCGACGTGAACCGCAGCATGCGGAACAGCCGCACGCCCGGCGCCCAGACGCCGTGGTGAGCAAAGAAGCCGGCGTTGCGGGCGGCAGCGTGCGTCGTCTGCGAGGAACGGAGGGGGATCGGCTGAGCGACGGTGGTCATGGGCGAGAAGTTCCTTCGATGAATCTGGTTCTTGAGTCATTGCACTGCGTCGACAGCGGCCGTCCGCCGCTGGGCGCTTCCGGTTCTATCGGTGTTTTTCTCGACCAACTTGAATCGCGAACGAGCCGCAGATCGGCGCAGGCACGGGTCGGCCGCAGCCGACAGGCGCGGTCGGCTGCCCGTCAGTAACAAATTGATACAAACACCGCGGCTGAGCTGTCGACCAATGCCCTGACGACGCCGTTGAGGAGTGCATGAACCAGCAACTCAACCGCAACGACCCACTGGACGCATCGGACCTCGCCGGCCGTTTCATCAGGCCGCGACACTCCACGGGAGGTTCGGGCCGGCTGTGGCCTGCTCGGCCCGATCAGCGTCGGTACGGCATGCGCACCGACCATACGATCGGTCGAAGCTGCGTCGATGCCCGGCGCGACGACCGGGACGACAGTTGCTGCACGCCGGACGACGAACACGCCCGCACTTCCGTCTGACCGGACCGGGTCCGATACCGGACTCAGGCGCCCAGCAACTCGCCGATCGGCTTCAGGTCTTCGACGCGGTCGCAGACCGCCTTGACCATCATCAGCACCGGCACCCCGAGCAGCAGGCCCCACAGGCCCCACAACCACCCGAAGGCGAGCACGCCGACGAACACCGCCACCGCATTCATCTGACTGGTGCGACTGGTCAACCAGGGGGTGATCAGGTGCCCGGACAATGTGTGGATGAGCAGCGAAACGCCCGCGATCAACATCGCCATGTCGACGCTGGAAAATTGCACGAAGCCGACCAGCGCCGACGCCACCGTGAACGCGATCGAACCTATGTACGGAACGAAATTGAGCACGCAGGCCGCAGCGCCCCACACCGCGGCATGCTGCACGCCCATCAGCAAGAAGGCGATCCAGGTCACCGCGCCCACGCACACGCTCATGAAAAGCTGGACCAGCAGATAGCGCTGGATCTGCGAGGTGATCTCGTCGAGCGCCTGCACGGTGATCTTGCGACGCGCGAACGTCGGACCGACGATCTTCACGAGCTTGCGCCGGAAGGTGTCGCCCGACGCCATCAGAAAGAAGGCGATGAACAGCACCACGGACGCCTGACCGATCGACGCCGCCAGGCCCAGCGTACCCGTCCAGACGTAGTCCTTGATGTCGAACTGCGGTCGCTCGATGCGAACCCGCGTGACTCCACGCGCGGTCGTCGCCGGGACCGGCCCGCCTTCCGCGGCGACCTGCTCCAGCTGGGTGGCGGCCTTCTGCACCTTGTCGATCGTGGACTCGGACGGGTTGCGATGCGACCGCACGGTCTGACGGATCTTCTGAACCGCTTCGGGCAGCGATTCGAGCAGATCCGTGGCGTCGTCACTCAACGTGTAGGCGGTCCAGCCCAGACTGCCGACGATGAACAGAAGCAGCACCGCTGCGCCGGCCGCGCGCGGCACCCGCCAGCGGTGGAGTCGACCGACGATCGGGCTGAGCGCATAGCTGAGCATCACGCCGAGCATCAGCGGAATCAGCACCGCGCTGGCCCAGCGCATCGTGTAGAGAACCCCGAGTGCCGCCAGGACCGCCAGCGACAGACTGCGTCCGTCGCCCGGCATGTGCAGCACCACGCGCTCGGAGTCCGTGCTGGCCGGCTCACCGCCGACTTCGGGCGACTGAACAGCGGCCGGGACGGGATCAACGGGAACGTTCGGTGACTGGGGGGCGCTCATCACCAAGCGTATCGCACCCCCGACAGCGCAGGGGCTTCTGGCCGGCCGCTCGTCAGAAGTCGGCGGTCCAGCCCAGCACGAACGAAGCGCGGGGGACCAGCTGGATGCCATTCACGTTCTGGTAGACGGGCACCTGCACGTACGCATACAGCGTCGAGGCGGGGCCGATGCCCACGGTGATGCCGGGGCTCAGGTCGAGCAACGTGGACCCCGAGTTGTCGGGCTCGGCCTGTGCGCCCCGGTCGCGGTCGCGATGGCGCAGATTGAGCTGCAGAACCGCCCCGAGTCCATGCGAATACGCGTGCGACCAGCCGACCGACAACTCGCTGCGTCGACCGGGCTTGAAGTGCTCGTCCGAGTTCACGGCCTGGGTGACGCTGGCCTGGCCGATCAAGGCGTTGGTGGCATTGACCACGTGGCGGCCAGCCAGGCCCAGGACGACGTCGGTGGTTCCGGTGCCCGGCTGCAGGGAGCGCTCTGCCCGACTGCCTTCGCCGTTGGTGACCCGGGTCGTGCCCGTGGGCAACTTCACGCCGCCGAACAGCGCGAAGGAGGTCGCGCTTCCTTCCGCACTGAACTGGCGACGGGCCTGCACCTGCACATCGCCGAGGCGGGTATAGCGCCAGCGTTCGCGCTCACCGGCGACACCGGTTTCCTCATCGATCACGTTGTGGACGTGGTCGCGCTTGAGCACGGGGATTCGCACCGACACCGACCAGTCACGGTCGAACCCATAGCCGACGGTTGCCAGCAGGTTCAGGTTCCGTGTGCGGCGCTCGATCGCCTCCTCGTCGGTGACCTCGCTCGGCTTGATGTTCGAGGTGCCTGTGCGCAGCTTGTTCTGTGTCACCGCCTCGAGACGGACGTCGCCGCTCCAGCCCAGGTGGGTGTCGATGACGCCCTGGGCATAACGATCGGTCATCAGGGTACAGAAGCTGGCGCCACAGGAGGCATGTGCCAGACCCACCGAGCTGGCGAGACCAACACAAAGCATCGCGAGCACGGCGGGGTGAAGGGTGGATTGAATCGGCTTCATGTGAAGTCTTTCATTGAAAAGTGAAACGGGAGATCGCCGTCAATCGATGGATGGCAGACGAAGGAAATCGAGGCGAGCCGACTGACTGAAGCGGCCTCGATCGGGCTCGGCGAGCCTCGAAGGTCATGGCCTGGGCGCACGTCGGCGGGCTGGAGTCGGCGGGAGGGCCCTGCATCGGGTCCCGGTTCCGGGTTCTCGATGCGATCCCGTGCCGCGTCCGCAACTCGGCACCGTTCGCCACAGGAGATCGGCTCCCGCCACGCCGCCACAGGCCGCAAGGCAGACCGAGCTGACTAGGGCATCAGGACGAGATCGGTGGCGCGCGAGGCTGCGCGCTGCACCAGGCGAACTGCGTGCATGGCGCGTGAAGAAAGCGTTGCGGCTTCTCGACCCATGTCATGGACCGCAGCGCGGTCGATGCCGAAGCATGCGGCATTCCCAGCGCCCCTAAATGCGTCACGCAGAACGGGCAATGCTCGAGATGCAAACCAACGGATGCAGGCGCACCCTGACCGCTGGGGTCGGCGTCCGGCGTGACCTGTCGTGAACCTTGCGGCGTGCAGACTTCCGTCAGCGGACTCTGCCCGCGCCACGAGGCCAGCGCGTGCGAGACCGTGGGCAGCAAAGCCAGGGCCAGCATCGCGATCAGCGCGATCCAGCAGTGGCGACGAAGCACGGAAGTCGGATGGGCCAGCACGAAACCAGTTTATCAAGGGGAACGGCGCCGCCCTGGCGTGCAGACGTGCGTAGATCGCCCGAGCGTTCCAGGGTGTGATGGTCGAGCAATGCGCCAACCCGCGTGGTTGAATAATCAACCATGCGTTCCATTCTTGAAGACCCCCCTCTCGATCCCGCCCCGAGCGGCAGGGTTCCGGCGGGCATCGCGCTGCTGCTGTGGGCCTGCGACCCGACCGAGCCGCATCGCCTCGCGGCCCCGTTTGCACAGGCTGCCGCGGCCGCTGCGATCGGCATCCCTGTCGAGATCCATTTCACCGCACGCAGTGTCCTGCTGCTGCAGCCGGGCGTGGCGGAAGTCCTGCAACCCAGCCCGTTCGATCCGAAGACGGTGCTCGAGTCGATGCGCGAGGCGGTCGACCACGGGGCCGTGCTGGTGGCATGCACCGACGCATTGCACGCACATGGCATGAACCCCCGCAGCCTGATCCCCGAATGCACCCGCCGCGGCGGCCCGGCCCTGTTCATGGGCCGGCTGTGCGACCCGGACTGGCGCACACTCGTTTTCTGACTTCCGGCCAGATTGGGCCGGTTCCACGGGCGCACCCGCGCCCTTTTCCAGGAGATTTCCATGCATCACCCGTTCCACCGTGCGGCCCGCTGGGCGCGATCGTTCGGTCTGGCCGCAGCAGCGGCCACGTTGACCTTCACCGCGCAGGCACAGCAGGTGCTGCGGGTCACCGCGATCCCCGACGAGGCACCCACCGAACTGGCCCGCAAGTTCGCACCGCTCGGCCAGTACCTGGAGGGCAAGCTGGGCATGAAGGTCGAGTGGACCCCGGTGACCGACTACGCCGCCGCGGTCGAGGCGCTGGTCAACAAGAAGGTCGACCTGGCCTGGTTCGGCGGCTTTACCTTCGTGCAGGCCAGCGTGCGGTCGGACGGCAAGGTGATCCCGCTGGTGCAGCGCGAGGAGGACGAGAAATTCCGCTCGGTCTTCATCACCGACGCGAAAAGCGGCATCAACAGGCTCGAGGATCTGAAGGGCAAGACGCTGAGCTTCGGCTCGGCCTCCAGCACCTCGGGGCACCTGATGCCACGCAGCTTCCTGCTCGCGGCCAAGGTCAATCCCGACCTCGACCTGAAGCGCATCAGCTTCTCCGGCGCGCACGACGCGACGATCGCCGCGGTGGCCAGCGGCAAGGTCGATGCCGGCGCGCTGAACATCTCGGTGTGGGACAAGTTCGTCGCCGACAAGAAGGTCGACCCGGCGGTGGTCAGGGTGTTCTACACGACGCCTGCTTACTACGACTACAACTGGACGGTGCATGCCGACATGCCTGCCGATCTGCGCAACAAGCTGCAGCAGGCGTTCCTGTCGCTCGATGCAAGCACGCCGCAGGGCAAGGAAGTCCTCGGCCTGCAGCGCGCGACGCGCTTCGTGACGACCAAGGCCGAGAACTACGCCGGCATCCGTGCGGCCGCCGAGAACGCCGGTCTGCTGAAGTGACTTCCGGCACGGCCACCGATGCGGTGGTTTCGTTGCGTGACCTGCGAGCGGCGGCGGCACCACGTGCGACTGCCGAGGTGCTGCGCGGCCTGACGCTGGACGTTCGACGTGGCGAACAGGTCGCGCTGATCGGCTCTTCGGGCGCTGGCAAGACCAGCCTGCTGCAGGTGCTGGCCTGCGCCGTGCCGCCACTGTCGGGCACGCTGAGCCTGTTCGGTACGGACCCGTGGGGGATGTCTGCGGGCCAAAGGCAGCGGCTGCGGGGTCGGCTCTTCCTGGCGCCCCAGGTGCCCCCGTTGCCGCCGCGTCAACGGGTGGTCACCGCGGTACTGGCAGGTCGCTTGCCGACGCAGTCGCTGTGGGCGAGCCTGCGCACGCTCTGGCATCCGCGCGAAGCCGCGCTCGCCCACGCCGCGCTGGCGGCGCTCGATCTGGGCGACAAGCTGTGGGATCGCGTCGATCGACTGTCGGGCGGCGAGCGGCAACGCGTCGGGCTGGCGCGTGCGCTGGTGGCCGATGCCGAGCTGTGGCTGATCGACGAGCCGTTGTCGGCGCTCGATCCAGCGCGTGCCGAGCAGGTGATCGATCGCCTGACCGAGACGGCACGAAGCGCCAACCGCACGTTGATCTGCACGCTGCACCAGGTCGAGGTGGCAAGGCGGAGCTTTCCGCGCATCGTGGCCCTGCGTGACGGCCTGATCGTCTACGACGGGCCCGCTGCGTCGTTCACCGATGCGCAGGTTGCTGCGCTGTACGGAACGCGTGGCCTCGGGGTCGATACCGCACCGCCGGCGGTCGAATCCGCTGGACACACCGCAATGCGCGCTGCGAAACCCGTGCAGATCATCTGCCGCTGAACGCGACCGCCCACATGACGATGGCCTCGACGATGCCGCCGGCTGCGTCGCTCGCGCGCAACGACCCAGCCCTGCCGCTGCGCTGGGCGACCGTGCTGCTGCTCGCCGTGCTGCTGTGGCCGCTGGCGGTGCTGACGGAGTTCAAGCCCTGGGTGCTGGCCGACGAACGCAGCCTGCGCTCGACGCTGCACTTCCTGGCGAGTTTCGTGCCGCCGCGCAAGGACGCCGAGTTCCTGCTGCTGCTGGCTCGCGAGACTTGGCGCACCGTCGCGATCGCCACCGCCGGCATGGCGCTGGCATGGCTGATTGCGGTGCCGCTTGCACTCGGCTCGACTGCCCGGCTGTCGGTCAGCGCACTGGCTCAGCCGATGAGCCTGCTGCCGTTTGCCGTGCGAACGGTGCTTCGCTGGACGATGGTGGTGCTGCGCTCGGTGCCCGAGCTGGTGTGGGCGCTGCTGTTTGTTCGCGTGGTCGGGCTGGGTCCGACCGCGGGTGTCTTGGCGATCGGCATCGCATACGGCGGCATGCTCGGCAAGGTCTACGCCGAGATCCTCGAGAGCGGAGATCCGGCCGCGACGCAGGCGCTGCTGCGCAACGGATCGGGCCGGTTGCAGGCGCTGCTGTTCGGCACGCTGCCGCAGTGCGCGTCCGAGCTGGTCAGCTACACCGTGTACCGATGGGAATGCGCGATCCGCGCCTCGGTCGTGCTCGGCTTCGTCGGTGCCGGCGGGCTCGGGCAGCTGCTCGACAGCGCGGCCAAGATGTTCTCGGGTGGCGAGGTCAGCAGCATCCTGCTGGTCTTCATCGCGCTGGTGGCGCTGTCGGACCGCGTCAGCGCGCAGTTGCGCCGGGCGATGGCATGAGCGGCAACGACATGAGTGAACCGATGCGGACTGCGCCACCGCCGCGCCACGCGATGCGCTGGATCGGCCTCGGCGTCGCGGCGCTGGTTCTGTCCAGCTTCGCGACACTCGATCTGCGCTGGGCCGATTTCCTGTCGCCCGGCGCACTGAGATCGCTGGGCCGGTTCGCGACCAGCTTCTTCCCGCCCGAGACGTCGACCGCCTTCCTGCGGCGCACGCTGGACGGCACGCTGGAAACGCTGGCGATGTCGCTGCTCGGCACGCTGCTCGCGGCACTCGGAGGCGTGACGCTGGCGCTGGGGGCGAGCGCGCGCAGCGACGATGGCAACCGCTCGATCGGCACGCCACTTCTGCGCGCTGCGACCCGCATCGCACTCAACGTGCTGCGCTCGGTACCTGAGCTCGTGTGGGCGGCGCTGCTTCTGATCGCCGCCGGGCTCGGGCCGTTTTCGGGCACGCTGGCGCTGGGGCTGCACACGAGCGGCGTGCTCGGCCGCCTGTTCGCCGAAAGCATCGAGAACGCGCCACCTGAACCCGCCTTTGCGCTGCGCGTGCGAGGCATTGGCCGGCTGCGCGTGTTCCTGTACGCGACGCTGCCGCAGATCTGGCCGCAGGTCATCTCGTACACGCTTTACCGCTGGGAGAACAACATTCGCGCGGCCGCGGTGCTGGGCGTGGTCGGCGCCGGCGGGCTGGGACAGATGCTGTACTACCACCTCGGGTTGTTCCAGATGCGCGAGAGCTGCACCGTGCTCATCGCGATGATGGGCCTGGTGGCGCTGGTCGATGCCTTGTCGTACGCTGCGAGACGCTGGCTGAATCGCTGACCATGACCTCACACGACACCCCTTCTGCGTTGCTGCAGGCCTTGCTGGATCGCCATTCGATCGGACAGCGCTACCTGATCGAACCCGGACCGAGCGACGACGAATTGCGCGTGCTGGCCCAGGCCGCGCTGCGCGCGCCGGACCATGCCGCGCTGGTGCCGTTCCGCTTTCGCGCGGTGCGCGGCGAGGCCCGGGCGCGCATGGCGGCGCTTTTCGAACAGGCTGCCATTTCCGCCGGCAAGGACGCCGAGGGCGCTGCGCTCGACCGCGACCGCGCACTGACGGCTCCGGTGACCGTGGCCGTCATCGCGCGCATCGACCTCGGTCACCCGCAGGTGCCGGCCCACGAGCAGTGGGCCTGCGTCGGCGGAGCGATCGCACACTTTCTGCTGGCGGCGCAGGCGCTGGGGTACGGCGCCAAGGTGCTCAGCGGAGCAAAGGCGCGGTCACCGCTGCTGGTATCGGAGTTCTGCGGCCCTGGCGAAACGCTGGTCGGCTGGATAGCGGCAGGGACCCCGGCGCTCGATCGCCGTGCGAAACACGCCAAGCCGCCGGCCGACGAGGTGTTGACGTTCTGGTCGTGAGCAGACGGCTCAGCTGTTCGGGCTGAAGACCTCGATGCGTTCGGCCAGCAGCGAGCTTCCCACGATGAATCCGCTGCACACCACGCGCTGGCCGACATAGCGATCCAGCGTCGCGTCGCCGTGGCTCGGGCCGGTCTTCCAGCGCAGCAGATACCGGCCCTGAACGGTCTTGATCCACACCGCTGCGCGATCGCTCTTGCTGCCGGCACCGATCGGTCCCGCAGAGACGGTTCCCGTCAGCGCGTCGATGCGCTGCGGCGCCGGATCGTCGGAGGTGGACATTCGGCCGGAGCCCGTCACCGCTGCACGTACACACGGTAAGCGACGATGCGCCCAGCGACTTCGCGGGCGACGGCAGCCACTGCGGAGAACGGTTTGCCCGCGCTGCGGGTGTGGCCGGACGGCGTGGCAATCGCGACGTGATAACGCGTCGGACTGGCCGCTGCCGGCGCCTTGCCGCGCAGCGTACGAGCCCCCGCGGCTGGCAGAGCCCCTGTACCGGTGACGGCCTGGACCGCATAGGAGATGAATGCCTGATCCGCAGCGAGGCCGGCGCTCTGCGCGATGCGGGCGAGCGCCTGCCGCACCTGCGCAGAGCAATGCGCGTCGACCTGCGGCAGCGACGTGGCGGGCTTGGTCGCCTCGAGAAAATCGCCCACCTCGCGCAGCTTGGCCCTGCGCTCCCGGCGCTGCATGCGCAGCGCGTCGGACGACGCGACACCGCGGGGCACCGAGGTCGCGTTCGGCACGCTGGCCGGATGCACGGCCGGATCACCGAGCAGGCTGAACTGCGCCAGCGTCTTCAGGTCGGTCGGATCGAGTTCGGCGGTCTGCTGCACGAAGCGCTGCCGCGCCATCAGCATCGCGCGACCGGTCGAAGCGCCCTCCAGCACGGCGAGCAGAAAGTACTGCGTCAGCAGGTCGGCGGCGCCATTGCTGTCGGCAGGGCCGTAGGCGATCGTCGAACTGCCGATGAAACCACAGGCGCCCTGCGCCAGGTATTGCTGACCGATCGGCATCGGCAGTCCCAGCGTCACCGAGTCGTACATTTCGCCGCCATAGCAGCATTCGGCCGCCACGACGGTGCCCGGGCGGACCTTGCCGGCGATCGCCGTGCTGGACAGCGACACCGGGAAGTGGTGCTTCGCATCCTCACCATAGAACTGCGGGTCGGCCTGCCCGCCGTGGCAGTTGATGAAATGCATCAGCGGCGCCAGGCGCGCGTCCGCGTGTTTGGCATTCGCCGGCGGCGACAGCGTCAGGGCCTTCGAATTGCCGAAGATGTTGAACAGGCTGAGCGCGGTCGACTCGCGCCACGTGCGAGTCGACAGCCCGAAGTACGCGGCGTAGTCGGCCACGTCGCGCGGCTGGTAACGGGACGCGGCGTCAAGTACGACCAGCAGGTAGGACGGCTCGGTGGCGCCGGCCAGGTCGGGCAGGCGACCCACGACGCGCGTCGGCCCCTTGAAGGCCGCCACATCGCGCGAATACCCGGCGTCGCAGGCGTAGGGCAGATCGCCCCAGGCGGTGGCATCGGGCTCGTCGGGCGGAGAAAAAAGCGGGTTGGTCAGGTCCTGTTTCGGCACCACATCGGGCGCGCCGAGGATCATCAGGTACTCGGGGTCGGTGGCACGAAACACCGCGTCGATCGCGGATTTCGACTGCCTCGGGCTCGACGCGACGGTGACCGGCTGGGCCTTCATCTTCTTCATCGCCGTTGCATCGTCGATGAACACCACGCGGCTGCGGATGCCGCGCTGCTTGTCGGCCGCGATGAGCGCGCGAATTGCGGTCTGCACCTTCAAGAAGCCGCTGGCGCCGTACTTGGCCTTCAGCGCGCGGCGGTTGCTGACGATGAGCTTGTCGTCCATGGGACCTCCGTCCGGTTTCCCGCGACCGTGATCGGATGCCGAGGCGCCGCGCGGGTGACGGCGCCCGGGATGTCAGTGCGCCGCGGCGCAGCTCAGCGTGGACTGCAGGTACGAGAGCAACTGGTCTTCGGGATACGGCTTGCTGAGCAGCACGCTGACACCGGCTTCGGCCGCATCGGCGCGGTGCTTCTCGTCGTCGGCGGTGATCATCACGATCGGGATGTGCGCAGTGCGCGGATTGCTTCGCACCTGCCGCGTCAGCTCGAAGCCATCCATGCCTGGCATCTCGACGTCGGTGATCAGCACATCGGGCAGGTCGATCTCGATCTGGCGCGCCGCGTCGAGTCCGTCTTCGGCCAGCGACACGCGGTACAGGTGCTTCGCCAGCAGGCGACTCGTCTTGACGCGCACCACCTTGGAATCGTCCGCGATCATCACCAGGCACTGCTCGGGCGTGCGCGGGCCGGATGCGACCGCCGAGGTCGGCTCGGCCGACATGACCGAAGCTGCAGCTGCCGTCGACGCAGCTGCCAAAGCATCCGCGGCGATGCGGGCCGACGTGGCTTCGGCTTGGGCTGCCTCGGCCGCGCGCTGGGCTTCGAGCCGCGCCAATTGTTCGTCGACGGCCCGGTCGAAGCGTTCCTGGGCGGCCTGCTCCAGCGCGGCATGGGCTGCGATGTCACGCTGCAACTGCGCGGCAGCGGCGGCCTCGGCGGCCAACCGCTCGGCTTCGACACGTCGGGCTTCTTCGTCGGCGAGCCGCTGTGCGACCAGCTTCGCCTCCCATTCGGCGGCTTCACGGTCGGCTTGCTCGCGAATGGCCTGCTCGTCAGGCGGAGGCGGTGCATTCGCGGCCGCTTCGGCAGCCACGCGCTCGGCATCGCTGGCCGCTCGCTCGCTCTCCTGATCGGCCAGCAATTGCGCGACAAGGCGGGCCTCCCATTCGGCGGCTTCACGGTCTGCATCGGCACGCGCCGCCAGTTCGGCAGCTTCCGTGGCTTCACGGGCGGACTCGCGCGCCACCGACACGTCGATGCCGGCAACGGGTGCCAGCTCCATCTCGTGGACGGCGTTGGCCGTGTCGAACTGGGATGCTCCGCGGGACCGCGACAGCACCGCATCGGCCGCACGCGTCGTTTCGCTGGCAGGTCGCTGGCGATTCCCGGACTGACCGCGTCGCGGCACCGGCGCGCTGCGCCGCCGCACCAGCAGCGCGATCAGCAGCACCAGCACGGCGCCGGCGCCCCACAAGAGATAGTCGTTCATCGTCGCACGGACCCCCATCCGTCACTGACACCACACCGGATCCGCCCGCACAGATGCGGCGCGATCGCCCTGGAATAGTCGAGCCGAAACGAGCGTACCGGCGAACCGGTCAAATCATGTATCACGATGTATCAATTTGCGATGCAGTCGAAAGTCGCGTGCGGAAATGCCAAAGAAAAACAGCCCGCTACGATCCGGCCTTTTCACGGTGCGCCCGAGATGATCGTCTACCAGCCCCTCGGGATCGTCGAAAGAGTCAAGGCGGCGCTGCTACGCGCGGCACTGCAGCTGCTGCTGAAGCCGGTGTTCGCGCCGCGCTGGACGATAGATTTCCAGCGCCGCTGGCTGCTCGGGCTGTCACGCAGCGGCCTGGTACCGAAGGGGGTGTCGATCGAGGCGGGCCACATCGGCGGCGTGCCCGGCGAATGGCTGCGCTCGTCGCAGGCACCGGCCGCACCGGCCGGCGTCGTGCTCTATCTGCACGGCGGCGCGTACTGTGTTGGCTCGCCCGTCACGCACCGGTCGCTGACGGCACGACTCGCGCTGGTGACCGGGCTGCCGGTGTTCGCTCTCGACTACCGGCTGGCGCCAGAGCACTGCTTTCCGGCAGGGCTCGACGACGCGGTCGCCGCGTTTCGGGCGTTGAGCTCCGAGGGCCGCCCGGTTGTGCTCGCCGGGGATTCGGCCGGTGGCGGCCTGGCGCTCGCCACCGCGCTGGCGTTGCGCGACGCCGGCTCGACGCTGCCTGCGGCACTGGTGCTGCTCTCGCCCTGGGTCGATGTGTCCCTGCGCGATGCGCCGGCGACCGAGCCGCCCGGCGAGGCGATGCTCAGCGTGGCCTGGGCCGCCGCCTGTGCAGCGCACTACCTGGGCGGCACCTCCGCCGATGCACCGCTCGTGTCGCCGCTGTTTGCCGACCTGCGTGGTCTGCCGCCGACGCTGATCCAGGCGGGCACCGACGAATTGCTGCACGACCAGGCGCTGCAGCTCGAAACGGCGCTCATGGCTGCCGGTGTCGAGACGCGGTGCGAGATCACCGCGCACCGCTGGCATGTGTTCCAGACGAACGG
>JBJXEJ010000139.1:0-81097 GCA_046154125.1 Rhizobacter sp. | reverse complement strand
CGACCGCGCCGTGCGGGCTTCGCGATCACCACCGGAATTACCGGCACTGCGACCTTCTTCGTGGCCGCGACCTTGATCGCGGTCGCCTTCAAGCTTGTTGCATTCGCCTTCATCGAGCATCTCCTGGGGTCCACCGCGACCTTCGCAGCAGTGCACCAGTAACGCTCTGCAGGCGACACGCATCAAGTCATTTGTCGGGAGACTCCCTCGACTTGCTGCACGGAGACTCGCTTTCGACTCTTTACTATCAATCTTCGAGCCGTCTCGAGAGACCGTAAAGCAGCGGTTGCTGTCGGTCGCCGGCGGGCGCCGAGCTCACGGTCTCGGTTTCTTTGCAGTCATTGATGCGCCCGACCTGCGGCGGCGCCAGCGACCGGAATCCAAGGTGCTGCTGACGTAGCCGCCGTGGACGTTGGGCCGGCACCGCCGGGAGCCGGCCAGTGACTGCTGTTCAGTGTGTCGAACTCAAGCTGCCGACCCGTCAGCGACGGTCGTTGGCCGGACGGGGCCGACGCAATGCGGCCGCGGGAACTGCTGCGGGCAGTCACTGCATCAACACGCGCAGCGACTTGTTCGGCCGCGAGCCCTGGCGAGCGAAGCGACCGAACTTCGTTGGATCTCACCTGGCGGCGCATCAGCACAATCCCGGCCCCGTCAAACGTGCACACGTCGCGAGAGCATGCATGGCCTTGGACGTACGGAACGCATTGCCGCGCTGCTGGCCAGATTTGAGATCTCGTGCGAACTCAAGCACCTCATTCAGACCTCAGCGCGCGCCGATCTGCTGAAGAAGGTGGCGCATGGCGCACCCGATGCGCACGTTGCGCCAGCAAGGCACCGAGAAGGTGCCGGCCCGCGAGAGGATGCAGGAAGAGGTGCGGGCAATCGCGCGCACGGACTCCGCGCGCGCGATGCGCCGGCGCTACCGGCGCGCTGGACGTCGCCGCTGCCGCAGCAGGGCGCCGGCGGCAGCTGCCGCCGCCAGTAGCGCCAACGGTGCAGGCTCCGGCACGGCGTTGATCAGCGTGGCGCTCCACAGACCCTGCGTGTCCGGCGTGCAGGTGTTGGGGCTGTTGTTGTCGCAGTACACCCACCAGCGGTCGCCGGTACCAAAGGTACCGACGCTGCCGGCAGTGATGTAGCGCAGCGAGAGAAAGCTGAACGGCGCGAGTGTTTCCTGGCTGCCGTCGATGGAGGCGTTCACGTCCGCGAACGTGAATTCTCCGGGGTCGCCATCAAAGTGTTGGCCGTTGACAGTGAAGTCGAAGTCGGTGATGTCGGCCCCCTGCACAGTCAGCGTTCCGTGGGTTACCCCGGGGCAGGGGATCGTGGTCGAGAAGGTGCAGGTAAGGTCGACGGCGTACTGGCCATCTGCCAGGTTCAGCCAGCTGGCCTGGGCGACCTGCGGGAGCATCGCCGCCGCAGCCAGCACAGCGGGCATAGCCACAAACGCAAGTTTCCGGATCATGGCGATCCCTTTCTGTGGTCGAGGAATGAGATTGAGCACGCCGCTGCTGCGCCTCGTCAAGCACCCCCCCCCGACATCGGGTGGGCTACCGGGTTACCGGCCGCCGGCACCAGCAGCCTGCGTTGCGGCGTCAGAGTGCCGACCGCCCTGCAGTTGCCTGGTGATTGACTCGCCGCCGCCGACGACGCGAGGGCATCGTGGAGAAGCTGAAAAACAGGCGGCCCGCCACTAACGGCCGCTGACAGTCTGAAGGGGTCAATCAGCGATTGAACCTGACAGGCCTCTTCAGGCCGAGTCCGATCTCACGCCAGGTCACAGCGAATGACAGCAAACGTTGCATAGATGTCGACCTGTCAAGCAAACTTGATGCACTTCAATGCCAGCCCTTCGGCCTGCTCGAAGTTTCCAGGAAACCAGTCCGAAAGCGTGAAGCTAGCGGCCATGAATTCGCAGTCTGTCGACGCATTCGTAATCCGGTGGGGCCCCCGATCGGCAGAAAGAACAAACTGGATCCCGATGGCAGCGCCGCCTTGTCTGGATGACTCGTTTGCGACCACCCTTGCTCAGAACAGATTCCAAGGGCGAAACGTAATCTGTAACAACGCCTAAACGCCCTCCAATTCCCGACAGAACTTAGTACGAGGGGGACAGGCCATATCAAAGATGGGCACTGTTGCGCCACATCGGTCGTGCAGTTCACTTTCGCCGAGCGGTCACTTTATCCACCAGGAGCAGAAACGCACATGGCACCAAGGATCGCGGCCGCGCAGGCACGCAGGATTTCGGCGCAAGAGGCGGCGGGATTCGTCACCTCAGGCATGTGGATCGACTATGGCGGTTCGCTGTGTCAGCCCGACGCCTTCGACGCCGCGCTTGCCCAGCGCAAGGACGACTTGCGCGGCGTCAAGATCCGCGCCTGCCTGACGCTGCGGCCCCGCGCGGTGCTCGAGGCCGACCCGCATGGCGAACACTTCTTCTGGATCAATCTGCATTTCTCCGGCTACGACCGCCGCAAGCACGATGCAGGCATCGCCAACTACCTGCCGGTCAACCTCGGCGAAATTCCGGACTACTACCGGCGCTTCATCGATCCGGTGGACATCGTGATCCTGAAGACCTGCCCGATGGACGCCAACGGGTACTTCAACTTCAGTGCGGCCACGTTCTGGCACCAGGCCGTGATCGACCGGGCGCGCATGGTGATCGTCGAGGAGTCGAACGGCCTGCCCTATGTGATGGGCGAGCAGACCGGCGTGCATGTCAGCGAAGTCGACTACATCATCGAAGGCGACCATGCGCCTGCCACCGAACTGCCCAATCCCCCGCCCACGGACGTGGACCAAGCCGTGGCCCGCCTGATCGCCGGAGAGATCGACGACGGAGACTGCCTGCAGATCGGTATTGGCGGCATGCCCAATGCGGTTTGCAGCCTGCTGAGGCACAGCGGTGTGCAGGACCTCGGCATCCACACCGAGATGATGACCGACGGCATCATGGAGCTCTACCGGGCCGGCCGCATCACAGGCGCCCGCAAGCAGGTGGACCCCGGCAAGATCGTCTGCACCTTCGCGCTGGGTTCGCGCGCCCTGTACGACGGCATCGAGCGTAATCCCGACATCCACTTCCACCCAGTCGATTACACCAACCTGCCGCACCACATCATGCGCAACGACCGGGTGGTTGCGATCAACAACACGACGCAACTCGACCTGCAGGGGCAGGCGGCATCCGAATCCGACGGACACCGCCAGATCAGCGGCACGGGCGGGCAGTCGCAGTTCGTGCGCGGGGCTTACGCATCGAAGGGGGGCAAGTCCTTCATCTGCCTCGCCTCGACCTACGAAAAGCGCGGCGCGCGGCGCAGTCGCATCGTGTTGTCCCTGACCAACGGCAACATCGTCACGACGCCGCGGTCGGACATGATGTACGTCGTCACCGAGTACGGCATGACGAACCTGAAGGGCAAATCGGTGGCGGAGCGGGCCAAGGCACTGATTTCCATCTCGCATCCCGACTTCCGCGAGGAGCTCGAGCGCAACGCCTACGAACAACGGCTGATACCGAAGGGATTCTTCTGAACCCGGCCTGGGCTTTGCGGCGATTTGTCAGCATCGCGCACATGCATGCGCTTTCGGGGCTCAGGCAGAAAGGGGGCTCGCGACGCCGCACGACAAAGAGCCCTGACCGGTACTCCGGCGGACTGCCCCCGGTGTCCTTGTTGATTCTCGCGATTGGTATGGCTCAAACCCCGAACAACGCTGCTGCGCCGACGCCCAGCGCCACGGTACCCACGCCGTAGACGCCCCACTGCAACCAAGTCTTTCGGGTCAGCAGGGCGATCGCTGACAAGGCGATCGCCACCTGAATCAACATCGTGCCCTGCGCCCACCGATGGTGGTGGTGCATTGCCAGTTCCGAGGCCTCGTCGTCCGCCTTGGACTTCTCCTCGAAGGCTTCGGCCTGAAGCTTGATTTCGGTTTTCTCGAGCTGATAGCGCTTGCTCTGATCGGAAAACCTGGCAGCTTGGTCCGCATTGGTGGTCAGCTGCGCTCCCAGCTCCGAGAGGTTCTGCTTCTGGCCCTTGGCCTGGTAGAAGCTCCACTGGTTGGCGGCCTCGGTTTTTTTGATCGCAGACTCGTTCTTGCGCATCATGGCCTCGGCCTGGGTTGCGCCGGCCTGGTACGACATCATGGCTCCGAGCGTTGCCAATATTGCCGTCAGTACCGCGATGCGCCCGGAGAACGAGTCGCCTGCGCCGTGCGTGGCTGCTTGCTCGAGCACATGATCGTGCGGGCCGTGTACGTGAATTCCACCTTCGGACATCTCTTCAAGCTCCTGTGTTTTTCAACTGCGGACCTGACGGCTGCATGAGCCGCTGCCCCGCAGGGGGTGGCGAACGCGTGAACTCGTGCGTCGATCGCCAGCGTGCACCAAGTCACTGCTGACCGAACTCTCCAGCGAAGGTCACGCGAGCATGGGCGAGCTCAACCGCAGCGACCACGGCCTTCACCTGCGTCATGTCGGCCTCAGGCGAGGCACGAACCTCGACAACGAGATCTGGCACGGCAGTTCGCCGATTCGACAGCGCATTGTTCAATTGTTCGTGTGACAACGGCTTGCCGTCCAACGTGAGCGCACCTGCCGCCGATACCTGCAGCACGCTGTGAGGCGACGCGTTCGGTACATGGCAGGCGCACAGGAACATGCTGGAACAAGCCAGCAGGAGAGCGGTCAGTGGGCGGCAAGACAGCATCTGGTTTTTGGTTGGTGAAGTGCGGTCATGGTAGTCCTGGCTCCGTCCATGCTGCATCAACTTGTGCGGGGTGGATGTGGTTCGCCGCGTCTGGCGATCGTTTCGCCGGTCGTCCGAACGAACCTATTTCGAATGGCCCGCCCCGGAACTTGTGGAGGCTGGTTGGCTGTCGCGAACAGACCATGAAGTTGATGTCCTGAGCAACGTTGCTGCGTGCTGAACATCGGAACATGCAGCGGCGCCGCTCGAACTCGATATCCGACCGCTCGTCGGCACGGCAAACAGGACGCGAAGTGGTACTGCGAGTTGATCGCGGGCCACACCTGCGATCGCCCCGCACATTGGGCAAACCCGTCGAAAGGCGGGGACGCAAAGCCTCCGGTCTTCACGCAGCGATGCGCAAGATAGCGGGGTTGCTTCGCGCAGGACGTGACAGTCCTGCGCGCGACTCGTCTCAGCGGTTTTCCGGGTGCAGTTGATCCATCAATCCAGGGGTCGAACCGACCTCGCAGACACGGAAACCGCCGCCATCAAATGGCGCACCTTCTCCTTTGCCGCGCTTTCGTTTCTGAATGCATCTGCTGCCCTTGCTGCGGACCTGACTGTGACCCCCAATGCGCCGGTCGTCGGGATGTTCCTGCTGCTGAAAGCAGACGGATCGAGCGTCGTCAGCCAGGCTCTCGTGGCACCCAGAGTGATTCAGCAGATCGGCGCCAAAGGCAGTGACGCGATCGCCGCCGCCAACGGTCGCTGCGCGTTCAACGTGAAGATCGACGAGATCTCGCAAGTGACGCGCCCAGCCACGACGACGCGTTTTTTCAGCAACGATGCACTGGTGGCCAACGTCACAAAGCTCGATCTGACGGCCGGCGCCAAAGCGGGTCCAGGCCGGGTCGGCAGAGTGGAAGGTGCTTATCAACGCCTATGGCTACAGCAACCACGCCGTCCACGGACTGAAGGGCAAGGCATACCAGCGCTACGACGAGCTGGTGTCGGTGAACGCCGGCCTTGCGGTTGCCGTCAAGGCCGGGACCATCGAACGCTCGGCCTACCGGGCTTCGATGGCGCGCTGGACCTTCATCACCAACGACGCAGACTTCAGGGCCGTCATGGCAAAGGTGGTGCCCGGCGTTGACCACCCGATCTAAGCACTGGGCGGGGAGCCGCGAACATCAGAAACCAAAGATCGCGATTGCGAACCACTGGAAATCGACACGTCGTCTGCTTCAACGCAAGGACCTCCTGGAAGGCCCGGATGGCCTACCGCATCCTCGCAAGGAACTTGTTTGCCGATGACGCGCAGTCGGTCAAATGCTTCGCCGCCCAGTTCATCCCCCGCATGGCCACCGATCGGCTCCGCGCGGGACTTTGATTTTCGTTTGCACCGAACGTCAACGGGTCTGCCTTCGCCGCTGAACCGACTGAGTCAAATCCATCCGGTCGATGTCTTCGACAGACATGACGGGCGCGAACATGAGGTCGGTGGGCTCGGCACTTCGCTTCCAGCCCTGGCGCATTTCTCCCACGATTCGCATCAACATCTTCTGCACTCGCGAGGCGACCACGTCCGATGGCGCGAGCGTGCCGTCTGTCATGTAGCCGAGGCGTGCAATGGACAAAACCGAAGTCCGTGCCATCGGGCTGTGCATCGAGAACTGGAATCGAAAATTCTGGGTGCGCGAGTTGATGTCCTTGTCGGTCAGGACGATGAAGTAGGTTCTGGCGTTGGCATCCAGGAGCTGCCTGGAAAACGGGACGCCGAGAGCCAGGTAGTCTTCAGCCGGGTATTGATTCGTGCCGGCCAGTGGTTCGATGTTTCCAGGGGCAACCCACACCGTGGACTTCACCCAGAGTCCCGTGTCCCTGGTGAGGGCTCGTGCAATGGCGCTGGTGCCTTGTTCCGAGATCCCGTCCGTCGGCAGCACATAGAGCGCGACGCTGTCGACAGGACTGCCCGACGGCATCGGAAGCGACTGCGCCACTGCGATGACCGGAACCAGGGCAACGAGCAAGGCCATGCGGCGCTTCATCTGAGCATGACTTTTTGCCACCTCTCTACCTGCCGTTCTTGGCGTCGTCTGCTTGTCGCGCGTAATCGTCGTAAGACGTGTTCGCGCCGGCCATGCAGCGATCACGTTGCTGGGTGTCATTGATCTTGTTGCATTCCTGGCGTTGCCAGCCTTGTCCTACCCCGTAGAGCTGCTGCGACGAACAGCCCTGGATGGCCGAGCTGATGAGCAACAAGGCAACTGGACGCGTGAGCCGGCAGGCTGCGGACGAAAGGCCAGAGCGAATGGTTGCGTTCATGTTTTGCTTCGCCTTGCGAACGGGAGAGGGGGGTTGTGACAACGGAGGATTCGAGAGGCCATCAAAAAAGGGCGACCGAAGCCGCCCCTGACGTCGCAGCGGGTCGATCAGGCTGCAGCGTCCTTGAGCTTCTTCAGCGCACGGGTCTTGATCTTGACCGATGCGGGCTTGGCAGCAAATACGCGCTCGACCTTGGTGAACGGGTCGATGCCAGTGCGCTTCTTCTTGGCAGGCACGTTGATGACGTTGACCTTGAGCAGACCAGGCAGCGTGAACGAGCCCAGGCCCTTCTTGTGCACCGACGCGAGCATGGTGGCCTCGAGCGACGCGAGCACAGCCTTGACCAACTTGGCTTCGACCGAAGCCCATTCGGCCAGGTGGGCGATCAGAGTTGTCTTGTTGAACGCCGACTTGATGGGCTTGCTCGTGTCGAGCTTTTTCGCAGGAGCAGCGGCCTTCTTCGCGGGCGCCGCAGCCTTCGTTGCAGGCCCCGCCTTCCTGGCCACGGGGGCTTTCTTTGCGGGAGCCTTGGTCGTCTTCTTCGGTGCAGTTGCCATGGGTCTTTCGTCTGTTGTTTGGAGGCGCGCCAATGCTCTCGGCGCGCACGGATTCTAGGTCTGGCTGAAGCACCGCCACAGCGGCGAAACGCCAGCGCCGACCCGGGCCGGCGTCCGATGGTGCCGATCGCTCGGTGGCTAGAACGGAAACCGCCACCTTAAACTCGGGGCATGTCTGCCCGCCGTCGAGCCGCGCCAATCATCCTGTGGGTGGCGGTCATCGCGTTCGTGGTCGGGGTGCTGCTCCCGTCGGGATCGCAGGCATTCAGGACCACATCGACAGATGGCTGGTTCGAGGTCTGCACCAGCTTCGGTGCCAAGTGGGTGCGTGCCGGCGAGTCTCGCAACGACTCGGGCGGACCGTCCGTCCCGATCAAGGCATCTCACGAACACTGCGCGTACTGCGGCATGCATGCCGGCGATCTGGCAGTTCCTCCGGCGGCCATCTCCGGGCTCGCGCTTGTCCCATTGCGTTTCGCCGTGCCCGAACGATTTCTCGTCGCGCCGCGAACCCTCTTCGCGTGGGCTCCCGCCCAGGCGCGTGCACCGCCCCAGGTCGCCTGACCTCCGGGGATCCTTGCGGCGAGCCTTGAGTTCGCGGCATCCGCTGCTGTCCTGTCGGCACAGCGCCTGAGACTGCCCGGTCACCTGTCCTGCAGCCGGACGCTTCGAAGTCCATTGGAGACCGGCTGCGGCCCCGGCATGCGCGCGCCCGGTCCTTGACGGATGTGCGCTGCCCGGTGACCTCCGGCGATCTCGAGCATCGGCCGACAGGCAGCGCTTCCATTTTCTTCAGAGCCACGCGGCTGTGCGCAGCCGCGACCTCTTCGCATTCGAAGCTCACCATGCAACCCATTTCCACATCGCCTGTCCATTCCCTGTCGCGCCTCGCGCGCGTCGTCGCCTGTCTGCCCTGGGCCTCCCCGCTGGCACTGATGGCGCAGCCCACCTTTGCGCAGGAAGCGACAACGCTTCCGACCGTGACCGTCACTGGGCAGAACCCACCCCGGCTGGCACGTCCGGCATCGACCGGCTCCAACCTCGACCTGACGCCGATGCAGACGCCCGCCAGCGTGGACGTCATCACGCGTGAACAGCTGGAAGCGCGGGGAGACGCTTCGCTGGTCGATGCCATCACGCGATCGCCGGGAATCAGCAGCCTCGCACACCCGGGCAACAGCGGCAGTTCGCTGCAGGCGCGGGGCTTCATCGACACCACTTCGGTCATGCGTCTCTATGACGGCACCCGGCAGTACGGGGGCGTGGGTCTGAGTTTTCCCTTCGACACCTGGGCCATCGATCGCATCGAGGTGCTGCGCGGGCCGGCATCGGTGATCTATGGCGACGGCGCCATCGGCGGCGTGGTCAACGTCATCCCGAAGAAGCCGACACGCGGCCCGATTCGCAACGAGATCCAAGCGACGGTCGGAGGAGAAGGCAAACGCGCGCTCGCATTCGGCAGCGGTGGGGCCATCAACGACATGCTGTCCTACCGGCTGGACGTGAGCGGCGATCGATCCGACGGCTGGGTGGACCGCGGCGACTCCCGCAACGTCAGTTTCTCCGGTGCTGTCCAGCTTGACGTGTCCCCGGAGCTGAGCCTGAAGCTGAGCCATGCACAGGGAGACCAGCACCCGATGCGGTACTTCGGCACCCCGTTGGTCGAGGGTCGCCAGCTGTCTGCACTGCGAGACAAGAACTACAACGTCGCCGACAGCGAGATCAAGTACCGGGATCGGTGGACCGAACTGTCCGCCCAGTGGTCTCCGAACAGCAGGGTGGTGGTGCGCAGCAAGCTGTATCACATCCAGAGCGATCGCTACTGGCGCAATGCGGAGGGCTATGAATACAACGCCGCGAGTGGCCTGATCGACCGTTCCGACAACACCCAGATTGCGCACGACCAGTCGCAGACCGGCAACACCACCGACGCCACCGTCACCAGCTCGCTGTTCGGTCTGGCCAACCAGGTGTCGGTCGGGTTCGACGTGAACACGAGCTCGTTCCGGCACCGCAACAACACCTACACCGGAAGCTCGGGCTCGGTCGACCCGTTCCACCCGGTGCCAGGCTATTTCAGCAGCGACTTTCCCTTCATCCCGCGTTACCGCAACAAGGCCGATCAGTATTCGGCCTTCGCCGAAGACCGGCTGGAGCTGACCAGCCAGTGGTCGATCGTCGGCGGCGTTCGCTACGACCATGCAGAGATTTCTCGAAAGAACCTGATCGCCGGCACCAAGGCCTTCGAGAAGACCTACTCGAACACCGGTTGGCGGATCGGCACGGTGTACCAGCTGCAGCCGGAGTTGTCGGTGTACGCGCAGTTCTCGAAGGCCGCGGATCCGGTGGCCTCCATGTTGTTCCTGTCGCCGGCCAACAGCGTGTTCCGCCTCTCGACCGGCGAACAGGTCGAAGTCGGTGTCAAGCAGTCCTTCTGGGACAAGCGCGGCGACTGGACGCTGGCTGTCTACGACATCAACAAGAGGAACCTGCTGACGCGTGACACGACCAACCCCGCTTTGCGCGTGCAGGTCGGCAAGCGCTCGTCGACGGGCGTCGAGGGAACGCTGTCACTGGCGCTCAGCCCGACCGTCCAGCTGGATGCGAACGCGGCCCTGCTGCGGGCGCGATACGACGACTTCAAGGAATCGGTCGGAGGCGTCGCCGTCTCGCGCAACGGCAACGTCCCGACCGACGTGCCTGAACGACTCGCGAATGTGTGGGTCGGCTGGAAGTTCCTTCCGGACTGGACGGCCTCCGGTGGGCTGCGTTACGTCGACAGGCGCTATGCCGACAACGCCAACACGCTGAAGCTGCCGGCCTACACGACCACCAACCTGGCGCTGCAGTGGCAGGCCGCGCCAGACACGCTGCTCACGCTGCGCGGGTTCAACGTGTTCGACAAGCACCACTTCACGACCGCGTACTACACCACCAGTCAGTGGTTCGTTGGCGAAGACCGGCGGGTCGAGCTGACGCTGAACCATCGGTTCTGACCGGCGCACGACGATGTGGACCGCTCCGCACGGCAAGCGCCTGGTCTACCTGGTCCATCGCTGGACGGGCGTGGGCGGTTGCATCCTGATGCTGTTCTGGGTGCTCAGCGGGGGTGTCATGCTGTTCGTGGGCTACCCGAAGCTGCTGCCCGAGGAGCGGCTGCAGAAGCTGTCGCCATTGGACGTGTCTGGCTGCTGCGTACCGGTGGAGTTGGCCGTGGCGCGCAGCCGTATTCCGTCGGCGGTGCAGCAGATCAAGCTCACTTCGGTGGCCGGTCAACCGCGATATCTTGTGAAGGAAGCGAACGGCGACTACCGGGCGGTGGATGCCGTGACCGGTCGGCTGGTGCCACCGGTGGACAGCGAAGCCGCGCTCGCCAGTGCACGCGCTTTTCTGCGCGGCGCGCACGCCGATGGCGAAGGACCGATCGATGATGACCGGTGGACTCACTCGGGCGCGCTGGATGCGCACCGGCCACTGTTCAAGGTCCAGATGCACGATGCCGATGCGACCCTGCTGTACGTGTCTTCGACGACGGGCGAGGTGGTGATGGACGCACCCCTGGCGCAACGGAACTGGAACTACGTCGGCGCCTGGCTGCACTGGCTCTACATGTTCCGGGACGGTTCCAGGGACCCGGTGTGGAGCTGGCTGGTGATCGTGCTGTCCACGGTGTGCACGGTTTCCGCTCTCACCGGCGCGCTGGCAGGCCTCTGGCGCTGGCGCTTCTCGGGGCGCTACAAGTCAGGCTCGAAATCCCCCTACCGCGCATTCCAGATGCACTGGCACCACGTCACCGGACTGGTGTTCGGGGTCGTGCTGGTCAGCTGGATCTTCAGCGGCCTGATGTCGATGAATCCGCTGGGTATCTTCGATCCCGACGATGAGCGCCCGAACCAGGCGGCCTTTCGTCACGGCAGCCCTGGAGCGGTGCGGCCCTCCATCGACACTTCTTCGGCCCTGACGCTGCTGCATGACGCGAACTTCGCGACCAGCGAAATCGAATGGCGTGTCATGGGGGGGGTGCCCTATCTGCTGGCACGCAACTCGTCAGGCAACACGCGGCTGGTCGTGCCGGACGCAGCCGGTTTCAAGGTGATCGAGCGATGGCCGGATGACCGGCTGGCGGTTGCCGGCGCCCGACTCATGAAGTCCGGCCTTCGGTCAACGCAGGCCGTCGGCGAGTACGACGCGTACTACTACCGGCGGCAGGCGACGTCGATGTACGGCGCTGCAGAGCGGCGCCTTCCAGTGCTGCGGCTGGACTTCGCCGATTCGGGCCGCACGTCGGCCTACCTGGACCCTTACACGGGCGATGTGGCGCTCAGCGTCGACCGCTCGCAAAGGGTCGGGCGCTGGCTGTTCAATCTCCTGCACAGCTGGGATCTGCCATCTTTCCTGCGCTACGCCAGCGCGCGCGAGGCGATCCTGATCGCGCTCAGCCTGGGCTCGCTGGCCGTTGCCGTGACGGGAACCGTCATCGGCTGCAGGCGATTGAAGACCTTCTTGCTGCACAGACGGCGCAATGCAACTGCCCGCCGGTGACGGGCCGACGCAGGTGGATGGCCTGCAGCGCTTCTGGTCAAACGACCTTGTAGCTCAGCACGTTGCCATCTGCGGCCATCAGCTTCTCCATGTTCTGCGCAGCCGCGGCATCGGGTACCTCGATCAACGCCATGTCGCGTTCGCCGTCATAGCGCGGGATGCTCGTGCGAACGCAACCATCGACAGAAGCGGCCAGCGCTCCGCTTTGCTGGCATGCGGGGTCATTCTTGAATTCGACCTTGTATTTGATGCTCATTTCGGTTGTTCTCGTTGTTGTGTTCGTAACCTGCCAAGCATCCCGGTGGTTTGCTGCGCCCCTTCCGTCCCTGCGATGTCGCCATGACCTCAAGCGTTCATCGGGTGGCTGACGGGCCGGCGAGTATCTCACCGCCGCAACAAGCCGTTTGAACAGGAGATGGACTTTCGGTATCCGGCCGAGCGAGGCCTCTCGCTCGGCACCTCAAGAAAGCAGAGAATGGGTCACCAACAGTTCTGAAAAAAATGACTGCGAGCCTGAGCTTCAGCTACCGGCATCTCTATTACTTCTGGGTCGTCGGCAAGGAGGGCGGCATCGCTCGCGCTGCCGCGAGGCTCGACATCGCTGTGCAGACGGTCAGCACGCAGGTGCGCGAACTGGAGCGCTCGCTCGGTTATGCATTGCTCAAGCCCGCGGGTCGCGGGCTGGTGCTGACCGAAGCCGGTGTGGCCGCCATGCAGCAGGCGGAGCAGATCTTCGCGCTGGGCGAGACGCTGCCTGCATTTGTGCGTGACGCCGCCAGCGCACCGAGTGCGCGCCTGGCCGTGGGAATCTCGGATGGCCTGCCCAAGCTGGTCGTTCGCAGCTTGATGCAGCCGGTGATGGACGAACCCCACCTTCGATTGCTCTGCTACGAGGGCGGCATCGCAGACCTGCTGGCCGATCTGGCATTGCATCGGCTCGATCTGGTGCTGGCCGACCGGGCGGCCCCGGCCAATTCGAACGTCAGGGTCTACAGCCACTCGCTCGGTTCTTCGCCACTCGCGTGGTACGCCTCGCCGGCACTTGCAGCCATCGCTCGAAAGGGCTTTCCGCAATCGCTTGCCAAGGTTCCGGTGCTGTTGCCGACGCCACACGTTGCCGTGCGCACGTTGCTCGATCAATGGTTCGAGAAGCAAGGCGTTCGGCCTCGAATCGTCGGTGAATTCGAGGACAGCGCGTTGTTGAAGACCTTCGGTTCCAGCGGCATGGGCGTGTTCCCGGCGGCGGAGCTGGTTCACGATGAACTGGAGACGCGTTACTCAGTCCGGCGTGTCGGCCAGTGCGACGGCGTCAAGGAACAGTTGTTCGCCATCGGCACCGAAAGAAAGGTGCAACATCCGCTGGTTCAACGGATTCTCAGGGCCCGCATGACGCCTTGATTCCACGCGGCCCGGCGTCCGGGCGTGATGACGTGGGCGTGCTCGCTGGCAACCCGGATCGTGTCCGGATCAAGGGCGCGCTCATCCTGCGCAAGGCTGTGGGCCGAGTCAGGCAGTTTTGACAACGCCTCGGCAGGGTGAAGGTAAGACGAGCACCTTCAACGCGTCCAGCTTCCCAGCCGGATGGCGCCGGCGATGACCGCCGCATAGGCGAACAGGCCGAGCGCCACGACGAAGAAGAATCCGCTGGCCGGCGCCTGCAGCAGGTGCACGGCCACCCAGCCGCCGGCGGCGACGATGACCAGCCGGCCGGCACTGCCGACCAGCGGCCAGAACATGCGGCCGGCACCTTGCGACGCGAAGAACAGCGCCAGTCCGAGGCCGAACAGCCCGTAGCAGCCGCCGACGATGTTCAGGTAGGCGCCGCCGAACCCGCGCACCGCTGGGTCACTGGTGTAAAGATTCATCCACAACGATGGCGCAAGCGCTGCGGTCACGCCGATCGTGCCGGTGACGGCCGTCACCACGGCCGCTCCGGTCCAGGTGACTTTCAATGCGCGTGCGGTCTGGCCGGCGCCCATGTTGCTGGCGACCATCGCAGTCAGCGCTGTGCCGAACCCGAAGGCGATCGGCACCAGGATGTATTCGAGCCGCGCGGCGATGCCGTAGCCCGCCAGCGCCGCAGTGCCGAAGCTGCCGACGAACGCGGTGGCGACCGCAATCGAGGCGTTGCTGAGCACCGGGTTCAACGACGCCGGCAGGCCGACGCGCAGGATGTCGTGCAGGAGGGGGGGTCGCAGGCGCCACGGCGACTGCTGCAATTGCACCGCGCCGTCGCGGCGCAGCAGATACACCGCCAGTGCCGCCGCCGACAGCGCGTTGACGCACAGCGTGCTGACCGCCGCCCCGGCCACGCCGAAGGCCGGCACCGGCCCCCAGCCGAACACCAGCAGCGGACACAGCAGCAGATGCACCAGCGCACTGCCCAGCAGCGTCAGCGCCGGCAGCAGCATGTTGCCGGCACCCCGCACCACGGCGCTCAGCACATTGTTCGACCAGATCAGCACCGCACCGCAGAACAGCACGTTCGAGTAGTCCAGCGCCGCATCAAGCGCCGCGCCGCGGCCGCCCATCGCGCCGTACACGCCGCGCCCGAAGCCGAGCAGCACGAGCATGAACAGCGCTGCCAGCGCCCAGGCGATGAACAGCGCCTGCTGCGCCAGCCGGCCGGCGTCTGCGCCGCGATCGGCACCCAGCGCACGCGCCACCGCCGCGGTGGCGGCCCCGCCAATGCCGCCGGCCGACATCTGCAGCATCAGCATGGACAGCGGAAACACCAGCGCGATGCCGGCCAGCGCATCGGCGCCGAGCCGGCCCAGGATGTAGCCGTCGTAGCCGATGACCAGCGTCATCGCGAACAGGCCGACGACGTTGGGGGTGGCCAGCCGGAACAGGGTCGGCAGCAGCGGTGCGTGCAGCATCTGCTGCGTGCGCGAAGCAGCGGCATGGTCGACGTGCGCGCTGCTGAGAGTCAGAGGAGTGCTCATGGGGGGGCCTCGCCGTGGCGCGATGCGGGAAGGGCGCCGCCACCGCGACACCAGGTGACGTCGGAATCAGCCCTGCGGTGGCTGAAGGTACACGCCCGGATCGGCCGACAGGCCCTGCTTGACGTGTCGTGCGGTGTCGTCGGCCAGCACCTCGTCGGCACCGGCTTCCAGCGCATCGAGCGTGCGCCGCACGACGTCGTCGGGCGAAGCCTTGGCGGTGTCGAAGTCCTTGACCATTTCTGTGTCAACGAAGCCCATGTGCATGCCCAGCACCTGGGTGTGCTGCGCGCGCAGCTCGTTGCGCAAGCCGTTGGTGAGCGACCATGCGGCCGACTTGCTGGCGCTGTAGACCCCGAGCTGCGGCACGCTGATCCAGGTCACCGCCGACAGCACGTTCACGATCGCGCCACCGCCATTGCGCGCCAGTGCCGGCGCCAGCGCCTGAGCCAGGCGCAGCGGCCCGAAGAAGTTCGTTTCCAGGTGCGCGCGGGCCGATTCGATGGCATCGGTCGCCAGGAAATCGCCGACGACCGCGATGCCGGCGTTGTTGATGAGCAGCGTCACATCGCCACATCGCTGCGCAATGGCGGCCACGTCTTCTGGCCGTGTGACGTCTAGACTCACGGCTTCGACGCCAGGCAGCGTGATGCTGGCTGGATCGCGCGCGGCGGCGTAGACCTTGCGCGCACCCCGCGCGAGTGCGGCGCGGGCGAAGGCGAGGCCGATGCCTCGGTTGGCGCCGGTGATCAAGACGGTGGCGTTGGCGAGTTTCATGATCCGAGTCCTTGGGTGGGTGCTGCGGTGCAGCGGTTGAAAAGACGAGATGAAAATATGACGCATGTCATATTCATGGGCGAGGAAAGATTCGCCGCAGCCGGCGGCATCCGGGTATTCATGGTTCAGGCGGCGGGGTGGTCGTATTGCGCCAGCAAGGCACGCCGCGAGGCCGCCAGCAACGCCTTGCCTTCGGCGTTGTCGCCGAGCGCTCTTGCCAGTTGCAGCGCACCGACCAGCTGGCTCGCGATCACCGCGGCGCTTTTCGCCGGGGCAGCGGCTGGCAAGGATTGTTCGACCAGTGCCACCAGCCCGCGCACGCGCTGGGCTGCGGCTTCTCGAACTTCGGGGCACTGCCGCGGCATCTCCGAGGCCAGCGCAGCGACCGCGCACAGCGTCTCGGTCGAAGCCAGGTGCCTTTCAGCCAGGTAGCCGTCGACCAGTGCCCGCAATGCACTGGCGCCTTGCTTGCGGCGGGCGGCGGTGTAATCGGCGACCCGGACCGCGCCCTCCTGGCCAGCACGATCGAGAGCCTCGGTCAGCAGCGCATTGCGGGAGGCGAAGTGGGCGTAGAAACCGCCGTGGGTCAGGCCCGCTTCCTTCATGATGTCTGCAACGCCAACCCCCTGAAAGCCGCCCCGACGGATCGCACGCGCGGCGGCCGCGACGATGCGCTCGTGGGTCAATTGCTTGCGGCCCTGGGGGGAGTCCATCCCGGCATCATAGCAGTAAATATGATGATCGTCATATTGAAGGTGCCTTGCCGGGCCGACGTCGGACCCGCTGGGCGCTACCAGCTCAACGGATTCACCCGGTAGAAGTGGCTCAACTCGCGATACAGCGCAGCATGTTCGGTGGCAAGGCGCTGCGGCTGCTCGAAGAACACCTCTGAGGCCACCGCGAAGAATTCCGCCGGGTCGGTGGCGCCGTAGCCACTGAGCAGACTCGGTTTCCGCGAGGCCGCGCGCCGTTGCAGCACCGCGAATTCCTCGCCCAGCACTCGCGCCCAGCGCTCGCGTCGGGCTCGGCCGGCCATGCGGGGCGCGCCGTTCGCCGCACCGTTCTCCTGGTCGAGCTGGTGGGCGAACTCGTGGATCACGACGTTGCGGCCGTCATCGGCGACCTCGGCGCCCTCGACCGTGTCCTGCCAGGACAGGATCACCTGCCCGAGCGACCACGACTCCCCGGACAGCGCCAGGCGCCGGTCCTGCACCACGCCACTGCCATCGGCGTGAACCCGATCGACGACGAACGCATCCGGGTACAGCAGGATCTGCCGCAGCTGGGCGAAATAGTCGCTGCGCCGGTTGAGAAGCAGCAGGCAGGCCTGCGCGGCAATGGTCACCCGCATCTCGTCGGTGACGACCAGCCCGCGGCAGCCGATGAACGGCTTCTCGGCGAGAAAGACCTGGATGTGCTTTTTCAGCTGCAACTGCAGGTCCGCCGGCATCGATCTGAAATAGGGCACTCGCCGGCGCAGGACCTGCCTCCACTCGGGCGGAAACGGCTGACGCCGCACCTGCCGTCGGCGCCATTCGGTGAAGAGAGGCTCGCGCAGCAGCCACGTCAACAGAAGCAGCGTCGCGACCGAAAGGATCAGCACGGACAAGGGGGTTCGGCGAGGCGCCGTGGAATCGACCGATCCTTCACCTGGGTGCGGGTGGCTGCATTTCAACCGCGCCTGTGCGTGCGAGTCGCTCCACGTGCCTGACCGGGCGCGTGAGTGACGTCAAAATGCTTCCTTGATCAGCAACCCAGGGCGGTTCCTCGCTTCATGAATAACGGTCGTCGAATGTTCGCAAGTGCCGTGCACATGTGTGCGGCGGCGCTCTCGCTCGGGGCTTGTACCTCAGGCGGCAGCGAGCAGTTCAGCACCTCGCTGGGCAGGCAGTTGCTGGCCCAGCGCCCGCAGGAGGTCGATCTGGCCGCGGTCAGCTCCATTGCCTGGGACGAGCTCTTCATCTTCGACCCCTACTCGGCGCGAGACGACAACTGCGCCGTGCTGAATCTGGATCTGTTCAGCTGCCGCACGACCTTTCCTGCGATGGTCGGCGAAGGCGACAACGTTCTCGTGTTCCGACGCCACGCCAAGGTCATTCGTGCCGAAGTGCATCCGCGCACGAACGGTGACTTCTCGTCATCCGTGGGGCCGCCGCATCCCCAACCCATCCGTCGCGCTGCGGCGCGGTTCACCGTCGTTCCGACAGCGGGTGCGACTGCGCAGGATGCGCCGAGGTTTCGTCTTGAGTACAAAGGCTGATCGACCCTCGGCGGGCGGGCTCGTCTATTCGACCGACAGCGGGCGCATGTGCCCGGCGTGTCGTCAGCCGATCGCGTTGTGCCGCTGCGGTCAGGCGATGGCGCCGGTCGACTCCGACGGCATCGTCAGGGTGTCGCGCGAGACGCAGGGACGCAAGGGCAAGGGCGTGACGGTGATCCGCGGGGTGGCGCTGGACGCGGCCGCGCTCACGCAGCTGGGGCGCGATCTGAAGGCGGCTTGCGGCTCCGGCGGCACGGTCAGGGATGGTGTCATCGAGATCCAAGGTGACCACCGCGATCGCGTCATCGAGCGGCTGCAGGCTGCGGGCATGAAGGTCAAGCGTGCCGGCGGTTGACGTGGCGCAGCGGCCGGCGACTCGCAGCGGGCACACTCACGGACGGATCGATCTGCCGTCCCCGAACCCATGAGCGCGCCCGCCGACACATTGCCCCCCACCCCGCTGAACGTCGCCTGCCTGTGCGCCGAATGGTGCGGAACCTGCCGCGACTACCGCGCGACCTTCGACCAGGCGTTGCAGGGGCAGCTCGCTGCGCGCGTCCAGGGTCGGTGGATCGATGTCGAGGACGAGTCCGACCTGGTCGGTGCGATCGACGTCGACAACTTCCCGACGCTGCTGATCGCCCGAGGCGGCGAGGTGCTGTTCTTCGGCACCGTCACGCCGCATCCGTCCACGCTGACGCGGCTGATGCAGGCGGCGCTGGAAGGCGAGGCGCGCCTGGGTGGCGAGGCTCCCGACTCCGACGTGCGCGCGCTGGCAGCGCGCCTCCATTCGGGCACGCGCTGACCGGGTCAGGTTCTTCGCGCGAAGGCCGCCTCGGCGTTGCCGTGGATCGCGCCGAAACCGACCTAAAGCGGTGTGTGATCCTTCTGGGGCATCGTCCTACAGGCGTGTACGCGGCATCCCGACAGACCGTCCGAGGGCTCCCGGGCACAGTCGATTCATCGGTCGGGGCCTGAACGGAACAGGGCAGGGTCTACCGATTCAACCATCCACTTTGATTGAACAGGAGTCGTGCATGAACAAGGATCAGATTCAAGGCCGTGTGGAGCAGGTCAAGGGCGCCGTGAAGGAGGTCACCGGCAAGGCGACAGGCAACAAGGAACTCGAGATCGAAGGCAAGATCGACAAGACATCCGGCAAGGTCCAGTCGGGATTCGGTGATGCGAAAGAGAAGCTGAAGGACCGCATCGACAAAGTCTGACCGCCACGTCCAGGGCGTTCGCGAAGGCCGGGCAATCCCGGCCTTTTTGCGTGGGGCACACCCCGTTGGAGTCGCGGTGTTGCGTCCTTGCCGACAGGGTCCGGCCCCCTGCCGGAGCGGCGCCTGCGAGCTACTACACTGCGCGCACGGCCGACCCGACAAGTCGGCGTTGGAGCTGGCAGGCATGGCGCGGTGGGCGGCGGAATTCGAAAAGCGCGGAGGGGCTGGGATGATGCCGCGGCTGCATGGCTGATCCCACGAATGACCTCGCGGCCGTGCTGGCCTCGGACCGTCGCCGCAAGCTCCAGATGCTGGCTGCGCAGCCGGATTCGGTGTTCGAGCTTTTCGTGCGCAGCGCCGCCCAGTTGACAGGCAGCGATGTCGCCGCGGTCAGCCTGGTCGGCGAAGAATGGCAGTGGTTCAAGGCAGGCATCGGACTCGATTCGCTGCACATCCCGCTGCCGATGTCGTTCTGTGCAGAAGGCGTTGCATCGGGTTCGGCGTTCGAGGTGGCGGATGCCACGACCGACCCCCGCTTCGCGCAGCATCCTCTGGTTGTCCGAGACGCAGGCCTGCGCAGCTATGCCGGTCACCCGATCGAGTTCGAAGGTGAATGCCTGGGCATGCTGTTCGTGATGTCTGCGCAGCCTCGCCGGCTGAACGCCGATCAGCAGCGCTGGTTGCATGAACTGGCACGCGGGGCCACCGAGGCTGCGGCCAGCCATGAGCGCATCTTCAAGCTGCAGATCAGCGAGCGCCGGCTGCTCGACTTTGCCTCTGCATCCAGCGATTGGCTGTGGGAAACGGATTCGTTCCACCGGTACACCTGGCTGTCCGACCGGTTCGAGGACCTGACCGGCCTGACGGTGCTGTCGCAAGTCAACCGGAGTCCGCCGGCGTCTCCGATGCGCGACGGCGCGGGCCGCGTGGTCGAGCCGCAGCTCGGTTTCCACGAGGTGCTCGATCGTCAGCAGTCGTTTGCCCGCGTCGTGGTGTTGAAGCCGACGCCGATGGGCGACCGCCTGATCTCGTACAGCGCGATCGCCAAGTTCCGCACCGATGGGGTGTTCAAGGGATACCGCGGTTCTGCGCAGGACGTGACGCATCGCATCGGCGCCGAGCGGCAGGAGCGCGAGGTCTCCGACACGCTGCGCCTGCTGGCCCAGCACGTGCCGGGCGTGCTCTACCAGCGGGTGAGTCGGCCGGATGGCACGGGTTACTGTCCCTATGCCAGCGAAAGCGTCCGGGAGGTGTTCGAGCTGACGCCGGATGAGCTGGCGCAGGACTGCCGTCCGATGCTCGACCGTGTCCACCCCGAGGACCGCAAGGGGGTCGAGTTGCAGATCGAGGCCGCGGGGGCCTGCGGCCAGCCCTGGTCCCAGACGTTCCGCGTGGTGCTTCCGAAGGCCGGCCTGCGGGTGCTGAGCGGATTCGCCAGCCCGCGCCGCATGCCGGACGGCAACGTGTTGTGGCACGGTTTCGCCACCGACGTGACCGAGTCCGAAAAGGCGGCAGCCGAGATCGCCCGCTCGGGCCAGCAGTGGGAGCTGGCGTCGCAGGCAGCTGGCATCGGCATCTTCGAGCTGAACCTCTCGACCGCGACGATCACCCTCGACCGGAATGCCTGCCAGGTGCATCGGCTGCCGGTCGAGTCGCCGACGTCCTTCGTGCTGGCGCAGTGGCTGGACATGCTGGAGCCGTCGGCGCGCGAGAGTGCCCAGGCGTTCATCAGCCTGACCGCCGTGTCAGGCGGGATCCAGCGCGAGGTGCTCGGTGTCGTCACGACGACCGGCGAGCCGCGCCAGATCGAATTCGTCGCGCGTGCCCAGGCCAGTCGCGACCGCGCGCGATCACGCACGCCGGTGCTGATCGGGGTGTGCCGCGACATCACCGAGGAATATGCGCTGGAGCGCCTGCGCCAGGAGATGGCCGAGACTCGCGAGGCCAATCGCAGCAAGAGCGAGTTGCTGTCGCGCATCAGCCATGAGTTGCGCACGCCGCTCAATGGCATCCTCGGCTTTGCACAACTGCTAGAAGGCGACCGCAAGGAGCCGCTGACCAGCATCCAGAAGCAGCGGGTGCAGACCATTCGCATGTCCGGCACACGGCTTCTCAGCCTCGTCAACGATGTCCTGGAACTGTCCCGCGTCGAGCAGCAGATGTTCTCGCTGCAACGCGAGTCGGTGCCTGTCAACGATGTGGTGAACAGCGGCATCGCGTTGCTGCAGCCGCTGGCGCTGGAGCGCGCGGTTCGCGTCGAATTCATCGGTGCCGAGCACGCGGTGCATGCCAGGGCCGACCGGCGGGCCATGGACCAGTTGTTCACCAACCTGCTGTCGAACGCGATCAAGTACAACCGCGCCGGCGGGCATGTCAACGTCGTCGTCGAGCCGCTGGGGGCATCGAAGGTCCAGATCAGCATCGAGGACACCGGCGTGGGCATGAGCGTCTCGCAGCTCGATCAGTTGTTCCAACCGTTCAACCGGGTCGGCGCCGAGAAGACCCAGATCGAAGGAACCGGGCTCGGTCTGGTCATTGCCCGTGAACTGACGCAGGGCATGGGGGGCACGATCGAGGTCACCTCGACGCCGAACACCGGATCGTGCTTCACGGTCAAGCTGCCGCTGGCCAAGAGTTCGCGAAGCGGGCGGGATTCGACCGACTCGATGCCCGCGCAGACCGACTGGATCGAGGCCGCCGGAGGCACCGCGTTGTACATCGAGGACGACCCCGTCAATGCGATGCTGATGCGGGAGGTCTTCGGCCGCCTGGGCAACTGGAAGCTGCTGGAGGCGTCGACCGGCGCAGAGGGTCTGCGGCTCGCGCAGGCCGAGCACCCGCAACTGCTGCTGACCGACATGAACCTGCCCGACATGTCGGGTCTCGACATCGTGAGGCAGATCCGCCAGAACGCGGCCACGCGGCACATGCATGTGATCGCGGTCACCGCCGACGCGCTGCCGCAGCAGCAGGCGCTGGCCAAGCAGATCGGCGTCGACGGCTACTGGACCAAGCCGCTCGATCTCGGGCTGATCCTCAAGCACCTGCGAAGCTTCTTTTCGGGCAGCCCTGACTTTCCCGTTTCGACCAAGTAGTCGCTGCGCGCGACAGTTCGAGCCGAGGTTCGGGGCGGCTGGGCGGGGACCTCCTCGCGTCACATTCACACATCTTTACGGCGCAGCCATGGCAGCTTCACGCCGCACCGCGAGCATGGTGGCTACCGGAGTGAAAACCGGTACGCACAGACCCCATCCATGTATTCAAAGGAGCCTTTCATGGCACAAGTCAAGACCGGAAGATTCCATCTCTCAGCGCTGCAGGGCTCGGCGGGCCGGTGGGCACTGGGCGCGGTGATCGCGTTGTCGGCCACCCTGGGTGTGGCCGCCTGGGCACATGACTCGGCACACGGCGAGCGGGCGGGACCCCATGCCGAGATGCGTGGACCGGGAGGCTTCGGGCCGGGCTTGTTCGGCGGGCCGCCGGAACGCGTCGAGCGAGCCGTCGATCACCTGCTCGACGGCCTCAATGCCACCGATGCGCAGCGCGCGCAGATCAAGCAGATCGCAACTGCCGCCGCTGCCGATTTGAAGACACAGCACGAGGCCGGACGCAGCCTGCACGAGCGCAGCATGCAGATCTTCACCGCACCGGTCGTCGATGCCAACGCGGCCGAGCAACTGCGGCAACAGATGCTCGCGCAGCACGATCAGGCGAGCCGACGCGCGATGCAGGCCATGCTCGACGCGAGCCGGGTGCTGTCGCCCGAGCAGCGTGCGACACTGGGTCAGCGCATGGCAGACCACCGTTCGCAGGGTGGCCGGCCGCATGCCGATAACGGCGCATTCGGCGATCGCGCGGTGTCGGTCCATCTGCTGAGCTGACCCGTGCACGTGGCGGCAGGCCGATGCCGTCACGTGTCGCCAGGCCCGACACCTTCTAACGGAAGTTTCCATGCCAGCTCGATTGCTGCTGATCGATGACGACACCCGCCTGTCGGCGATGGTCGGGGACTACCTGCGTGCGGCTGGCTTCGAGGTCGAAGTCGCCGCCACGCTGGCCGAGGGCCGCAGCCGCTTGGCGTCCTTCGGCCGTCCCGGAGCTCCGTCCGCCGACTATGACGCGCTGGTGCTCGACCTGATGTTGCCCGACGGCGATGGGCTCGACCTGTGCCGCGAATTGCGCGGCGATTCGCGCACGCGGCACCTGCCGCTGCTGATGCTGACGGCGCGTGGCGAGCCGATGGACCGCATCGTCGGACTCGAACTCGGCGCCGACGATTACCTGCCCAAGCCCTTCGAGCCGCGCGAGCTGCTGGCTCGGGTCAAGGCGCTGTTGCGTCGAGCCGCTCCGGTGCCTGCGGGGGCTGGAGAAGTGCTGCGCTTCGGTCGGCTCGAGGTGGATCTGGCTGCTCGAGTTGCACGGCTCGACGGTCGCCCCTGCGATCTGACCAGCCATCAGTTCGAGTTGCTGGTCGTGCTGGCGCAGAGCCCCGGGCGGGTGCTGTCGCGCGATCAGATCATGGATGCGCTGAAGGGCCACCCCATGGACGCCTTCGACCGCTCGATCGACGTGCATATCTCGCGCATCCGCGCGCTGATCGAGGACGACCCGAAGGATCCGCGCCGCGTGCTGACTGTGCGTGGCGCCGGCTATGTCTTTGCCAAGAAGCAAGATGCGGATTGACGCCCGCGCGGCCTTGCGATCGCCCGCATGACGACGCTGACGCTGCGCATCTACCTCACCGTCGTGGCGGTGCTGCTGCTGTTCGCGGCGGCGTCCGGCTGGCTGTTCCACCAGCAGATCGAGACCGAGCGCAGTCGTGCCGAGTCGGTGTTGTCCGACCGCATGGCAGCCTGGGGCGACCTGATCCAGAGGTCGCTGCCCGGCGACGAGGCAGCGACCGAGCAGCAGCGGGCTGCGCTGCTCGACTGGTCGGAGCGCCTGCGGCTGCCGCTGGCGCTCGACGACGCGTCCGGCAAGCGCATCGCCATGTCCGAGTCGTTCGCGGAGCGCCTTCGGCAGCCGCTCGTCGAGGGTCCTGATCGTGGGGTCGCGATGCCCGGAAGGGGCGGCGAACACGGCGATCGCCATCGTGCCTTTGCAGTGCAACTGGAAGACGGTCGAACGCTGTGGGTGATGCGTCCGGGGCGCCGTATCGGTCCGGGCATGGGCCCCCAGCTGGGCGATCGTCGTGGCGAGCCTGGACCGCCACCCATGGTGCCGCCGCTGTTTCCCCTGTCATTCGTCCCGCCGCCCTGGCAGGGCGGCGCAGGTCTGGTGCTCCTGCTCGGACTGCTGTTTGTCGCCGTCTCCCTCGGTGCCTGGCCGGTGGTCAACCGGCTGACCCGGCGGCTCCAGAGCCTGCGGCAGGGGGTCGAGCAGTTCGGTTCCGGCGAGCTGAGCCACCGCGTCGAGGTGAGCGGCAGCGACGAGGTCGCGGCGGTCGCCGAGAGCTTCAACCAGGCGGCATCGCGCATCGAGGCGCTGGTGCGGTCCCACCAGTCGCTGCTTGCCAACGCCAGCCATGAGCTGCGCTCGCCATTGGCGCGCATGCGGATGGCGGTGTCGATGCTGGACGCCGCCGCGCCCGAACAGCGGGATCGCCTCAAGCGCGAGATCGAGCTCAATGTGGCCGAACTCGATGCGCTGGTCGAGGAGGTGCTGCTGGCCAGCCGCCTCGATGCCCTGCGCGACATCGATCGCCACGACGGGATCGATCTGCTGGGACTCGTTGCCGAAGAAGCCGCTCGCATCGGGGCCGCCATCGACGGTCGTGCGGTCAGCGTGTCGGGTGACGAACGCCTGCTTCGCCGTGCGGTGCGCAACCTGATCGAGAACGCGCAGCGGTATGGCGGGGGCGAGGTGCAGATCGCGCTGGCCACTGGCGCGCAAGGCGTCGAGGTGCAGGTGTGCGACCGCGGTTCGGGCGTGCCGCACGACCTGCGCGAACGCATCTTCGAGCCCTTCTACCGACTGCCCGGCCACGCAGAGACCGCCGGTGGCGTGGGTCTGGGCCTGAGCCTGGTCAAGCAGATCGCCGAGCGCCACGGCGGCCGCGTGCGCTGCGAACCGCGCGACGGTGGCGGGACCTGTTTCGTGCTGACCCTGCCGCGCGGGGAGAGCGTTGTCGGATGATCCGACGGGTGACGAGCCGCTGACTTGCACGTGGTGAGCGAACGAAGCTCCAGGACTCGCAGATGTCGGAATGGTCGGTCGCCAGACCGATCGAACTGACGCTTCCGGCCAGGAGCGGCCACTTGTGACCGGCACCTTTGTGGAGTCTTACTGTGCCTTGTCGAGGGTGGCCGCATTGCTGTCACCGAAGCCGCTTATGGAACGTTCGAGACCCCAGCTCGGGCCGCATCGACTCGTACGCGCAAACTGCGACAATCGAGCGACGCCGAAGTCAGCGATTCCTCGGCATTTGGCGACTTCGAACAAGCAACAGCCCCTGAACGGTTACCCGTACGAGACCCATGAACCGGCGCAGCGTCACGATCTCCTTGGCTGCCACCGCATTTTCGGCGGGTTGCGGCGGCAGCAGCGAAACTCAGGCGGCCAGCGGTAGCGCGCTGGACTTTCGCATGCCCGACGAGGGCGAGCCGCACGAGTGCACCTGGATGGGTTTCACGTCGAGCACCGGGATCTGGGGGCGCGATCTCAGCGGTGTGCAACAAGACCTGATGCGCATCGCCGACGCCGTGGCCGCGTTCGAGCCCGTGACGATGCTGGTCAATGCTGCGGCCATGGCCCGTGCAGAAGGTCTGCGCGCAAACGCAGTGAATGCGGCACGCATCGAGCTGGTGAGCGCAGCCTTGGACGATCTGTGGCTGCGAGACACCGGCCCCGTGTTCGTGCGCCGCATCAACGGGAGCGAGTTGCGCGCCGTCGACTTCAATTTCAACGGCTGGGGAGGAAAGCAAGCCCACAGCAACGACGCACGCGTGGCCGCGTGGATAGTCAACCGAACTGGTACCCAGCCAGTCAAGAGCGCGCTGGTGCTCGAAGGCGGCGGCCTTGAAGTGGACGGCGAGGGCACGGCCATCGTCAAAGAAAGTTGCGTGCTGAACGCGAACCGCAATCCTGGCCGCACCAAGGCAGCGGTCGAGCAGGCGCTCAAGGACAGCTTGGGCTTGACCAAGATCCTCTGGTTGCCCGGCCCGGCCGGCGGTGACATCACCGATGCGCACACCGACTTCTATGCCCGCTTTGCCGGCGCGGGCCGCGTGGTCGTCAGTCACGACGCGCAAGACCTGTACGGGGAACGTGCTGTCACGCAGCGCCACATCGACGTGCTGCGTCAGAGCACCGACGCACAAGGCCGCCCTCTGTCGCTCACCGTGATTCCGGTACCTGCACAGCCGGCCTCGCCAAAGGCCGACAGCGACAGCTTCGCAGCCGGCTACATCAACTATTACCTGTGCAACGGCGGCCTAATCTTGCCCGCCTTTGGCGACGCGGCTGCCGACCGGTTTGCGCGTGACGCACTTCAGGCGCTCTACCCCACGCGGCGTGTGGTCCAAATGCGCATCGACGCCATTGCGGCGGGCGGCGGCGGCATCCACTGCACCACCCAACAGCAGCCCGCTGCGCGGACGTGATGACTCGGCCTGTCTCGATAGTGGGTTGTCCGCGTCCCCGTTGAGCTTGCGGTTCGGGACGGATGCGAGCGACGGCTCTCCGGCGGTCGAAGTTGTCTAGCGGATGTCTCTTGAGGCTCGGAAACAGTCAGTCGACTTGCAGCTCTGCACTATGTCTGCGCATCGACCGAGCCCGACAGGGCGGGCACCGTCGGCGGAAACACCGCCGCCCACGCCGGCACCGCGCTGGCCAGCCAGTCGGCCACCGTGTCCCCGTGCGCCTCGATGCCGAGCACGGCGCCTGCCTCGCGCAGCACCTGCAACGGTTCGCGAGGGTCGACGGCGGTGGCGCCGTTCTGTTTCGACAGCTTGTGGCCGTCGGCGGCTATCACCACCGGGGTGTGCAGGTAAGCCGGCGTGGGCACGCCGAGTTGCCGCTGCAGGTGGATCTGGCGCGGCGTGCTCTCGGCCATGTCGCCACCGCGCACGACGTGCGTGATCCCCTGATCCGCGTCGTCCACCACCACCGCGAGCTGGTACGCCCACAGGCCGTCGGCACGCCTCAGCACGAAATCTCCGATGGTCTGCGTCACGTTCTGCGTCATCGCACCGAGGCGTCGGTCGGTCCAGGCGATCACCAGGTCACTACCGTCTGCCTGTGTGCAGCGCAGGCGTTGTGCCCGGGCGGGCTTGCCGTGCAGCCCATCTCGGCAGGTGCCCGGATACACCAGCTCGCCGTGCGCCTCGCGGATCTGTCCGCGCGCCAGCCACGCCTGCTCGATGTCGCGGCGCGAGCAGCTGCACGGGAACGATCGCTGGTGCCGCATCAGCTGTCGTCGCATGGCCGAAAGGTACAGGTCGTGGCGCTGAGATTGCCACACCACCGGGTCGTCGGAGATCAGGCCGCAGCTGGCCAGCTGCAGCAGGATGTAGTGGTCGGCACCGGGAATGCAGCGCGGCAGGTCGACGTCCTCGATGCGCACCAGCCAGCGACCGCCGTGCGACCGCGCGTCGAGCCAGCTCGCCAGCGCAGCCACCATCGAACCGGCGTGCAGCGGACCGGTGGGCGAGGGCGCAAAGCGGCCGGTCGGGCGCATCGACACAGGGGCTTGCGCCGCGCTCAGTCGCTCATCGGACGCGGGCCGGCGTGCCGCTCCAGCAGCGCCAGGCGCGTGGCCGGGCTTTCGAGCCGATCGAGCCACCAGCGCAGCGCCAGGCCTGTCGACGCCGCAGCGCGTGCGCCATCGATTTCACGGGGTGCCGGATTCGACGACGTCGGGCTGCGCCATGCGTAGCCGAACTGCACAGGCTGCTGAGCCCGCTCGAGCGTCTTGACGACGAGACGGCCGGCGGCGATGTGATCGCGCGCGATCGGCTCCGGCAGGTAGCCGCATCCCATTCCGCGGAGGTGCGCCTCGACCTTGGACTGCATCGTCGGCACGGTGAACACGTCCTGCCCGGGCAGCAGGTTGACGGTCAGTGGTGACAGCCGTTGAGCCGAATCGGCGACCGCCACCGCACGGTGCCGCATCCGCACGCTGTCGTCGATGGGTTCGTCCACGCCGGCCAGCGGATGGTGGGGCGCCACGGCGAACACGAAGCTCATCTCACCCAGCAACTCGACTCGCACACCGGTCGGTGTGGCATGAGCAAGATCGACGCCGATGGCCAGGTCGGCCTGCCCGGTGACCAGGGCTTCCCAGGTGCCGGCCAGCACCTCCGTGCGCAGGCGCAGGCGGGTGCCGGGGCCGCTGCCGGCGGCCGATGAGTCGCTGCCGTTGGAGTCGGTCGACGCCGTGGCGATGGTCTTCTGGCGAGTGCGCTTCTGGGTTGCCGGATCGGGCGCCGCGCTGGGTCGCAGCGCGAAGAAGGTCTCGCAGAGCTCGAACAGCGTGCCTCGCGACATCAGGTCGTTCACCGCGATGGTGAGCTGTGTTTCCCAGCCGCACGCCACGCGCTTGACGCGGTTGGTGACCGCGTCCATCTGCTCGAGCAGCCGACGGCCTTCGTGCAGCAGTTCCTCGCCGGCGGCCGTCAGCTGGGCCTGCCCCGACCGGCGGTCGAACAGCAGGACGTCGAGGGCGTCCTCCAGCTGGCGCACGTTGTAGGTGAGGGCGGACGGCACCTTGCCCAGCTCTCGGGCGGCGGCGGCGAAGCTGCCGGTGCGGGCGATGACATCCATCATCGTCAGCGCGTCGGGGGTCAGCACGTTGCGGGTCATGGCGGCGCCGGGAATCTGCAGCGTTTCATTTTATTTGAACGCTTGCTTCAAGTCCCTGTGCACGTCGAACGGGCAACCGACTCCTACATTGAAGCCTCACCCAGGAGGCCCACCATGCTCACGATGCGCAAAGCCCAGGACCGCGGTCACGCCGACCACGGCTGGCTCCGGAGTTTTCACAGCTTCTCGTTCGCCGACTACCGCGATCCGGCCCACATGGGCTTCGGCAACCTGCGGGTCATCAACGACGACTACATCGCGCCGGGCACCGGCTTCGGCACGCACGGTCACCGTGACATGGAGATCGTCACCTACGTGCTCAGCGGCGCGCTGGCCCACAAGGACAGCCTCGGCACCGGTGCGGTCATCCTGCCGGGCGACGTGCAGCGCATGAGCGCGGGTCGCGGTGTGCAGCACAGCGAGTTCAACCACGCGCAGGATGCAACCACGCACCTGCTGCAGATCTGGATCCTTCCCAGCGAGCACGGTATCGAGCCGGGCTACGAGCAGAAGCAGTTCGACGCCGCCGACAAGCGCGGCCGCCTGCGGCTGGTCGCGAGCCCCGATGGCCGTGACGGCTCGGTCACCGTGCATGCCGATGCGTCGATCCGAGCCGGCCTGTTCGATGCCGGCGAGCGGGCCGAGCTGACGCTCGATCCGAAGCGCCTGAGCTATGTGCATCTGGTGCGCGGCCAGCTCAGCGTCAACGGCCAGCCGCTGGTCGGTGGCGATGCGGTCAAGCTCAGCGATGAAAGTCGTCTCGTGCTCGACAACGCGGAAGACGCCGAAGTGCTGGTGTTCGATCTGGCGGCCTGACCTCACTCTGCCCACACGTTGTTCAACCTCTTTCAGGAGCATCCATGTCCAAGATCGCGATCGTTTTCCACAGCGGCTACGGCCACACGAAGAAGCTCGCCGAGTCGGTCGCCAGCGGCGCCGCCGGTGAACTGGTCGCCATCGATGCCGAAGGCAATCTCAGCGATGCGCAATGGGCCACGCTGCTCGCGGCCGACGCGATCGTGTTCGGCTCGCCCACCTACATGGGCAGCGTGTCGTGGCAGTTCAAGAAGTTCGCCGACGCGTCCAGCAAGCCATGGTTCACGCACGCCTGGAAGGACAAGATCGCCGCAGGCTTCACCAACTCGGCCTCGATGAACGGCGACAAGCTGTCGACGCTGCACTACTTCTTCACGCTGAGCCAGCAGCACGGCATGGTCTGGGTCGGCACCGGCATGATGCCCAGCAGTGCCAAGTCCGCGACGCGTGGCGACGTCAACTACCTTGGTTCGTTTGCCGGCGCGATGGCGGCCACCGCGTCTGATGCCAGCGTCGACGAGGTGCTGACAGGCGACCTCGAAACCGCACGACTGTTCGGTGAACGGGTCGCGGCGATCACCGCGCGCTTCAACAAGTAAGCGCATCACCGCAGCGCCGCCGACGCGTGCGAGCCGCGCCGGTGGCGCTTGCTACATTCGCGCATGGATGTCGTCCTGACCGTTTTCCGACTGCTGCCGTGGCACGACTGGGTGGGACTGGCCGTCTTCTTCGGCGGCTGGGTGGGCTACGCCTTGTTTGCGCGCCAGCGGGCGGGCGTGCAGCCGTCGATCCTGGCTTCGACCAATCGCATCCGCCGTCAGTGGATGCTGCAGACCACCTACCGCGAGGTGCGCGTGATCGACGGTGTGGTGGTCCAGAGCCTGTCGACCAGCCCGTCGTTCTTCGCGTCGACCACGATCCTGATCATCGGCGGCCTGCTCGCCGTGCTGGGATCCAACAATGCCAGCGAACTGGTTCGCGAGATTCCGTTCGCAGCGCGCACGACGGTGCTGGTGTTCGACCTGAAGATCGTGCTGATGCTGGCGATCTTCGTCTACGCGTTCTTCCGCTTCACCTGGTCGATGCGGCAGTACACCTTCGGCGCGCTGCTGGTCGCGTCTGCCCCCGAGGCGATGCAGTTCGAGGCCCTCGAGCTGTCCCGTGACGAGTTCGCCGACCGGGCCGGCCGCGTCGTCGGCCTGGCGGCCGAGACCTTCAATGACGGCCTGCGCGCCTACTACTTCGCGTTCGCGGCGGTGAGCTGGTTCCTGTCACCGCTGGTGTTCGTGCTGGCGACCGGAGGCGTCATCTACATCCTGTACCAGCGCGAATTCCATTCGGACGTGCTCGCGGTGCTGAACTCCTGAGGCGGGACGCAGCCGGCGGGGCTGCGGCCCGGTCACTTCATCAACAGGTGGGGCAGCCACAGCGAGAGAGCCGGCCAGTAGGTGACCACGCCGAGGAATGCCAGCATCGTCAGCAGCCACGGCCATACCGCCACCGTCAGTTCGCTGATGCCCATCTTCGTGATGCCCGAGGCCACGTACAGGTTCAGCCCCACCGGTGGGTGGCACATCCCGACTTCCATGTTGACCACCATCAGGATGCCGAAGTGGATCGGATCGATGCCGAGCTTGATGGCCACCGGGAACAGGATGGGCGCCATGATCAGGATGATCGAGCTCGGCTCCATCACGTTGCCCGCCAGCAGCAGCAGGATGTTGACCACCAGCAGGAAGGCGACGGGCCCGAATCCCTGCGCGATCATCCAGTCGGCCATCGCCTGCGGGATGTTCTCGCTCGTCATCAGGAAGCTGAACAGCACCGCGTTGGTGATGATGTACAGCAGCATCGCGCTCATGCTGGCGGAGTCGAGCAGCACCTTGGGGATGCGCCTGAGCGGCATGTCCCTGTAGACGAAAACGGTGACGATGAAGGCGTACACCGCGGCCATCGCCGCCGCTTCGGTCGGGGTGAAGATGCCGGTGTAGATGCCGCCCATCACGATCACGACCAGCATCAGGCCCCAGACGCTTTCCTTGAACGCCAGCCAGCGTGCACTCCAGCTTGCCCTGGCCAGCCGCGGGTAGTTGTTCTTGCGGGCGATGTACCAGGTCGTGAGCCCGAGCAGGCTGGCCAGTGCGATCCCCGGAACCACGCCGGCGATGAACATCGCACCGACCGACACGTTGGTCGACACCGAGTACATCACCATGGCGATCGACGGCGGAATCAGGATGCCGAGTGCGCCCGAGGTGGTGATGACGCCGGCGCCGAAGTTTCGCGGGAAGCCTTGCGCCACCATCGCGGGCAGGATGACCGAGCCGATCGCCACGACCGTGGCCGGTGACGACCCCGACACCGCCGCGAACAGCGCGCAGGCCATCACGCCCGCCAGCCCGAGGCCACCGTGCCAGTGGCCGATCAGCGATGAGGCAAAGCGGATCATTCGCTTCGCCACGCCGCCGTGAGTCAGGAAATTGCCCGCCAGGATGAAGAACGGGATCGCCATGATCTCGAACTTCTCGATGCCCGTGAACAGCTTGAGCGCCACCGACTGGATCGGCACGTCGGTCATGGTGAACAGGAAGGTCAGCACCGTGAGGCCGAGCGAGATGCTGATCGGCATGCCCGTGAGCATCAGTGCGATCAGCAGCACGAAGATGATGAGCGTGTTCATCGGCGGGCTCCGTTCATTTGCTCGGCGGACGGCACGGCCAGCGGCGCGACATCGTCCAGGCCCTCCACATGACCATGGTCGTGATGCGGCAGTTCGCCCGTGTGCGCGTAGCTCCACGCCACCTGCAGGAAGCGGAAACTCATCAGCGACGAGCCCAGCGGAACGCACAGGTAGACCCACCACATCGGCACCTCGAGGTCGGCGGAGACCTGATCGGTCTGGGCGATGTGCCAGACGAAGTTCGCGCCGAGCGTGGCCACGATGCCGGTGAACAGCGCGCCGGAAAGCAGGCCGAACAGGATCAGCAGCTTCTGCGGCTTGCCGGTGAGCTTGCGCACCACCACGTCCACGCCCACGTGGATGCCGGTGCGTACCCCGTAGGCCGCGCCGAACTTGGCCATCCAAACGAACATGAAGATGCACAGCTCCTGCGCCCAGCTCACGTGCAGCTTGACGGTGTAGTCCTGGATGTAGGGCACGCCCGAGAGATAGCGGTGTGCCACGGCGAGGAAGATCAGCAGCGTGGCCGCGGCGATGAGGAAGGTGATGAGCCCTTCCTCGAGGTGGTTGAGCATCTTGTTGAACATGGCGCCGGGCTCACTTCGGAGCAACGAATCCGGCTGCCTTGTAGACCGCCTCGATGGTCGGCTTGCCGACCCGGGATTCCATCTCCTGATGCACAGGGAACAGGGCCTTCTTCCATTCCGCCGTCTCGGCTGTCGTGGGGCTGTAGACGGTCGTCTTGCCACTGGCCTTGATCTTGTCCAGCGAGATGGCGTTCTCGGTCGAGGCGATCGCGTTGGCGTAGGTGGTGGCGTCCTTCATGGCGCCTTCGAGGGTGCTGCGCACGTCGGAGGGCAGTCCCTCCCAGAACTTCTTGTTGACGACCACGGCGTAGGCCAGATGGCCGTGATTGGACAGCGTCATGTGCTTCTGCACCTCGAAAATCTTCTGGGTGTAGAAATTCGACGGCGTACCTTCGGTGCCATCGACCACGCCGGATTGCAGTGCCGAATAGAGCTCGGAGAACGCCATCACCTGAGGTATCGCGCCCAGCGCGCGCATCTGCGCGTCGAGCACCTTGGAGCTCTGGATGCGCATCTTCTGGCCCTTGAAATCGGCCACGGCGTGCAGCGGCTTGTTGGCGCTCATGATGTGGAAGCCGTTGTCCCAGTAGCCCAGACCTTGGATGCCCTTGCTCTCGAGCTTCCTGAACAGGTCGGCGCCGACGGGCCCCTCGGTGACGGCCCGGAACGCGGCCTGGTCCTTGAAGATGTAGGGCAGGTCGAAGACCTCGAATTCCTTCACGCCGAGCGGGCCGAACTTGGCCAGTGACGGCGCGAGCATCTGCACCGAACCGAGCTGCAGCGCCTCGAGTTCTTCCTTGTCCTTGTAGAGCTGGCTGTTCGGATACACCTCGACCTTGACCTTGCCCTTGGTGCGCTCCTCGGCCAGTTCCTTGAAGCGCTGCGCGCCCTTGCCCTTCGGGGTGTCCGGCGACACCACATGGCTGAACTTGATGACGATGGGCGCCTGGGCCTGCGCTGTCAGCGGCAGGGCGAATGCGCTTGCGCAGGCGAGGGCGGCCAGCGCATGGCGGCGGGTGATCGTGGTCATGGTTGTCTCCTGATGGAAGTGGATGTCTGTGCGAATCCGCAGGTGGTTGGTCTCGCGAGGGAGGTGGCCCACTCAGGGTGCGAATTCTGTTCGCCGCTGCGGTCGGCGAACAGTTGTGGACTTCCACATTCCGCCGTTATCCGGCCCGGTCCGGCCGTGGCCTGACCCTAGACTCCGGGCCATGTCAGCCCCGTTTGCCGCCAGATTCCGCCGCGGCACCACCGCCCCGGTCGACGGCCCCGACAGCCAGAGCGCATTCAGCGCTCCGCCGCTGCCGGCGCTGTCGTTGCCTCCGCGGCCGGCATTGCATCGCGGCTTGTGGGCGTTGCCGCTCCTGTTGTCGCTGGTTTTCGTCGGTGCGGTGCTGACGTGGCTGCGTGGCAGCGAGCAGTCCGAGCGGGATGAACAGCGCCAGGAGCTGATATCCGACGCCCTCACGCTGGATGCCAAGGTGGTGGAGCGCATCGATCTCGAAACCCGCCTCCTGGGCGATCTGGCCGCCGAGCTGTCGCGCAGCCAGGCCAGGCCCGATGACCTGGCTGCCCTGCCGCTCGTTCAGCAGGGCCTGCAACGCATCTGGATCAGCCTGACCTGGCTCGATGCAGACAACCGCATCGCGGCTCACTTGCCGAAGAGCGCTCCGCAGCCCGATCCGGCGTTGAGCCGCCTGCCTGCGCGCGTTGGCCTGTCGTCGCATCTCGTCGCGCCGCTGTCCCATGGCGGCGCGCTGGTGGCCCGTTATTCGCCAACGGACATGCTGCGTCAGACCGTGCCGTGGTGGCTGGCCCGCAAGTACGACGTCCGCCTTCTCGACAGTTTCGACAACGAGATCGCTGCCACCGCCGAGGGCCGCTCGCTGCCGGGCCAGCAGACCCATCGCATGAGCCTCGAGCCGGGGCTTGCCGATGGCTACCTCGAGTTGAGTGCGCGCGACGTGATCCGGCCGTGGTATCGCGGTCTTCCCATCACGATGGTGGCGGGCTTCGTCACGCTGATCTTCATCATCACGGTGATGTTGCGGCGGCAGATGGCGGGCGTGTCCCGGGCCGAGGAAGCCTGGCGCAACGAGGCCGCCTGGCGCAGTGCGATGGAAGAGTCACTCACCGTCGGCCTGCGAGCCCGTGATCTGGAGGGCCGGCTCGTGTACGTGAATCGCGCGATGGCGGACATGGTCGGCCGTGCGCCCGAAGAGCTGATCGGACGGTTGCCGCCGATGCCGTACTGGCCGCCCGATTCGATCGAGGAAACCATGCAGAGGCACCAGCGCAACATGGCCGGACGCGCACCTCGCGAAGGCTACGAATCGCGCTGGGTGCACCGCGACGGCCGGTCGATCGACGTGATGATCTTCGAGACGCCGCTGGTCGACGCCCGCGGCCGGCAGGTCGGGTGGATGGGGTCGACACTCGACATCACGGCAGCCAAGCTGCTGGCCGAGCGAGAGCGCAGACAGAACGAGTCGATGGCTCACCACGCACGCCTGACCATGCTGGGCGAGGTGGCGGCCACGCTGGCACACGAGCTGAACCAGCCGCTGAGCGCGATCTCCAGCTACAACGCCGGCGTCATCAATTCGCTGCAGCGCAGCACTGTGGAGCCTGACCCGACCGTGCTGCGCGCGCTGACCCGGCTGGGCGAACAGGCCGCCCACGCCGGGCGCATCGTGCAGCGCATACGCGAGTTCCTGACCCGACGCGAGCCCCAGCTCGAGCCCGCTTCCATCAACACGATTGTCGAAGGGGGCCTCACGCTGCTGCAGCGCGAGCTCGACCGCCGTCAGGTTCGCGTGCAGCTCGAACTGGCCCCCGAGCTGCCGTTCGTGCAGGCCGACGCGGTGTTGATCGAGCAGGTCGTGATCAACCTGGTTCGCAATGCCGGCGATGCGCTGATCGAGGCTGGACCGAAGCGTGAGCTCGACACACCGCTTGCCGAGCGCTGCATCACCGTGCGAACGCTGCCCAGCTCCGATGGGCATGCCGTGAGGCTCGAGGTGTCGGACAACGGTCCGGGCCTGCAGGGTCGAACCATCGAGGCGCTGTGCGCCCCGTTCTATTCCACGAAGGCCGAAGGCATGGGCATGGGCCTGGCCATCTGCCGTTCGATCCTGGAGGCGCACCATGGCTCCTTCGATGCCGCCGAAGCGGCCGGCGGTGGCGCCTGTTTTTCCGTCATGGTGCCCGTCGCGCTGCAGGCCGTGAAGCCTGAATCCGAGGAAGTGCGCGCATGACGACTGACCAGGCTGACGCGCTCCGCTTCGGAGGTGATCGGATGTCCGGACGCATCGTCTACCTGCTCGACGACGAGGAGGCGGTGCGGGACGCCCTGGCGTTCCTGCTCACCTCTTGCGGGCTCGACGTGCGGGCCTACGCCAGTGGCCCGGAGTTGCTGGCGGCGGTTGATGCCGAATTGCCCCCGCTGTGCGGCGTGTTCCTGCTCGACATCCGGATGGAGCCGATGTCCGGTCAGCGCGTGCATGAAGCGCTGATGGCGCGCGGTCTGCGCAATCCGGTGCTTTACCTGAGTGGACACGGCGACATTCCGATGGCGGTCGATGCGCTCAAGAGCGGCGCCTTCGATTTTCTCGAGAAACCCTACAGCGACAACGCGCTGGCCAACCGCATCACGCAAGCCCTCGCGGTGGACGCGGCGATGCGCAGCCACGATGCCCGTGGCAATGAACGGCGAGCGCGTCTCTCGAGCCTGACCGAGCGCGAGGTCGAGGTCATGCACCGCGTGGCTGCCGGCAAGCTCAACAAGGTGATCGCCGATGAGCTGCATGTGTCCGTGCGCACGGTCGAGGTGCACCGCGCACGTGTCTTTGCCAAGCTGGGCGTGCGATCCGCTGCGGAAGTGGCCACCATACTGGCCGGCTGAGTGATGTTCAGGCGCCGATATCGCGCGCCAGCCTCAGTCCGCTGAACTGCCATTGCGATTCGGGCGGAAAGAAGTTGCGGTAGCTCGCACGCACGTGTCGGGCTGGTGTCGCGCACGACCCCCCGCGCAGCACGAACTGGTTGCACATGAACTTGCCGTTGTATTCGCCCACCGCGCCCTGAAGCGGGCGGTAGCCGGGGTAGGCGCTGTAGTTCGACTGCGTCCATTCCCATACGTCGCCGTACATCTGCACGGGTTCGTCGCTGGCGGCGCTGATCGGTGGCAGCGGATGGAACGCGCCTCGGTCGGCCATGTTGGCGCGTTGCAGCGCGCGCGGCCCGAGTCGGCGCGCTGCCAGCTCCCATTCGCCTTCGGTTGGCAGGCGGGCATCCGCCCAGCGCGCGTAGGCGTCGGCCTCGAAGTAGCTCAGGTGGCAGATCGGCGTGTGCGGGTCGATCGCGACCGTGCCCTGCAGCGTGTGCGTGTACCAGTGGCCGTCTTGCTGATGCCAGTACAGCGGAGCCCTGCGGGGCTCGCCGGCGGTGCTGTCCTGAGCCCAGCTCCACCCCATCGACAACCAGAGCTCCGGTCGCTGGTAGCCGCCGTCTTCGATGAAGGCCAGGAACTCGCCGTGATCCACCGGGCGCGATGCCAGCTCGAACGGCGCTGTGTGGGCGCGGTGGCGCGGCGTCTCGTTGTCGAAACAGAAGTCGCCGTCGAGCGACGGGGTGTGGCCCAGGTCGAAGAGCCCGCCGACGTAGGCGAACCAGCGCTGGGGATGAGCCTGCACGGCGCCGATCGGCCAGCGCCTCGCATACGCTGTCGTCTCCGTCGATGACGGCGTCCCGAACGACAGCACGTGCTTGATGTCGGTCAGCAGCAACTCCTGATGCTGCTGCTCGTGGTGCAGGCCGAGCGTGATCAGGCCGCGCAGTTCGGTGTCGAGCGTGCCGTCGGCCGCCGCACGCGCCATCAGCGCCTGCATCCGTTCATCGACCTGTGCGCGGTAGCGCTTGACCGTGGCCAGGCTCGGCCGGCTGATCAGCCCGCGCTGCGAACGCGGATGCTGCTTGCCCACTCCCAGGTAGTAGCTGTTGAAGAGCACACGGAAATGCGGCTCGAAGGCCTTGAAATCGCGCTCGTGAGGTTCGAGCACGAAGGTCTCGAAGAACCAGGTCAGATGGGCCAGATGCCATTTGGTCGGGCTCGCGTCGGGCATGGACTGAACCTGACAGTCTTCATCGCTGAGCGGCGCGGCCAGTCGCATCGTGGTCTCGCGGATCGCCGCGTAGCGCACGGCGAGGTCAGCGAGCGGTGCCTCGGAGAAGCGTGTGTCTGGTGAGGCGGTGGGAGGAGGGTGCGGCATCGGCGATCTCGGGTGCGGCAGCTTTGTCGGAGCGACACCGAAAGACCTTACACCGGATCGACGACCCCATCGGCACCGCGGGGCATCTCGATGCCTGCCGGTCGCAGGTCGCTGGCGACCTCGCGGCGCGCATCGAACACGAAGCAGTGGCCGTCGTAATGCGCGCCGCCCGTCTCCTCGAAGTACTTCAGGATGCCGCCGTCGAGCTGCATCACACGCTCGATGCCGGCATCGGCCATGAACAACGCCGCCTTCTCGCAGCGGATGCCGCCGGTGCAGTAGCTGACCACCGTCTTCCCACGGAACGCGTCGCGGTGCTCGAGCACTGCGGCGGGGAAGTCGCTGAACTTGTCGATGCGCCAGTCGATCGCGCCACGGAAGCGCCCGGCATCGACCTCGAAGGCGTTGCGGGTGTCCAGCGTGACCACCTCGCGGCCCTCGTCGTCGTGCCCCTGATCGAGCCACCGCGAAAGCGTCCGCGCGCTGACCGCCGGCGCACGCTCGGCCTGCGGTCGGATGGCCGGGTGGTTCATCCGGATGATCTCGCGCTTGATCTTGACCCGCAGCTTGCCGAACGGCACGGTGGTCGACGGGCTCTCCTTGACCTCGAGCCCGGCAAAGCGCGCATCCGTGCGCAGCCAGCCCACGAAATCGCGAACCGATTCGGGCGGGCCCGCCAGAAACAGGTTGATGCCTTCCTCGGCCAGCAGTACGGTGCCTCTGAGCCCGCGAGAGGTTGCCTGCGCGTGTATCTGGGCGCGCAGGGTGTCAGGATCGTCGAGCACGACGAAGCGGTAGGCGGAGATGTTCAGGACGCGATGCACGGCGCGCAGTGTAAGGAAGTGGCCGGGGCTTCGGCTGCCGGACCCGATCCGTAAAATGGGTCGCATGCCCTTTGTCAACCTGCGCACCCACACCGAATACTCCGTCGTCGACGGCACCTTGCGCATCGACGAGCTCGTCGCTGCCGCGGCTGCCGACGGGCAGGTCGCCCTCGCCATCACCGATCTGGGCAATCTTTTCGGTGCGATCAAGTTCTACAACGCCACGCGCTCGGCCGGCGTCAAGCCGGTCATCGGCGCCGACGTCTGGCTTGAACCGGAGAGCAGCGACCGCGCACCGAGCCGGTTGCTGCTGCTGGTGCAGAACCGCACCGGCTACCTGAACCTGTGTGAGCTGCTGACGCGCTGCTGGATGGGCCCGGCCTCGCAGGCGCAGCCGTGGACGACCTGGGACGTGCTCACCGAGCTGAACGGCGGGCTGATCGCACTGTCGGGTGCCGACCTGGGTGCGGTCGGTCAGGCGCTGGTGGCCGGTGACAGCGTACGGGCCCGCACGCTGGCGAAGCGCTTTGCCGATGTGTTTCCGAACCGCTTCTATCTGGAACTGCAGCGCGCCGGCCTGACCGGGCAGGAGACCCAGGTGCAGGCGGCGGTGCGGCTGGCCGCTGCGCTGCAACTGCCGGTGGTCGCGACGCACCCGGTGCAGTTCCTGACGGGCGACGATTTCGAGGCGCACGAGGCTCGCGTCTGCGTCGCCGAGGGCGAGACCCTGACGAATCCGCGCCGCATCAAGCGCTTCAACTCGCAACAGTATTTCAAGAGCCAGGCCGAGATGGAGGCGCTGTTCGCCGACGTACCGAGCGCGCTGGCCAACACCGTCGAGATCGCGAAGCGCTGCAGCCTGATGCTGGTGCTGGGCAAGCCGCAGTTGCCGGAGTTTCCGACGCCCGATGTCAATGGCGAGCAGATGGCACCCGAGGCGTTCTTCCGCTACTCGTCGCACCAAGGGCTGAACGACCGCCTGGTCCAGCTCTACCCCGATGCCGCGAAGCGCGAGGCCGAACGTGCGCGCTATGTCGAGCGCCTGGAATTCGAGATCAGCACCATCCTGAAGATGGGATTCCCGGGCTACTTCCTGATCGTGGCCGATTTCATCAACTGGGCCAAGGCCAACGGCTGCCCGGTCGGCCCGGGACGCGGGTCGGGCGCGGGTTCGCTGGTCGCGTATGCGCTGAAGATCACCGACCTCGATCCGCTGCAATACAACCTGCTGTTCGAGCGCTTCCTGAACCCCGAGCGGGTGTCGATGCCCGACTTCGACATCGACTTCTGCCAGGCCAACCGCGACCGCGTGATCGACTACGTCAAGGACAAGTACGGCCGTGAGGCGGTGAGCCAGATCGTCACCTTCGGCACGATGGCCGCCAAGGCCGCGTTGCGCGACATCGGGCGGGTGCTGGGCATGGGCTACGGCCACGTCGACAGCATCGCCAAGCTGGTGCCGGCGCCGCCCGGCAAGACCGTCACGCTGCGGCGTCCACCCAACGACACCGACACCAGCGTGATCTATGCGCGCCGCGAGGCGCCCGAGATCGAGGAGCGCGAGCGCAAGGAAGAGGAAGTGGCCGAGCTGCTGGCGCTGGCCGAGCGGGTCGAGGGCATCGTGCGCAACGTCGGCATGCACGCCGGCGGCGTGCTGATCGCGCCCGGCAAGATCACCGACTTCTGCCCGCTCTACATGCAGCCCGGTAGCGACAGCGCGGTCAGCCAGTACGACAAGGATGACGTCGAGGCGATCGGCCTGGTGAAGTTCGACTTCCTCGGCCTGGCGACGCTGACCATCCTTGAACTCGCCAAGCAGTTCATCCGCGCGCGCCATGCCGACCGCCGCGACTTCGCGTTCGAGAACCTGCCGCTCGACGACCCCGGTGCCTACCGGCTGATGAGCGAGGGCAGGACGGTCGCGGTGTTCCAGCTCGAAAGCTCGGGCATGCAGCGCATGCTGCGCGACGCCAAGCCCAGCCTGTTCGAGGACGTGATCGCGCTGGTGGCGCTGTACCGCCCGGGTCCGATGGACCTGATCCCGAGCTTCTGCGCACGCAAGCACGGCCGCGAGGAGGTCGAGTACCCGCATCCGCTGATGCGCGAGGTGCTCGAGGAGACCTACGGGATCATGGTCTACCAGGAGCAGGTGATGCAGGTGGCGCAGATCGTCGGCGGCTACTCGCTGGGCGGTGCCGACCTGCTGCGCCGTGCGATGGGCAAGAAGAAGCTCGAGGAGATGATGAAGCACCGCGCCGTCTTCGCCGAGGGCGCTGCGAAGAAGGGCATCGCCGAGCCGAAGGCCAACGAGATATTCGACCTGATGGAGAAGTTCGCGGGCTACGGCTTCAACAAGTCGCATGCTGCGGCCTACGCGCTGCTGGCGTACCACACCGCCTGGGCCAAGGTGCACTACCTGGCCGAGTTCACCGCCGCCAACATGAGCGTGGCGATTGACGACACCGACAAGCTGAAGATCTTCCATGACGACGCGAAGGCGTTGGGCGTCGTGTTCGAGCCACCCGATGTCAATGCCGGTGGCTATCGTTTCGAGCCGATCACGCCCGCGGCAGGCACCGCGCAGAAGGGCGAGCGGGGACGCGTGCGCTATGGGCTGGGCGCGATCAAGGGAACGGGTCAGGGCGCGATCGAGGCGATCGTCGCGGCGCGCGCTGAAGGAGGCCCGTTCACCAGCCTGTTCGACTTCTGCTCGCGGGTCGACCGGGCCCGCATCAACAAGCGCACTGTCGAGGCGCTGATCAAGGCTGGCGCGTTCGATTGCTGGGGGAGCGAGCGGCGGGCCGCTGCTGGCTCGCTCGACCCCCTCGGGGGGCGGGCGACGCAACGCGACGACCTGGGGGCTCCAGGTTCTCAGCGATCGGCCTTGCTGGCGAGTGTCGGCCTGGCCCTCGACTTTGCCGACTCGCAGGCCGCGCACGTGAATCAGGGCGGGCTGTTCGACTTCGACGACTCGCACGGTGCGTCGACGCAGGAACCGCCGCTGGTCGAGGCCGAGCCGTGGAGCATCAAGGAACGGCTGATGGCCGAGAAGACCGCGCTCGGCTTCTATCTGTCGGGCCACCTGTTCGACCAGAGCGTCGACGAGGTTCGCCAATTTGCCAAGCGCGCCAATGCCGACGTTCTCGACAGTCGCGAGCCGCAGTTGCTGGCCGGTATCGTCGGCGACCTGCGCATGGTCAACGGTCAGCGCGGCCGGGTGGCGATCTTCAAGCTCGACGACAAGACCGAAGCCATCGAGGCAGTGGCCAGCGAAGAGCTGGTGAACGCGAACCGCGAGCTGATGAAGGACGACGAACTCGTCATCGTGCAGGGCAAGGTGCAACCCGATCGCTTCTCCGGCGGGCTGCGCCTGACGGTGCAGCAGGTCTGGGGCCTGGCCGAGGCGCGCTGCCGCTTCGGCAAGTACCTGAGCGTGCATGTCAATGGTGTTGCACCGCCGGTGGGTGAGCTGGTACGCGACTTTCCGGTGCGGCGTGTGGCCACCGAACACGGTGAGCTGCCGCAGGGGCTCTCGGTTCGATTGCATCTGCACCGCAACGCCGAGCACGGTGCGGTCATCGGCGATCTCGATCTCGGCGAGCAGGCACGTTTCTATCCAAGCGACGAGGCGATCGAGCGGTGGCGCGCGGCAGCGGAGGGGAGAAGGGCGCGCGTGATCTACGAGGTACCGGCGGGGTGAGGGCAGTGTGTTGACTCGGAAGACAGACTGACTGCTTGCCGCCCAATGCAGTCCCGAGTTCGGTCAATCTCGTCGCCTTGAAGTGGCCTTTGGCGGGCGTGAGGACGTCGAAGTCGGATTGCCGTGTGAATCGGCAGTCGAGTTCCGACCTCGGCGGACGCTGCTCAATGCAGCGCATCACCTATCAATCCCATCTCAGCACTTCCCATCAGTGCCTCAATGTCCGTCAAGATCAGCATGCGCTCTACGTCACCGCTGGTAATGCAGCCGATGCCCATGATGTAGCTGGCATTCACCGACGAGTTCATTTCCGGCGCCGGCTTGATACTGTCGGCGTCCAGCGCAAGTACGTCGGATACGGTGTCGACCACCACACCGACCACCCGCTTGTGAACGTTCAGCACGATCACTGCCGTGAAATCGGAATACGCGGCGCTCTCGCAGGCAAGCTGCAGACGCAGGTCGACGATGGGCACGATCACGCCGCGCAAGTTGACAACGCCCTTGATGAAGTGCGGGACATTCGCGATGCGGGTGGGGGCTTCATAGCTGCGGATCTCCTGCACGAGCTGGATGTCGATGCCGTACTCCTCACCGCCGAGGCGGAAGGTGAGGAATTCACTTGGCATGCCGGCAACCGTCCCCGCCGCGCTGACGGCAGCCGACGAAGCAGCAGCCACCACGCCAGTCGTGTCGACCTCGCGCTCTTCAACTACCGTGTTCATGTGAGTGTCCTCCGCAGTTGGGGTCGGTTCGGTTTCGCCCGGCTCAGTTCAGAACGACTCCCAGTTGTCGGTGCCGGTTTTCGCGCCTGCGCCGACCAACTCGGTAGCCGCTGCCGGCTGAGCGGCAGGCCTGACCTTGAAGGCGGGACGCACGACGTTCTTTGCCCGATCCGGGCCACGTCGCTCAGCGATGGCACCAGAGGCGGTCGTCGCAGCATCGGCGTACGCGCCGTTGCCCGAGAGCTTGAACACGGCCACCGCCTGAACCAACTGCTGCGCCTGCACCTTCATGCTTTCGGCGGCGGCAGCACTCTCTTCAACCAGGGCGGCATTTTGCTGGGTCGCCTGGTCCATCTGCGTCACTGCTTCGCCCACCTGGCTGACGCCCGCGCTCTGCTCGACGCTGGCTGCGCTGATCTCCCCCATGATGTCGGTCACGCGCTTGATCGAGCCTACGACTTCGGTCATCGTGGCCCCAGCCTGATCAACCAGGGCCGTACCGTGTTCGACCCGTTGCACACTGGCGCTGATCAGATTCTTGATTTCTTTGGCCGCCTCGGCGGAGCGGCCAGCGAGGTTGCGTACCTCTGAGGCCACGACCGCGAAGCCACGGCCTTGTTCGCCTGCTCGGGCCGCTTCCACGGCGGCGTTCAGTGCCAGGATGTTGGTCTGGAAGGCGATGCCATCGATGACGCTGATGATGTCGGCGATTTTCTTGGAACTGTCGTTGATCCCCTTCATGGTCTCCACGACTTGGCCGACGACTTCGCCGCCCTTGATGGCAACAACGCTGGCGCCCTGCGCCAACTGGTTGGCCTGGCGTGCGTTGTCGGCGTTCTGCTTCACCGTCGAACTGAGCTCCTCCATCGAGGCGGCGGTCTCTTCCAGCGCCGAAGCCTGCTCTTCGGTACGACTGGAGAGGTCGTTGTTGCCCTGGGCGATCTGCGCACTGGCCGTGGCGATACTGTCGGCCGAACTCCGGACTTGACCGATCAGCCCGACAAGCTGGCCTTGCATGGCGCCCATCGAGGCCAGCACGCTGCCAGCCGGTGCCGACTCCGCGCCGCGAACCGGCCCGAGATCGCCCTCGGAAACTCGCTTGACCGCATCGCTCAGGTCTGCCGGTTCGGCACCGAGTGCGGCAACCAGTCGGCGAGTGATCAGCCAACCCAAGACCGCCGCAACCAGCGTCGCGAGGGCGCTGAGCGCGATGAGCCAGGTTCGCTGCGTGCCGTACGCCGTCGCCGCCGCTTCGACCGCGTGCTTGGCCTGCTCATCGCTGTACGCGTTGTACTCGGTCACTGCGGCAATGAGAGCGGCCAGAAGCGGCCGGCAGTCGGCACTCATCTTTTCGATTGCTTCCTCGCGCTTGCCGCTGGCGGCAAGCTGGACGATCGCCAGAGCCACCGGCGTGTAGGCCGACTCCACCTTGTCGATGGCGCCCACCAAAGTCCGATCGCGTTCAGTCGCATCAGGCGCGGTGCTGACGGCCTCCTTCAAGGACTTGAGATCTGCCTGCAGGTGTTCGTGTGCCTGGGTCGCTGTTGCCTTGGCTGCTTCCAGCTCCGCTGGTGACTTCACGATCACCATGTCGCGCACGGCCATGGCGCGCCGGTTGGCGAAGATGCGGATCGACATTCCCAGTGAGTCGCGCTCGGCAGTTCCGCTGACGTACCCAGTGAACCGCTCGTTGGCGTTGCTCGCGCCGCGCAGCCCCAGCAGGCTGACGGCGAGCACCAGCAAGGCGAGAGTGCCAAAGGCGAGGGAGAGTTGCTTCTTGACGGAAAGACTCTTCATGTCTTTGATCCCAGAAAATATTGATGAACAAGGTGGCTGGCAGGCACTTACCGCCCACGCGACCGGATCTGCTCCTGTATCGGATTAAATTTAAGTTTGCTGTAGCAAATTTATTTGCATGCTCGGAAGAAAAGCGAATTTGGCACACCTACTTTGCGGTTCGCAGCCTGACCCGCCGTGGTTGAATCATCTCCCTGAGGTCACGTCTCCTACCAATGCTCCCAAAGACCCTGGCCCTGGTCGATGACGACCTGGCCTACTTAGACGGCCTGACAAGGTACCTGCGCGAACTTGGCATCGCTGTGGATGCCTTTGCCGACAGCACGGACCTCTTGGCACGCGCTGATCCGTTCGCGTATGACTTCTATGTGACCGACTTGATGCTGCCGGGTGTGGACGGAACGGGTCTCATCAAGGTCCTGCGTCGGCGAACCAACGCTGGCATCCTGGCGGTGTCTGGGCGAGTGGCTGCGGACACGTTCAAGCAGGTCATCACGGCTGGAGGTGACATGTACCTGGCCAAGTCCGGGCACTTCGAACAGATTGCCCTGGCCATCACGGCCATCCAAAGGCGGATGGGTTTGACGGATCCCGTGCAGAACACGTGGCGGCTGGATCGACGCATCGGTCAACTGGTGGCGCCGGACGGTGCTCGCATCGACCTGAGCGCGGCCGATCTCGCCCTGGTGGAGTGCTTCATCGAGGCGGACGGAGAGATCGTGACGCGTGAGACCTTGCTGTTGCGCCTCGGCAAGGCCGCCGATCTGCAGGCAACGGGCGGCCTGAACGGCACTGTTTTCCGCCTTCGCCGCCGCATCGAGCGAGCTACGCCGGCAGCGGTGCCCTTGCAGACGAAATCCGGTGTCGGCTATGCCTTTCGCGCTCCACTGGAGGCGATCTGACGGATTCGCAGGCTACGGGGCAGGATCGGCCTGGGAGATGGCCAGTCTGATAGTCGTACCTTGTGAACCCGTGCGAAGCACCTCGGTCGTGCTGCCGTGCAGCGACATCACCTGATCGACGATGTAGAGACCCAGACCAAGGCCATCGACAGTGTCGCGTTCGCCACCGCGGGCGCCGCGCGTGAACAACCGCGACAGCAGGTCCGAAGGGATCCCGGCCCCGGAGTCGATCACGTCGATCAGCAGCACTGGTGGATCGTCGGCATCTGCGATGCGCACCCACACGGCAGATTCATGAGGACTGAATTTCAGGGCATTGGACAGGACATTGCGCAATGCCAGTCGCATCAGGCTCATGTCCATGAGTGCGGTTCGCGTGGTGGTCTCGTATTGAACCTGTATGCGATCACGCTCGGCAGCAGGCATGTCCGCGATGACAATGGCGATCAAGGTGGCAATGTCGGTGTCATCGCGGTGAATCGGGTCAGGACTTGCCAGCAACGACGCCACTGTCAGTGTGTTGTCGATGCTGCTCATCACCTCACCAAGAACTTCTTGCGCCCGCACGACTTGTTCCGAAGCCAAGTCTTCGACCTTGGCCCGAAGTGAATCTCGAGCGCTTTGCAGTGCGGCCGAGGCATTGTTCAGCGGTTGTCGCACTTCGTGGGCCAGGACGTCGAGCATTTCAGTTCGTTCCTGCAGCAAGGCCCGGAGCTTCGCTGCATTCGCTTCAATCTGAACTCGAAGCAGGTGTTCCCGGCGCAGAGCGGCCTGCGTGTCTTTCAGTTCCGTCACGTTGGTGACCTGAACCAGAAAGCCGCGTACCACGCCGTCGACCAGGTCGGGGATGTATTCGGCAAGACTGTGACGTTGGACTCCGCCCGGCCCTTGCAGGATGCGCTCGAACACCTGGCGCTCACCGGCCAGAGCCTTGCGCATGTGCGGTTCGTTCATCGCGAACAGCTCAGGGCCGAGCAGGTCCCGGATGGACGTCCCGAGCAGGCGATCAGGGGACACGCCGAACCATGTCTCGTACGCGCGGTTCGCAAATCGGCAAAGCAGATCTTGATCCCAATACGCCAGCATCGACGGCACCCGCTCGACGAGGAGTCGCATGTGGTAGATGGCATCCTCATGGAGATCGTCCGTCATGTGAGTCATTCAAGTGGCGGTTGGCATGCGCATTTTGATGCCATCCCTTCGTCCACGAGACCGTCCCGCGGACAACATGAAGCGTTGCGCCGTATGAACTGAGCACCTCACGGGAATCAAATCAACTGACCGGCGACCTGCAAGTGGTGCAGACCGACAGACCCAGCCCTGGCTGTTCCGGGCATGCCGGTCGACCATGAAGCTGCCTGTCGTGAGCGCCTGCTGATGACCGCAAGCAGGTGGTCTCGCTCGGCCGATTTGTCGCCCGTCGCACAACATCGGACGTCGACGGGCAGCCCCATCGTCCACAGGTTCATTCGAGCTCGCGCGGTAGGCGCCGCGGCCAGGCTGCGGCGCTTTCAGCCCACCACTCTGATCAGCACCGCCGCCCCCACTACCGCCACGACCAGGTGAAACGCGCTCCACCACAGATAGCGCCGGCGAACCTGGTGCGGTGGCAGGGCGGAGATGATGAACATGCGGCCGTCGGTTGGTGCTCTCACGATGTTCAGCTCGCCCAGGTTGCGCAGTTCGCGGTGCTGCTGCTCCACGGTCTTGGTGGCCAGGCGCCGGGCCAGCTCCCATTCGTGCAGATCGATTTCTCCGCTGCCGTCCAGATCGAATCGCCGCTTCAGTTGAACGGGGTCTTGCTTCCATTGGGTGAGCAGGGCATTGACATCCTCGCTGACGCTCAGCGCCGCCTGTGCACCATGCACGGTGGTGAACTCGCCCAGTACGTAGATCAGGCTGCCGGCAAACAGCATTTCCTCGACCAGCTTGTCGCCATCGCGATAGCTCACGCGCCGCTCGGGTGACAACACTTCCGCATGGTCCGGGTCGACCCGGCAGGAACCCGTACCGTCGGACAACTCGAACGTGGTTGAACTCGAACCGCAGTCGATCTGTCGCCATTCGCCGCGGGTGTTTTCCCTCGAGTAGACGCGGTAGCGGTACCAGATGCATGAGATGCCGCTGTACGGGCTGACGATCAACTCGTCGAGGTCCGCCCTGGCTCGCCCCGTCACCTCCGCATAGCCCTGTGCGGCAGAGCCGATCCGGGAGGTGGCGATATCGGCGATCGCGCGGGCGCGTCGATAGGTCGAAGCGCAGGCCAGGCTTCCGACGGCTGCAATGAGTGCCAGGCACAGCGTCCATCCCGAGGCATCGCCCAGATGCAGACCGTACGCTGACAGTCCGAGGTAGCTGGCCGATGTCAGCTGCTGGCGGTATCGGTCGCGCAGATCGGTCAGGCTCGGCAGTTCGGGAGCAACCGGCAATCCCATCCGGATCAGGACCCGAAACGCTGGCCGATGTCGACGTCCTTCAACTCTTCGCTGGAGAACTGAAGCAGTTCGAAGGACTTGAACTTGAACAGGCGCGCGATCAGCAGTTCAGGGAACTGTTCGATGCCGACGTTGTTGATGTTCACGCTCTCGTTGTAGAACTCGCGTCTGTCGGCGATGGCGTTCTCCAGGCCGCTGATGCGCGACTGAAGGTGCAGGAACTGCTCGTTGGCCTTGAGTTCGGGGTAGGACTCGGCCAGCGCGAACAACTGGCCCAGTCCGCCACGCAGCGCAGCCTCCGCCGTTCCCAGGGCGCCGATGTCGTGGGACTCTCGTGCGACGGCCACGCGCGACCTCGCCTGGATCAGCTTCTCCAGCGTGGCCTGTTCGTGAGTCATGTACTGCCTGCAGGCGTCCACCAGCTTGGGCAGTTCATCGTGGCGCTGCTTGAGCAGCACATCGATGTTGGACCAGGCCTTCGACACCGCGTTCTTCACGCTCACCAGGCTGTTGAAGAGGACGATGGCGTACACCGCCGCGACCGCCAGCGCTATCCAGAAAATCATTCCCACGATCCGTCTCCCTTCGCTGTGATGGCGTGCTGGTGGTCAAGAGTCCGGATCTGGTGGCATCTCCGGAAGGAGCCACCGCCAGAGTCGCGGGCCCTCGAACACCCTTCGAGGGCGGCAGCGTCTGAGGTGACGGGCCCCGGAAGCCCGTCCCTCAGTGGGGTTTTCGGCCGTTGGCTGCCACACTTGATCCCGGACTTCGTGCGCTGGCGAACAGACGCCAGGAGGCAGCCGCCCTTACAAAGTCACATGCACGGCGAATCCGCCAGTGCCAACCCATTCCGAGGACCAGACCATGACCGTCGACCGCCGAAATTTCCACAAGACCGCTTTCCTGGCCACTTCCGGGTTGCTCCTGGGCACCGCTGGCGTGCATGCAGTGGCTGCGACTGCCGAAGACCTCGACAAGGACGCCGCGCAAGCGTTGCAGACCCTGTACAAGTCGCGCCCTGTGGCTGAGGTCGTATCCAAGAAAGCCAAGGCGATCCTGGTGTTTCCGAAGGTTCTCAAGGCCGGACTCGTCTTCGGCGGGAGCTACGGCGAGGGCGTGCTGATGAAGGGCGCGCATGTCACCGAGTACTACAACTCCGTGTCGGCGTCCTGGGGCCTGCAGGCCGGTGCCGAGTCCTACGCCTATGCCGTGTTCCTGATGAGCGACAAGGCCGTCAAGTACCTCGAAAAGTCCAAGGGTTGGGAATTCGGGGTCGGCCCGAGTCTGGTCGTCGTCAACGAAGGCGTGGCCAAGAACCTGTCGACCTCGACGTTGAAGGACGACGCCTATGCGTTCATCTCCGACCAGCAGGGCCTGATGGCCAGCCTGAGCATCGAAGGCACGAAGATCTCCCGCATCAAGCGCTGAACCTCAGGGTCCGGGTCGGGTGGACCGTTCTGGTCCATCCGATCGGTCCGGTCGCTCGGCTTCCTCTCCGGCCGGCTATGGCACGAGTACCAGCAGCCAGTTCACGAGCGTGCGCGCCTTGGCTTCGCTGATGGCCTCCGCGTTTGGCGGCATGGCGACAGCCCCGATCTTGCCGATCCAGTGACTGGCCCTCGGATTCGAGCCGGTCATCACCGTGCGCGTGAGCCGGTTCGATGCAAGGGGATCGTCCCGGTACTTGATGGCGATGTCACGCCACGCAGGTGCAATGGGCGGCAGCCCGTCCGCGCGTTCGGCGCTGGGCAGGATGTTGTGACAGGCCATGCAGCCGCTGTCGGTGGCCAGCTTGATCATGGCGCGGTCGTTCTCGGCCGGGTTCGCATGGGCGGGCAGGTTGACGAACAGCAGTGCAACCGTGGCGTTCAACAGGATACGCATTCGAAGTTCCTCGAGGAGTTCTCTCCAGGGTACATGCATGCGGCCGCTGTGCCGTTTGACGAATCTCAACGGCAGGGCGTTTGGCTTACCTGAAAAGTGCAGGGTCGGATGCGGTCCTGAAGAGTCGCCACGCTGAACGACCCTCGCAGCGGGGCAGGCGCGTCTCGGGCCTGCTTCCATCCCCACTTTCCCTGTGTGCTCGCCGAGGCCAGTCGGGTACACCAGGGTTCGTAGCCTCTGGAAGTCCTCACCCATGAATACCATTCTGAAGTTTGCATTGACCCTGACCGGATGGGCCATCGCCGCGCATGCATTGGCGCAGGTCACGTTCTACGAGAACGACGACTACCAGGGGCGCTCGTTCAGCACGCAGCGCGCGGTGCCCGACTTTGCGCAGTTCGGCTTCAACGATCGCGCCTCGTCTGTCGTCGTGCGGGGCAAGCGGTCGGACCGGTGGGAGGTCTGCGAGGACAGCGTCTTCAGCGGTCGGTGCGTCGTCCTGCGCCCGGGCGAGTACCCATCGCTGTCTGCGATGGGCTTGAACGATCGCGTTTCGTCGGTGCGCGGCGTGGATCGCAACGCGCGTGTCGAAGACGATCGTTACGCGCCTGCGTTGCCGCCGGTCGACGCCGCGCAGATCGTGTTCTACGAACACGAAGGTTTCGAGGGCCGCAGTTTGGCCACGTCGACCACCGTGAACGACTTTCGGGACAACGGTTTCAACGATCGCGCTTCGTCGATCCGGGTTCGAGGGGCGCGGTCGGACCGATGGGAGGTCTGCGAGGACGGCGGGTTCCGGGGCCGCTGTGTCGTTCTGCGCCCGGGCGAGTACCCGTCACTGACCGCAATGGGCTTGAACGATCGCATCTCGTCGGTGCGCAGTCTGGACCGCAATGCGCGCGTCGAAGACGACCGCTATGCGCCTGCGTTCCCGATGGCCGATGCCGCCCAGATCGTGCTCTACGAGAACGAGGCCTTCGAGGGGCGCAGCGTTTCCGCATCGAGCACCATCGACGACCTCCGGGACGGCGGCTTCAACGATCGTGCATCGTCCATCCTTGTTCGAGGGGGGCGGTCGGATCGATGGGAAGTCTGCGAGGACGGCGGGTTCCGGGGCCGCTGTGTCGTCCTGCGAGCGGGACAGTACCCGTCGCTGACCGCGATGGGCTTGAACGACCGTGTCTCGTCGGCCCGGGTCGTGGATCGCGATGCGCGTATCGAGGACGACCGCTATGCGCCGTTGCCGATGATCTCGCGCGACTACGGGCGGCGCAACGACGAGCGCCTGTACGAGGCTGAAATCGTTGCCGTGCGCGCCGTGGTCGACAACGACGGCCGGCGTTGCTGGATCGATCCCGCACAGGCCGATCGCGAGCGCGATGGCCGTGGCGTCAACGTGCCGGGTGCGTTGATCGGGGCGGTGATCGGCGGCATCCTCGGGCATCAGGTCGGCAGCGGCACCGGAAAGGACATAGCGACCGGCGTCGGCGTCCTGGCGGGCGCCGCAGTGGGAAGCCAGGTGGGTGGCGGCAGTGGCCGCCAGGACGGCCGTGACGACAATCGCAACCGCGGCAGTCAACAGGTGGTGACCCGCCAGGACGTTCCGCGTTGCCCGCGATCGTTTGGCTCCGCCCGGCCTGATTACTGGGATGTCTCGTATCGCTTCCGCGGCCAGGAGCATCGTGTGCAGATGACAACGCCGCCCGGCAGGACCGTGACCGTCAACGAGCAGGGCGAGCCGCGCGCCTGAGGGTTCGGTTGCGTGCGGCCGACCACCGCGACGGTTTGCAAGTCAGGCGATCAACCGCAAGGCCCGCGCGGTGTTGATCGCCTGTAGCCGGTTGCCGACGCCGAGCTTGGAGTAGATGTTCTTCAGGTGGAACTTGACCGTGTTCTCCGAAACGAACAGCTGCTCGGCGATTTCGCGGTTGGTGATGCCGTTCACCAGCAGCAACAGCATGTCCCGCTCGCGATCCGACAGCCGTTCCATCAGGGGCGCCCGTACGTGCTGGCGCCCCAGGTCCGAGCCTGAGGCTGCGAGCAACAGCTCGATGTAGCTTCGGTCCGGGTCGGCGGCGCCGGTGCCTGGTTCGTTGGCCTGCAGCATCTTCTGGTAAGCCTCCCGCAGCAGTTCGACGACGCCGTCGCCCTCGTCGAGCAGGCAGCGCACGTAGGTGCCCCTGCGTCCCAGCTGCAGCGCACGGCGCAGGCTGCGATGCGCCGAATTTCGCGCCCCGGTGCTGTGGTGCAGCAGCGCCTCCAGCACGCACAGCTTGATGTCGCGGTAGACGCGTCCCCGCTGACGGGACCGCTCGTGCGCGATGCGCCGGGCTGCATCGGCTGCGTCGTTGCGCGCGATGGCCAGGCGGATCAAGCCGTATCCCGAGCCTTCCATGTCCTCGGACATGTGGATCCAATGCAGGTCGTCCGACATCGCGTCGGGGGCGATCCGCGCGGCGAGTGCTTCGGCCCGCTCGAAGTCGGCTGCGGCGAGCGCACGCCTCACCCGCTCCCATTCGCTCACCGCCACCAACCGCTGCCACGGGGCTTCGTGCCCGATGCGTTCGAGTTCGTCCAGCACCGCCAGCGCGTCCTCCGATCGACCGCGCGCCTCGTGCATCCGCGAGATCGCGAGGTGCGCCGCAGCGATGAAATCCAGCGTCACCGATTCCGAAATTTCGCGCTGGAAGCGATGCGCCAGGGATTCCAGTGTCTCGAGGTCGTTGGCCTCGTACAGAGCCCAGATGTGGCAGGCCGCCAGCGCGGCTCCGGCGACAGAGGTGTCGAGCGGCGCCTCTTGCGCGTGTGCCTCGCGCAGATGGGCCAGCGCCTCATGCAGCCGTCCCTGCGCAATCAGGTTGCTGCCGGTGATGGCTGCGGTGTAGCCACCGACGAACGAGCCGCCACCGCGTCCGATGTGCGCGCGAGCGAGCGCCAGTGCCTGGCGCGCGCCCTCGAAGTCGCCGCGGCTGATCTGGCCCATCGCCAGCACGTTCGAGGCGGCGCCCAGCTCGAACGCGGGGTAGCCCTCGAGTTCGCGCTGCACCACGCCGGGCTGCTCGATGATGGCGAGAGCGGCGGGCATGTCGTCATCCACCAGCAGGAACGACATGGCGCGGCAGAGGTCGGGGTTGGTGGTCGCAACGATATCGCCGCAGCCGGCTTGTGCGGACATCATCTCGAGCAGCGGCCGCAGCTTGGGCCGGCGGCGCAGGAACATCAGTGCATACGCGGCGCGGATGACCAGCGCTGGGCGTTGCGCCACCTCGTGGAATGGCAGGCGATCCAGCCAGCGCTCGACGGTGATCAGCTCGGCTCCCGCGACCCGCTGTGCCGACCACCCGGTCAGGGTCGATGCCGCGAGTGCGAAGTTGCCGCAGCACAGTGCGTGATGCACGGCCTCTTCGGGCAGGCCGTTCGCGAGGTACCACTGCGCGGCCCGTTCATGCACCAGCCGGACGCCTTCGGGGGCACTTCGCTGCAGGTTGTCGGCCAGGTAGGTCGAGAAGAGACCGTGGTACTTGAACCACCTGTTGTCCGAATCGAGCGCGCGAACGAACAGGCCCGAGCGCTCGAGCTGAACCAGCAACGCCTGAGCATCGCCGAAGCCGGTGACGGCCTCGCACAAGGGCGCCGAGAGTCGCTGCAGCAGCGATGTCTTGAGCAGGAACTCCTGGATGTGCGGCGTCTGCAGCGACATCACGTTGTCGGCGAGGTATTCGGCCAGCTCGCGCGGACCGCTGTCCTCATCGCCGCCCAGGGAAAGCCGCACCTCGGGGCTCAACAGGGCGAGCCGGAACAACTGGACGCCTGCCGGCCAGCCCTCCGTGCGGCGGTAGATCGCATCGACCTCGCCGGAGCTGACGCGCAGGTTGTTCGTCTTGGCAAAGAACCGTGCCACTTCATCGGGTGTGAAGCGAAGATCGTCGGCGCGCACGACGATCGCCACGCGGTTGACCAGCAGCGTGGCCAGCCCGATCTCCGGCAGCGAGCGCGAGCCGATGAACACATGCACATGCGGCGGCAGACGCGCCAGCAGCGAACGGAAGAAGCGCAGGATCGCATCGCCGCGCAGCGCCTGGAACTCGTCGATGAAGATCGATGCGTGGGTGTCCAGGCCCGACAGCGTGTCCAGCATCCAGTCGGCGAGGTCGCGGGGTGCGTCGCCCGCGCCGTTGCGCGGTTCGACCGGCGAGTCGGCAGCGTCGGCGAGCCGGCCCGTCATCGCGACCATGTGCGATTCAAAACGCATCGGGTCGTTGTCGGCTTCGTCCAGCGTCAGCCAGGCCGTGCGCCAGCCGCGTGCTTCGTGCGCCGACTTGATCTGTTGCAGCGTGGTCGACTTGCCATGTCCGGCCGGCCCCTGCAGCAGGGTGACGCGCAGGCTGTCGTCGTGCATCACGCGATCGAGGATGGTTTGCCGCAGCACGGCTCCGGGGTAGACCGGTGGCGCGAAAAGCTTGTGCGGCCTCACTTCCGGGGGCAGCGCACGGTCGCCGATCGACAGCGTGCGTGGCGTCACTCGCTGGAGGACAGCGCGCGAAGACAACGTCGGCCGGGGAGAGCGGGGAAAGGATGACGTGGCCATGAGGCGCTGCGCAGTCGTGCAGGATTCGGCATGAAGCAGATGATTGTTTGCTGCGGCGCAGCGCGGCGGGTTACGGGCTTCCCCGAGGCGGATGCGGGTAAATCGACCGATGAGACCCGCAAAACTACCTGACCGGGTGGTGAGTCCGCGACCGGCGGCGTCTCTAATCGCCCCATCGACCATACCAACATAGGAGACCCTCATGTCGAATGTCCATGAAGCACCGAAGCAGTTCGATGCCGTCGTCGTCGGTGCCGGCGTGGCCGGTCTGTATGCGATCTACAAGCTGCGTGAGCAGGGCCTGAGCGTGCGGGCCTTCGAGGCCGGAACCGGTGTAGGCGGCACCTGGTACTGGAACCGGTATCCGGGTGCGCGTGTCGACTCGCAGGCCTACGTCTACCAGTACTGGTTCTCGGACGACCTGCTCAGCGAGTGGGACTGGAGCGAGCGCTTTCCCGCGCAGGAGGAAACCGAGCGCTACCTGAACCACGTGGCAGACAAGTTCGACCTGCGGAGCAACATCCAGTTCAGGACCCGCGTGACCGGTGCCAGCTTCGATGAAGCCACCCAGCGCTGGACCGTGTCGACCGACGATGGCCAGACGGTCAGCGCCCAGTTCCTGATCATGGGTACTGGCGGACTGTCGGTGCCGATGCTGCCGCCGTTCCCCGGCCGCGAGCGCTTCAAGGGGCAGATCGTCCACACCGCGCAGTGGCCTAAGGAGGGCGTCGACCTCAAGGGCAAGCGTGTCGGCGTGATCGGCACCGGCGCGACCGGCATCCAGGTGATCCAGACGATTGCCGATCAGGTGGGCCACCTGACGGTGTTCCAGCGCACCGCCAACTACACGATCCCGATGCGCAACCCGAAGTACGACGACGCCGACCGCGCCGAGCTGCGTTCGCGGTACCCGGATCTCAAGAAGCGGGTGCAGGGCACCTTCGCGGGCTTCGACTACGACTTCGACAGCCGCGATTTCCTGAGCCTGCCGTACGAGGAGCGTCAAAAGCGCATGCAGGACCTCTGGGACGATGGCTCGCTCAGCTTCTGGATCGGCAGCTTCCTGAGCGTGTTCGTCGACGAGAAGGTCAACGAGGAGTTCTCCGAGTTCGCACGCCAGCGCATCCGCGCACGCATCAAGGACCCGAAGGTCGCCGAGATGCTCGTGCCCAACGACCACGGATTCGGCACGCGCCGTGTGCCTCTGGAGACGAAGTATTACGAGGCCTTCAACCGCGACAACGTCACGCTGGTCGACGCCAGGGCGACGCCGATCGAGTGCTTCACCGAAAAGGGCCTCAAGACATCGGCCGGCGAGCACGAACTCGACATCCTGATCTTCGCCACCGGCTTCGATGCCGGAACCGGCGCATTGACCAAGACCGACATCCGTGGTCGCAACGGCCTGCTCTTGCGCGACGCCTGGGAGACCGACGGCATCCGCACGACGATGGGTTTGCAGGTTCACGGCTACCCGAACCTGTTCATGACGATGGCGCCGTTTTCGCCAGCAGCGGCGTTCTGCAACGTGCCGACCTGCGTGCAGCAGCAGGTGGACTGGATCACCGACTGCATCCAGTTCGTGCGAGACCAGGGTCGGCGTTCCATCGAGCCGAGCGAGGCTGTGGAAGCCCAGTGGGTCGCTCACCATGACGAACTTGCCAACGTCATGCTGGTGTCCAAGACCAACTCCTGGTACATGGGTTCCAACGTCGCAGGCAAGCCGAGGCGGCTGCTGGCCTATGCCGGCGGTGTCGGCAATTACCGGGACAAGTGCGATGCGGTCAAGGCGAGCGGTTACGAGGGATTCGTCACGGCCTGAGAGTCTGGCCGCCGGACCCACGAGAAAGGGCGGCCTGAGCCGCCCTTTTTTATTGCTGAAGCGTTGTTCAGTCGGCCCTGCGTGTTCTGCGCCGTTGAACGGCTCCCAGACCCAGCATCGCTGCCGCGATGAGGGCAGCGCTCGATGGTTCCGGGATCCGATTGGCGAACACCTGGTCCTGGAAGGTGCGGCTTTCCAGCACTTGCAGGTTCACCGAGCTTTTCGAGCCGAGTTGGCTCAGCCAGTCGTTGGCGAAGCCCACGGCGCTGATCGATCCGTGGAACTTCGCAATCCCGTCGCTCAGGCTGTAGCTCTTGTCGGTCTCGTAGGCGATTTCCCAGACGGCCAACTGGAAAGCGGCCTCCGTGGTGGCGTCGTGGACCAGGACGCCTGCCGACGTGAACAGGCGACCGATGTCGTCATTGGCTCGGCTGTTGGCGAACAGGTGTGCGGATCCGCTCACCTGTGTGTAGTCGTTGTAGGTGCCCGAAAGGTTGATGTGCTGCAACAAGTCAACGCAGTAGGTCGTGATGTTCTTGCTGCCATTGAGCAGCACGTTGAACCCGCCGGCCTGGGTGCCCTGATACGCGGACGAGGAAAGTGAGTACTCGACGTACTCGGACCCATGCGCAAAGCCCTGAAACTGGACCACGCTGGCCTGTGCATGGGAGGCGGACAGAACCACAGAGGCGGCGAGCAGTGGCTTGATGAACTTGCGAATCATGGAGATTTCTCGCTGAAAGTCGGTGTGTCGGAGGCGAACGAATCGTCGATGTCCTGGAGGCTACTGACGCACCTGATCACTCGCACCCCGCAGCCGCGGGGTGCGGAGACGCAGCAAGCCAGCCGTTCGTGAGCCGCATCACGGCGGGTCGATCGCGCCCCCCGGTTCGAGGGGTGAGTGGAGGCGAGATCGACATCCAATTCGCCGGCGATAACATCCCGCCAATTCAATCCATCAGGAGCAATCGCAATGGCAATGGACGTGGTCGATTACGAGATCAAGGGCTCCGAAATGCAGTTCGTCGAAGTCGAGCTCGACCCGGGTGAAGCCGCGGTCGGCGAGGCCGGCAGCATGATGTTCATGGACGCCGGCATCTCGATGGACACGGTGTTCGGTGACGGGTCGGCCAGCACCGGCGGGCTGTTCGGGAAGCTGCTGGGCGCGGGCAAGCGGCTGGTCACCGGTGAGTCGCTGTTCACCACGGTCTACACCAACCAGGGGCGCGGAAAATTGCGCATCGCGTTCGCCGCGCCTTACCCGGGCAAGATTCTGCCGATGGATCTGCGCAAGCTGGGTGGCATGCTGATCTGCCAGAAGGATGCGTTTCTCTGCGCCGCCAAGGGCGTATCGCTCGGCATCTTCCTGCAGCAGAAGATGTCGGTCGGATTCTTCGGTGGTGAAGGCTTCATCATGCAGAAGCTCGAAGGCGATGGTCTGGCGTTCGTGCACGCTGGCGGCACCGTGCTCAAGCGTGAACTGCAGCCGGGCCAGACGCTGTTGATCGATACCGGTTGCGTGGTCGCGTTCACGCCCGACATCAATTTCGAGATCCAGTACGTCGGCAAGGTGAAGACAGCCCTGTTCGGCGGCGAAGGGCTGTTCTTCGCCAAGGTGACCGGCCCCGGCACCGTGTGGCTGCAGAGCCTGCCGTTCTCGCGCCTGGCTTCCCGCGTGTTCGCCGCGGCGCCCCAACGTGGAGGATCGCGCGAAGAAGGTTCATTGCTCGGCGGTGTGCTGGGTGGCGGCCTGCTCGGCGGCACCATATTTGGCGGCGACGACGAGTGAGCGACACGCCCCGCGCAGGCGGGCCGATCAGACGCTCGCGTGACGTATCCTGTGCCGCATGAAACTGCTGATCGATTCGTTCTGGCGCGCAGCCGCCTATTGCCTGCATCCACGAGTCATCGCGCTGTCGTTGCTGCCGCTCGTGTTGATGGGCGTGGTCGCGCTCGGGCTCGGATATTTCTTCTGGGTGCCGGTCGTGTCCTGGGTCGGCGCCGGCCTCGAATCTCACGCCTGGGTGGCATCGCTGCTCGCCTGGCTTGAAAGCGCAGGCCTCAGCGGGCTGAGGAAATTCCTCGCCCCGTTGATCGTGGTGTTCGCCGTCATGCCGTTGATCGTGGTTGGCTCGTTGCTCGTGGTTGCGGCGCTGATGACCCCGGCGATGCTGAGCCTGGTAGCCGAACGCCGCTTTCAGGCACTCGAGCGGCGTCACGGAGGCTCGGTCACGGCGGGCGCTTTTGCGGCCCTGATGGCCACCCTCGTTGCGCTCGTCGCGCTGCTCGTCTCCGTACCGCTGTGGTTCGTTCCTCCGCTGGTGCTGATCCTGCCGCCGCTGATCTGGGGCTGGCTGACCTACAAGGTCATGACCTACGACGTGCTGGCCGAACATGCGACGAAGGAAGAGCGTCGGGAATTGATCAAGCGGCATCGCAGTTCGTTGCTTGGCATGGGCATCCTGACCGGCTATCTCGGTGCGGCGCCATCGCTGGTCTGGGCTTCTGGTGTCCTGTTCCTGGCACTGGCGCCGGTGCTGGTGCCAGTGGCAATCTGGATCTACACACTGGTGTTCGCGTTTTCCGCGCTCTGGTTTTCCCACTACGCGTTGAGTGCCTTGCAGGCGCTGCGGCGTGAGCGCGACCTCGCGGTCGTTTCGCCTCAGCCACCGACGCCTTCTCCGGTGACCGAGGCGGACGTTTCGCCGGGTCTGATTCCGCTTCCCCCGGCCTGAGCGCGAGGCCATGGCTTTCGGTCTGCTGATCGTTGGGGACGAGATCCTTTCGGGAAAGCGTGCGGACAAGCACGTTCCGAAAGTCATCGAACTGCTGGCGGCTCGGGGTCTGTCGCTCAGCTGGGTGCGCTACGTGGGTGACGATCCTCAGCGCATCACGGCCGACCTGCGCGATGCTCTGGCCAGCGGAGACATCGTGTTCTCCTGTGGCGGCATCGGCGCGACGCCCGACGACCACACCCGGCAGTGCGCCGCCATGGCGCTCGGCGTTCCGCTGGCGCTGCATCCGGTCGCACGTGATCTGATCATCGAACGCATGCGCGAAGTGGCAGCAGAAAAGGGCGAGTCCTTCGATCCAAATCGTGCCGACAACGTGCATCGACTGAACATGGCCCTCTTCCCTGAAGGCTCCGAGATCATTCCGAATCCGTACAACAAGATCGCCGGCTTCTTCGTACGCGGGTCAGCCGGCGCCCAAATGCCTGATGCCGCCGTGTATTTCGTTCCGGGCTTCCCGGTGATGGCATGGCCGATGATTGAATGGGTGCTTGACCAGCGCTGCCCGCACCTGCACCTGGCGCAAGGTCAGCGAGAGCAGTCGGTCATCGTGCTGGGTGCGATGGAGGCAGCCCTGACGCCGTTGATGGAGTCGATCGAATCCCTCCATCCCGACGTCAAGGTGTTCAGTCTGCCCAGCGTGGATCATCCTGAATGGGGGCCTCACATCGAACTCGGGGTCAAAGGCGATCGCGCCGCTGTAGAGCGGGCTTTTTCGGCGCTGGTGCAGGGGCTGCGCGAGTGTTACGCCAAGCTGGGCCCTGAGGTGGTGCGATGACCCCATCGGATGTGCACCAATATGGGATGTTGTATGCACCTGATCCGGGCGCAGATGCAGTTACAGTTTCAGCCTGCTGAGTGCCGCGTAAAAGGGCTGTTGCCCAGCGGGCAGGTTGCGCTTGATGCCCAGAACACACGCTTGCTGGGCACGCTTTCTGCTACTTTGCAATGCACATTTTTGAGGCGGCGTTACCGCGTCGCAGCTGTGTTCGATCCCTTCCTTCCCCCTCACCCAAACAGCGTCCCGCTAGGAGATTCCTGATGGCCAAGACCGTCGCCGATGTGATGAAGATGGTGAAAGAGAACGAAGTCAAGTTTGTCGACTTCCGTTTCACCGACACCCGCGGCAAAGAACAGCACGTCACCGTGCCCGTGTCCCATTTCGACGAAGACAAATTCACGTCGGGCCATGCCTTCGACGGTTCGTCGATCGCTGGTTGGAAGGGCATCGAAGCGTCGGACATGCAATTGATGCCTGATGCGAACACAGCCAACATCGATCCGTTCTTCGAAGAGCCGACGATGATCCTGACCTGCGACGTCATCGATCCGGCCGATGGCAAGCCCTACGAGCGCGATCCGCGTTCGCTGGCCAAGCGTGCCGAGGCCTACATGAAGGCCTCGGGTCTGGGCGACACCGCCTATTTCGGTCCAGAGCCTGAATTCTTCGTGTTCGACAGCGTTCGCTGGGGCAACGACATGTCCGGCTGCTTCTCGAAGATCGACTCCGAAGAGGCGTCCTGGAACACCGGCCGCGAATACGAGCATGGCAACACCGGACACCGTCCTGCGGTGAAGGGTGGCTACTTTCCGGTGCCGCCGGTGGACAGCTTCCAGGACATGCGCTCCGAGATGTGTCTTGTACTCGAAGCACTGGGCGTGCCGGTCGAAGTGCACCACCATGAGGTCGCCAATGCCGGCCAGATGGAACTCGGCACCAAGTTCAGCACGCTGATCCAGCGCGCCGACTGGGTCCAGTTGCAGAAATACGTGATCCAGAACGTCGCCCATTCGTACGGCAAGACGGCGACCTTCATGCCCAAGCCGATCGTCGGCGACAACGGCTCTGGCATGCACGTGCACCAGTCGGTGTGGAAAGACGGCAAGAACCTGTTCGCCGGTGACGGCTACGCAGGCTTGTCCGAATTCGCGCTGTACTACATCGGCGGCATCATCAAGCACGCCCGTGCATTGAATGCGATCACCAACCCCGGCACCAACAGCTACAAGCGCCTGGTGCCCGGATTCGAAGCCCCGGTGAAGCTGGCCTACTCGGCCAAGAACCGCTCGGCCTCGATCCGCATCCCGTACGTGGCCAACCCCAAGGGCCGTCGCGTCGAGGCGCGTTTCCCGGATCCGCTGATGAATCCGTACCTCGGTTTCGCCGCGCTGCTGATGGCGGGTCTCGACGGTGTCGAGAACAAGATCCATCCGGGCGAAGCTGCAACGAAGGACCTGTACCACCTGCCTCCGGAAGAGGACAAGCTGATCCCGACCGTTTGCCACAGCCTGGATCAGGCCCTTGAGTACCTCGACGGCGATCGCGCGTTCCTGACCAAGGGCGGTGTGTTCACCGACTCCTACATCGATGCCTACATCGATCTGAAGATGACGGAAGTCACCCGTTTCCGTATGGCGACCCACCCGGTCGAATTCGACATGTACTACAGCCTCTGAGGCTGGCGTTGCAGAATCAAGGGACGGCGAAAGCCGTCCCTTTTTCTTTGGATGGGGAATTTCATCCGTGTTCGACAATCCGAACTGGATCAAGTCGTTGCGCCAGATGCGCAGCCTCTGTGGAAATGAGCGTTTCGAAAGAAGGTCACCGGATGATGTCTCTGCGCAGCGGGCGTTTGTTTGGGGTGTGGTCGGCCGCACTCGTCACGCTCTTGTCGGCGCTTCCTGCGCACGCGCAGGGAGATTCCGCTGTGGTTTACCGGTGCCCCGGCAACCTGTACACCAGCGCGATCACTGCGAAGGAAGCCAAGGATCAAGGTTGCCGCACGCTGGACGGCGCCCCGGTCACCGTGATCACTGCGCCGAAGCGGCCGGTTGGCGCTGCGGCGGGCGGCAGCGCGTCTCCCCCGGCCCCGCGGCCGGATGCGCGCGTCGACCCTGGTGAACAGCGCGCCCGGGACAGCGACGCGCGCCGCATCCTCGAGGCTGAACTGCAGCGTGAAGAACAGCGTCTGGCTGAAATGCAGGCCGAATACAACAAGGGTGAGCCGGAGCGCCGCGGGGACGAGCGCAACTACCAGAAGTACCTGGATCGGACGTCCGACCTGAAGTCCGGGATCGCTCGCAAGGAAAGCGACATCGCAGCGCTGAAGCGCGAACTCTCGAAGCTGCCGTGAACGAGGTGCTTCCGCTCCCCCCGGACGCTCGAGCACGATGACGAGCGCTGCCGCGCCCTACGCAGCATTCGATCACCTCGCCACGATGGTGGCTGTGGTGCGACCCAACGGACACTGCGTGTTCGCCAATGCGTCCTTTGGACACGTGCTGGGCTGGTCGAGCCGCAGCGTGCTGCGCGACTCGTTGTTCGACTGGTTCGTGGATGCACAGATGGTTCGCGACACCGTCGCTGCCGTCGTGCGCAACGATTTCTCTACCAGCCGCTTCGAGGCGCTGCTGCGTCGTCCGGCATCGACCCACGGCGAGCCGCTGCCGGTGCATGTCATCGTCAACCAGATGGATGGCACCACCGATGTGCTGATCGAACTGGTCGAGATCGAGCAGCAGACACGGCAGGACCGCGAGGAGCGCGCGCTCGGCCAGGCCCGTGCCAACAAGGAGCTGATTCGCAACCTGGCCCACGAGATCAAGAATCCGCTCGGCGGCATCCGCGGCGCGGCACAGCTGCTGGAGATGGAGGTCCAGTCCCGCGAGCTCACCGAGTACACGCAGGTCATCATCCAGGAAGCCGACCGGTTGCAGGCACTGGTCGATCGCCTGCTGGCACCGCACCGCAAGCCGCATGTGGTCAGCGACGTGAACATCCACGAGGTCTGCGAGCGCGTGCGTTCACTGATCCTGGCGGAATTTCCGCGTGGTTTGCGGGTCGAGCGGGACTACGACACGTCGATTCCCGACTTCCGCGGCGATCGCGAACAGCTCATCCAGGCCGTTCTCAACATCGCGCACAACGCTGCACAGGCACTGGCGGAACTCGTGGCCACGGGCGACGCCGTGATCACCTTGCGCACGCGTGTGGCCCGACAGGTGACATTGGGTAAGCAACGCTATCGACTGGCACTGGAATTGCATATTCTGGACAACGGCCCGGGCATTCCGGAATCCATCCGAGATCGAATCTTCTATCCCCTGGTGTCGGGGCGTGAAGGCGGTTCAGGGTTGGGGTTGACGCTGGCGCAGACGTTCGTGCAGCAGCACCAGGGAATGATCGAGTGCGAAAGCGAACCCGGCAGGACCATATTCAAGATCGTGATTCCGCTGCCCTGAGCTCTTTTCCGTGCACCGCAGCGCGTCGGTGTCTTCCATTGAAGAGGCAGTGAATGAAACCCATCTGGATTGTTGACGACGACCAATCCATCCGCTTCGTGCTGGAAAAGGCGCTGGCACGAGAAGATCTGGCGGTACGCAGTTTCACCAACCCTCGCGATGTGCTGATCGCCCTCGAGGATGACGTTCCGCAGGTGCTCGTCTCCGACATCCGCATGCCCGGTGGTTCGGGCATCGATCTGCTGGCCAAGGTCAAGCAGCTGCATCCTGAACTGCAGGTCATCATCATGACGGCCTATTCCGATCTGGACAGCGCGGTCAGCGCCTTTCAGGGCGGTGCTTTCGAGTACCTGCCCAAGCCCTTCGATGTGCCCAAGGCCGTCGAGCTGATTCGCCGGGCTCTCGATGAAAGCATGCGCGAGGCCGTGCGCGACGAGCGTCTCGCGGAGATGCCGGAGATGCTGGGCCAGGCGCCAGCCATGCAGGATGTCTTTCGCGCGATCGGACGACTCAGCCAGAGCATCGTCACGGTGCTGATCACCGGCGAGTCGGGCTCGGGCAAGGAACTGGTTGCTCATGCGCTGCACAAGCACAGCCCGCGCGCGACGGGCCCTTTCGTCGCCATCAACACCGCCGCGATTCCGAAGGACCTGCTCGAGAGCGAGTTGTTCGGCCACGAGCGCGGTGCATTCACCGGTGCGCAGACCACACGACGCGGGCGCTTCGAGCAGGCCGATGGCGGCACGCTTTTCCTGGACGAAATCGGTGACATGCCGTTCGACCTGCAGACACGTCTGCTGCGTGTGCTCAGCGACGGCCAGTTCTACCGAGTCGGCGGTCACAACCCGATGCGCAGCAACGTGCGGGTCATTGCCGCGACGCACCAGAACCTCGAAGACCGGGTCAGGCAAGGTGTCTTCCGCGAAGACCTGTTCCACCGTCTGAACGTGATCCGCCTGCGTCTTCCCGCGTTGCGCGAGAGGCAGGAAGACGTGCCTGCACTGGCGCGCTTCTTCCTGCAGAAAAGCGCCAAGGAACTGGGCGTCGAAGCCAAGCGCATCACCGACTCAGCGGTGGCTCAGATGATGCGATTCGATTTCCCTGGGAACGTCCGGCAGCTCGAGAACATCTGTCACTGGCTCACGGTGATGGCGCCCGCGCAAACCATCGAACCGAAGGACCTGCCACCCGAACTGCTGACGACCTCATCGCCTGCCGCCTTGCCGGCCACGCCGATGGGCAGCCCTCCGATTGCTGTTCCGGTGTTCAGTGCATCGGTGCCTGTGGTGTCGATGCCGGAGCCTGTGCCCGCCGCATCCGACGCGGAGTCGATCGTCGTCGCGTCCGACGTTTCGCGTGAGGCGGTTTCGACGGCGGAGCTTCCTGTCAGTCCGTCACGCTGGCTGGCCGACCTCGAGCGTGAATCACGCAGCCTGCTGCTGGCCGGTGAGCCCGAAGTCTGGGAAACGCTGACCCGCAAGTTCGAGGCACAGCTGATCCATACCGCGCTCGACATGACGCGGGGTCGCCGCATCGAGGCTGCGCAGAAGCTCGGCATCGGCCGCAACACGATCACGCGCAAGATCCAGGAACTCGGGCTCGACGATTGAGCCAGCGCCGCTGACGTTCAGTTGCCGCCAGGCTGCCCCGCAGCGGCCTCGATCTCGGCCCACACCGGGGCATGGTCGCTGGGACGCTCGTTCTTGCGAGGCAGCTTGTCGATCGAGCAGGCGGCCACCCGGGTCTTGAGTGCGTCACTCACCAGGATGTGATCGATGCGCAACCCCTGGTTCCTGCGAAACGCGAGGTTTCGGTAGTCCCACCAGCTCCAGCTCTTCGGAGGCTGTTCGAACAGCCGAAACGCGTCGTGCAGACCGAGCGACAGCAGCCGCTGAAAATGCGCACGTTCCTCGGGCGTGCAGTGGATCTGCCCGGCCCAAGCGACGGGGTCGTAGACATCGCGGTCTTCGGGTGCGATGTTGAAGTCGCCGACCAGCACCAGACTCTCATGCGACTTCAGCTCAGCGGTGATCCAGGCGTTCAGGCCTTCGAGCCAAGCCATCTTGTACTGGAACTTGTCGCTGTCGGGTGCCTGCCCGTTCGGGAAGTACCCGCCGATCACCCGCACACCGTTCACCGTGCCGCCGATCACGCGCGACTGTTCGTCGGAACAGCCGGGGATGTTCTTCACCACCGCGTCGGCCGGCGTGCGTGTCAGCAAGGCGACGCCGTTGTAGGTCTTCTGGCCGAACCACTGCGACTGGTAGCCCGCCGCCGCCAGCTCGGCGTGCGGGAACTTGTCGTCGGTGAGTTTCGTTTCCTGGAGGCACAGCGCATCCGGCTGATGCGCAGCCAGCCACTCCAGGACCTGTGGCAAGCGGACGTTGAGCGAATTGACGTTCCAGGTGGCAATCTTCAAGGTGGAATTTCTCGTTCAGGCGGTGCACGCATCGACCCTTCATTTGAACATGCAGCACCGGAGCGAAATCGCAGCTCGACGGGCCGGATCGGGCCCGCGCAAGTGCCTTCCAACCGTCATGATGGCGCTCAGCTCTGCGGTGCGGCGTTCGCGCCGATCTGTGTTCTTTCGCCGGACGGCAACGTGCGACCAACCCTGAACCAGGTCGCGTACAGCGCCGGCACGAACACCAGTGTCAGTGCGGTGGCGACCACCAGTCCACCCATGATCGCCATCGCCATCGGCCCCCAGAACACGCTGCGCGTGAGCGGGATCATTGCAAGGATCGCGGCGGCGGCTGTCAGCACCACCGGTCTTGCACGGCGTACGGTGGCGTCGACGATGGCCTGCCACGGCGCGCTGCCTTGCGCAATGTCCCTGTCGATCTGGTCGACCAGGATGACCGCGTTGCGCATGATCATTCCGCCCAGCGCAATCACGCCCAGCAGCGCGACGAAGCCGAACGGTGCGTTGAATGCGAGCAGTGCAGGCACCACGCCGATCAGTCCCAGTGGCGCGGTCAGGAACACCATCAACATGCGCGAGAAGCTCTGCAGCTGCACCATCAGGATCAGCAGCGTCACGACGAACATCGCCGGAAACACCGCGAACAGCGCCACGTTGCTCTTGTCGCTTTCCTCGATCGCACCACCCTGTTCGATGCGGTAGCCCGGGGGCAGCGTGTCCAGAATCGGCTTGAGGCTCGGCCAGATCCGCTGAGTGGCGTAGGGTCCCTGCACTCCGTCGGCCACATCGCTGCGCACGGTCAGCGCGAGGTCGCGGTTGCGTCGCCACAGCACCGGGTCCTCGAAGGCTGCTTCCAGGCGCGCTACCTGCGACAGCGGCACCGTGTTGCCGTTGGCGGTGGGCAGGTTCAGGTCCTGCAGCTGCTCGAGTGACAGTCGCTCGTCAGGTGCTGCGCGCAGCACGACGTCAATCAACTCTTCGCCGCGCCGTATCTGGGTCACGGGAATGCCCGACAGCATCGCCTGCACGGTGTTCGATATTTCGGCCGACGAAAGTCCCATCAGTCGCGCCTGGTCCTGATCGACCTGCGCGCGCACGGTCCGCACCTGTTCGTCCCAGTCCAGGTGGGTGTCGCGCACCAGCGTGCTGGTGCGCACGATGTCGCGCACGTTGTGGGCGATGTCGCGCACCTGCTGCGCGTCGGGTCCGATCACACGGAACTGCACCGGAAATCCGACCGGCGGGCCGAACTCCATCCTTTGCACCCGGCCGCGGACTTCGGGAAATACCTCGCCCGCATCGAAGAGCGCGATCAATCGCTTGCGCACCGCCTCGCGCTCGGGGATGCCGGCGGTCTGGACGACGAACTGCGCATAGCCCGGGTTCGGCAGCTCGGGCCCGAGGCTGAGAAAGAATCGCGGCGAACCGGCGCCGGTGTAGGCGGTGTAGTCCAGAACGTCCGGGTCGGCCTTCAGCACGCTTTCGAACCGTCGGACTTGGGTGGCAGTGGCCGCGAAAGAGGCGCCTTCGCGCAGCCGCAGATCAACCAGGACTTCGCTGCGCGACGCGCTCGGAAAGAACTGCTGCTGCACCAGGCCCATGCCGGCGCCGGCAGCAAGCAACATCAGCGCCGCGGCACCAAGCACGGCCCGTCGGTGCGAAAGCGCCCACTCGATGGCCCGGCGCAGCCGAGGGTGAAGCAGCGCGTCATGTGCCCCGGGCACCACGGTCTTCGGCGACCTTGGCAGCAGCAGCACACCGAGGTAGGGCGTGAACAAAACCGCGACGATCCACGATGAGAGCAGCGCCACGCCGACGACCCAGAAGATGCCGCCGGCGTACTCCCCTGCAATCGATTTCGCGAAACCCACGGGCATGAAGCCGGCCACCGTGACCAGCGTGCCGGTGAGCATCGGCAAGGCGGTCGAGGTGTAGGCGAAGGTCGCGGCACGGGCGCGGTCCCAGCCCTGCTCGATCTTCACCACCATCATCTCCACGGCGATGATCGCGTCGTCCACCAGCAGGCCGAGCGCGATGATCAGCGCGCCGAGCGAGATGCGGTCCAGCGCCCAGCCCGCCGCGTGCATCACCGCCGCAACGATGCCCAGCACCAGTGGAACCGATGCCGCGACCACGATGCCGCTGCGCCAGCCCAGTGCCACGAAGCACACCGCGAGCACGATGGCCAGCGCTTCGAGAAACGCCTGCTCGAACTCCCACACCGCCTCGTCGACCACGCGTGGCTGATCGGCGTACTTCTCCAGGGACACGCCCAGAGGCAGGCTGGCCTGCAGCGTCGCGGTGGTGGCATCGAGCTGCTCGCCGACCTTGAGCAGATTCACCTGACGCGACAGCACGACGCCCAGCGCCAGCACCGGCTCGCCGTTGTGGCGGACGGTGAACCTCGGCGGATCTTCGTAGCCCGCGTGCACTTCGGCCACATCGGACAGTCTCAGCAGCCGGCCACCGGCCTCGACCGGGATCGCCGCCACATCGGCTGCACTGCGCAGCGCGCCGCTGACGCGCACGAAGGTGCGGTCTGCCGTGCCGTCGACCGATCCCGATGGCGCGAGCAGGTTCTGCCGGCCGAGTATCTCGATCATCGCGTGCGGCGTCAGCCCGAGTGCAGCCAGGCGGCGGGACTCGAATTCGACATTCACCTGCTCGACCTGGCGCCCCATCACGTCGACCTTGTTCACACCCGGCACCGCCTGCAGCGAACGCTTGATGTCCTCCGCCAGCACCTGCGTTTCGGCGTGGCTCAGTTCGGGTGCATGCAGCGCATAGACCACCGTGTAGACGTCCGTGAACTCGTCGTTGAAGAACGGGCCTCGCACGCCTTCGGGGAACTGCGCTCGAACGTCGCCGATCTTCTTGCGCGCCTGGTACCACGCTGTGTCCAGGTCGGCCCTGGACGTGCCGCCCTTCATCCACAGTGTCAGACCGCCGTAGCCCTGCCGGGAGAAGCCACGCACGTAGTCGATGCCTTCGATCTCCTGCAGTTCGCGCTCCATGCGGTTGATGACCTGGTCCTGGACCTGTTGCGCGCTAGCGCCTGGCCAGGCGACGACGGCGGTCATCGTCGGCACGTTGAAGACCGGGTCTTCCAGGCGTCCCAGCTTCGAGAACGACCAGCCGCCCACGAGCAACGTGATCAGCATCAGGAACAGCACCATGGGCCGGTGCGTGACGGCCCACTCGGACAGGTTGAACGACTTCATGGCTTCGACGAAGGTTCTTTGGTCGCGGAAGCGACTCCGCCCGGCGGGGACCGCGTGTCGGCCTGCGACGCGTCCAGCGGTGAATCGAGAGGCCGCCGAACCGGGCGCACGCGCATGCCCGGGTCGAGCTTGTGCGCACCGGCCGAGACCACCAGCGCGCCTTCGGCGACACCGCTCACGCGCACGCGATCGCTGCCTTGTGCCACGACGCGAACCGTCTGGAGTTCGAGGCGCCCCGCAGCCGCGTCGGCCACGATCCACACCGCGGGCTCACCGCGCACGGTGACCAGCGCCGTCGCAGGCAACTCGGCGGCGGAATCCGATGGGCCGCTGGCGGCGAGCAACAGCTCGGCGGTCATGCCGATTCGCCACGCTGCGGGCCGCGGCTGGGCGATGGCGTAGCGAGCGCGGAACGTGCGCGTGGCCGCGTTGGCTCCCGGCGACAGTTCGCGCAGCCGAAGCGCGACAGGTGCGCCGTCTGCAATGCGACCGCTTGCGAGCTGCTCGCGCAGTTGCGGTGCGAGCCGCTCGGGGATGTCGGCGACGATTTCCAGGTCGCTCTCCCGCGCCAGCGTGAGCACCGACTGGCCTTCGCCGACCACCTGTCCGGCCTCGAAGCGGCGTGACGTCAGCACGCCGTCGAACGGTGCGACCAGCGTCGTGTAGCTGCTGCGGTTGCGCGCCAGGTCGAGCTGGCGCCGTGCCTGGACGACACGCGCAGCAGCCGCATCGGCGCGGGCCTGCAGCCGCTCCTGATCGGCCGCTCCGACCGACCCGTCGGCCAGCAGCCGCTGGAAGCGTGCCGCATCGCTGGCCGCCTGAGTCGCATCGACCTCGGCTGCACGCAGCTGTTCAGCGGTCGCGTCCACCGCGAGTGCCAGGTCGGCCGCATCGAGTCTTGCCAACGGCTGGCCGGCCCGAACGGTCTGACCGACGTCGACCAGCCGGGCCAGCACCTTGCCGCCGGTGCGGAACGCGATCTCGCTTTCGACACGCGGGGCCAGCGTCGCGGTGTAGCGGCGGTCTCCCGCCGCATGGTCCAGGTGCACCGGGGTCACATAGACCGCCTGCGGACCGGGCGGAGGTACAACCGCTTTGGAACAGCCGACCAGCAGTGCCGTGGCTGTGCTGACGATCAGTGCAGCGATGCCGACGCGCGGCGCAGTAGAAGTCGGGAATCGGTTCATGGCGAGCTCGCTGAAATGGGTGTGCCGGCCGGGGCAGTCGTTTCCCTGGCTTCAGGCAGGCGCCAGCCGCCGCCGAGCGCCTTGTAGAGCTGCACGGCATCGAGAGCCAGCTGCGTGCGGTGTTCGGTCCACGCCAGTTCTGCCGAGATCACGCCGCGTTGCGCGTCCAGCAGTTGCAGCAGGTCGATCTGCCCTTCGCGGCGCAGCGATTCGGCGTGACGCAGCGCGGTGCGACGCTGCGCCTGCAGCGCGTCGAGCGCGCGCGACCGCTCTCGCTCCTGAGCCAGCGCCACCAGACTGTCTTCCACCTCCTGGACCGCACCGAGTACCGCACGTTCGTAGTGAAGCGCTGCGCCGCGCTCGCGGGCCGAAGCCCGGTCCTCGGCGGCGTGCAGACGACCCGCGTTGAACAGTGGCATGGAAAAGGCGAGCGCGACATTGCTGTAGCGAACCGGCGACAACGCCTGCGTGTTGATCGTCAGGTCCTGACCGCCGAACAGTGCAGCGATGAAGAAGCGTGGAAGCAGATCGGCGCGCGCCTCACGCAGGCGGGCTCCTTCGGCAGCCAGCTGGCGCTCGGCTGCGCGCAGATCAGGCCGTCGCCCCAGCAACTCGGCCGGCTGACCTGGCGGCAGCGCGGGCACCTCCGGCAGCCGTGGCGCGACCCGGTCATCGAGCATCGACAAGGGCTGCGTGGCGCTGCGTCCGAGCACAAGGGAAATCTGGTGCTCGGTGGTGGCGACCAGCGTGCGAAGCGGCGGCAGCTGCGCCGCGAGCGTCTGCGTCTCGGCTGCAGAACGCGCCACGTCGAACCGACTCGACAGGCCCTGGGCCTCGCGGCTGCGGGTCAGGCGCTCGGTGTCGGACTGCGTCTGCAGCAGCTTCTCGAGCTCGTGAAGGCGAAGGCGAGCGCCTTGCCAGCCGATGTACAGCCGGGCGACCTCGCTGGCAGCCAGCAATCTCGCGCCTTCGGCTGCCTCCATCGATGCATCGGCATCGAGGGCGGCTGCGTCTGCTGCTGCGCGGGCGGCACCGAAGACGTCGATCTCCCAGCCCAGGTCGAGCGAAGCACGCAACGCGCGGGTGTCCGGCGAGGTTCGCTTGTACGCGTCGGGCAGGCCGCTGCGCTGGTCGGACGCGCTGCCGTTCAGTCCGATCGCGGGCGCCAGGCGAGAGGCTGCGGCCGTGCTGCCCGCACGGGCCTGCAGAACGCGTGTGGCAGCGATGCGAACGTCGAGGTTGGCCTGCTGTGCCTCGGTCACCAACGCGATGAGCGACGGATCGTCGAACGCCCTCCACCAATGCGGGTCGAAGGCTTCTGCGTCGCTGCCCTGGTGGCGAAACGCGGTCGCCTGCACCGCAGCCTCGACGCCTTTGGGTGTCGGTGTGTCGACCGATGAGGCGCAGGCTGCGGCAAGCAGCGTCACCCCGATCGTCAGCAGCAGGTGCAGCGTGCGACCGGGCCGGGCCGGAACATCCCCGTTGACGCGCGTCATCGCTGCACTTCGCGAGTGGCCGGCATCTGCCACGAGGGTGGGCCGAGCCAGGCCAGCACCTGCGGCCACGTCAAGGGCAGGGCAGATCGCGGAACCTCGAGGCGCTGCGTACGAACATTCAAGATCGCACGTGATGCGTGGGCCATCGCCTGAACGTGCGCGCCCGACCCGAAGAACTTCGATCGCGCGGTGTCGCTTTCCCATACGGTCATCGTCCACACCTCGTTGCCCAGCAACTCGCGACGCACGGAGTGCGAGACCAGCCCGGGCTGATCCGGCAGGCTGTCGAGCACGCGGCGAGTGTATTCATGGAAGGTTCCACCTTGCTCGGGATCGATCACGGCATGGGTCAGCGACACCTGCAGACGGTCCTCCGGCTGATCTCCGGGCTGTGACGGAACCACGCGGACCGGCGTGTTGATCGCGCAGCCCGTCGATCCCAGAGCCAGTGTCGACAACACCGCCACCAGCGAGCGAAGTCCGCGGCGCAGCGGCGAGTGGTTTCGAATCATGGTCGAGGCCCTTCAAAGCGATCCGCAGCCGGATGACCGGCCCGGAGTTGACGATGTCTACCATCATTCACTGGTTTGTTGACAGTGTCAACATATTCGCGATTTTCGGCCGGGTCGATCATCGATCAGCCAGCTGAGAACCCTTGCACCGAAGGTCGCCGTGCTAGGGTGCTTGTCGTGTGAGCGAACATCCCTTGCGAAGATGCCCCGAAAAATCGAAGAACCGATCGAGCTGAAGGAAGCCTGCGTGCGAGCGGCACGCGAGGTGATCGCCGAGTACGGAATCGAGCAACTCAGCTTGCGTGAAGTCGCGCGCAAGCTCGGGGTGTCGCATCAGGCACCGTACAAGCACTATCCCAGCCGAGACCATCTGCTGGCCGAGGTGATGCGGCGCTGTTTCGAGAGCTTTGCGCGATCGCTCGACGAGCGGCAGCCCTGCGGTGGCGCAGCGATCGCCGACCTCGAGTCGCTCGGTCGACAGTACCTGGCCTACGCGGCCGCCAACCCGCTCGAATACCGCCTGATGTTCGGAACGCCCTGGCCCGAGCCTGCGGAGCATCCTGAACTCGTGCACGACGCAGTCCATGCATTCGATGTGCTGCGTGGCGTGCTGCGCCGTCTTTACGGCAACGATGCCGAGATGCGTGCGAAGGTCGATCTGCAGGCGATGTTCATCTGGTCCACGATGCACGGGCTGGCCAGCATCATGCAGTCGAATGCGATGGATTGCCTGACGCTGGCGCCCCAGGTCCGCGCGCAGGCATCCGAGCACGTGATGCGGATGATCGAACAGGCGCTCAAAGCCGGTCCCTGAGGGTCTTCGTTCGCTGGCGCACAGACTCCGTGCGCGGCCGTGCCTAGGCTGACGGCGAACCATGAAGGATTCGTGACGCAACCCGCCGGCATCGCTCGTCCGACGCCACACGATCTGGTGCTTTCGGGCGACTGGACGGCACGCGGCGTGGGCGCGGTGGAGCGGCAGTTTGCGGCGATGCGGCTCACGTTGCCAGAGTCGACCACGGCAGACGGCAGGCGGATCGACGCACTGGACACGGCCGGCGCATGGGTGCTGCACCGCATGCTGCGATGCCGTCTCGACGGCGACCTCGCGAGCCGCGGCAAAGACGCGTCCGAAAGGGCGATTCCGCTGCGCGATCTGCGGCCGGAGTTCGCCCGCCTGCTGGATCTGGTCTCGCAACGCATCGCCGAGCAGGACCTCCGGCCGGCCATGACGGCACCGCGCAAGGCCGGCCCCGTCGAACGCATCGGCGCTTCCACCGCAATGGTCGTCGCCGAGGCGGCAGCGCTGCTGGCCTTCGTCGGCGAAATCGCGCTGGCCTGGGGAAGGTGCGTGGCGCGCCCGACTCGCGTGCGATGGCTGCCGATCCTCTTCAACATCCGCAGTGCAGGAGTCGATGCGCTGCCGATCGTCGGGCTGCTGTCGTTCCTGCTCGGTGTCGTCGTGGCCTACCAGGGTGGAGATCAGCTCAAGCCCTATGGTGCCAACATCTACATCGCCGACCTGATCGGACTGTCGATGCTGCGCGAATTCGCGCCTCTGATCACCGCGATCATCATCGCCGGCCGATCGGGCTCGGCCTATGCAGCCCAGATCGGCACGATGGCAGTGACCGAAGAGATCGATGCGATGCGCACGCTCGGCATCGATCCGCAGGAGATGCTGGTGCTGCCGAAATTTGCGGCGCTGCTGATCGCGCTGCCGCTGCTGACGGCCTTTGCGGACTTGCTCGGTGTGCTCGGTGGCATGGTCATGGCGCGTGCGCAGCTCGGTGTCGGCTTCGGCGAATTCGTCGACCGATTCGCCAAGTCCATCAGCGAGACGACCTTGCTGGTCGGTGTCGGCAAGGCTCCTGTGTTCGCTGCCATCATTGCGGTAGTCGGCTGTTTCCAGGGCTTTCGCACTCACGGTGGGGCCGACAGCGTGGGGCGTCAGACCACCCGCAGCGTGGTCCAGGCGATCTTTCTGGTGATCGTCGCCGACGCGCTGTTCTCGATCGCCTTCAGTGCGCTGGGTCTCTGACATGAACGAGGCCGCGTCCAGCCGCGACACGGTGATCGAGATGCGGCATGTCTCGACCCGTTTTGGCGATCACGTGGTTCACTCCGACATCAGTCTCGAGGTGCGTCGCGCCGAGGTGTTCGCGCTGATCGGCGGCAGCGGTTCGGGGAAGTCGACCCTGATGCGCGAGATGATCCTGCTGCACCGCCCCGACTCCGGCTCGATCCGCGTGCTGGGCGTCGACCTCGCCGACCTCGATCGCGATGCTGCGCAGTCCCTGCGCGAGCGCTGGGGCGTGCTGTTCCAGCACGGCGGCCTGTTCGGTTCGCTGACGGTGCTCGAGAACGTGGGCCTGCCGTTGCGCGAACACACCGGACTCGACGATGCGCTGATCGACGACATTGCCCGGTGGAAGATCGAGATGACCGGCCTGGCTCCCGAGGTCGGGGCCCAGTACCCGTCGGAACTGAGCGGCGGCATGCTCAAGCGTGCCTCGCTGGCCCGGGCGCTGGCGCTCGATCCGGAACTGCTCTTTCTCGACGAGCCGACCGCCGGCCTCGACCCGATCAGTGCCGGCGGATTCGATCAACTGGTGCCGAAGCTGCGGGATCTGTTCGGCCTGACGATCGTGATGGTCACGCACGACCTCGACCTGCTGTGGCAGGTGGCCGACCGGGTCGCCGTGCTGGGTGAGGGCGTGGTGCAAGGCGTCGGCACGATGGCCGAGTTGTCGAAGATGGAGAACCCGTCGATCCGCCCGTATTTCGAGGGCGCGCGAGGCCGGGCGGCACGGCAGCCCGCCCCTGTCGCACCTGTGGCCATCAGCGAGGAGTCGCCATCGAAACCAAGGTGAACCACACCCTCGTCGGTGCTTTCGTGCTGCTGCTCGGCGTGGCGCTGATCGCCGGTGCGCTGTGGCTCGCGTCGGGCGGTGCGTTCCAGAAGAAGTTCGACATGTACCTGGCGATCGAGGACGAGTCGGTGGCGGGACTGAACCTCAATGCGCCGGTCAAGTACAACGGGGTCGAGGTTGGCAAGGTTCGCGACATCCAGCTCGATCCCGCGAACCCGGAGCGGGTCCGACTGCTGTTCGCCATCGAACGCGGTACACCGGTCCGGGAAGACACGGTCGCGGTCCTGAAAACACAAGGGCTGACCGGCATCGCCTATGTCGAGCTCGGTGGTGGCGGCGGAGAGGCGCCGCCCTTGCGCGCCGGCCCGACGGAGCGCTATCCCGTGATACGGACCAAGCCCTCGCTGAGCACGCGGCTCGAGAACGTGCTGACCACCGTGCTTGCCAAGCTCGACAGCACGTCGAGCAACATCGATGCGATCCTGAGCGATCAGAACCGGGAGGCACTGACCCGCACGCTGGCCAACATGGCGACCGTGTCGCAGGTGTTCGCTGCACGCGCCGGTGCGCTGGATGCCGGCATCGCCAGCGCATCTCGAACCTTCGGCAACACAGCCCGCGCCACCGAGCAGCTCGGCCCGCTGATCGAGCGCATCGGCCGCAGCGCCGACGCGCTCGAGACTCTGGGCAACTCGGCGGCGATCGCGAGCACCCGCGCCGGGCGCACCGTCGACGCGGTCGGCGCCGACGTTCAGCGGTTCACCGCGCAGACGCTGCCCGAGCTGCAGCGCCTGCTGGGTGAACTGAATGTGCTGTCGACATCGCTGCGGCGGGTCAGCGAGCAGGTCGAGCGCGATCCGTCGGGCCTGCTGTTCGGTCGCGCTCCGGTTCCCGAGGGACCGGGAGAGACCGCTATGTCCACTGGGACGGCGCCTGCGACCCCGTCCGCCCTATCGAATAGAACGCCATGAATCCCGCATCCGTTCGCCTGCTGCTGTGCTGTGCCGCGGCTTTCGCGTTGACCGGGACCGCGGGTTGCTCCGGTCTGCTTCCGAAACCTGCACCGCTGCCTGCGTTCTACACGTTGGACGACACGGTCGGGAAACACGACACCAGGCAGGTGGGCGGGGTGCCCGACACGCTCCTCCGGCCGACCTTGCTGATCCACCCACCGCGTGCGGCGGCGGGGTTCGACAGCCCTCGCATCGTCTACACGCGCGAGTCGCATCGACTCGAATACTTCGCCCACAGTGAATGGGTCGACACGCCTGCGCGCATGCTGACGCCGCTGATCGTCGCCGCGATCGTGCACGCAGACTCCATGCAGGCCGTCGTCACTTCGACGAGTGCCGCGGCGTCGGACATCGGACTCGACACTGAAATCGTTCGCCTTCAGCACGACTTCGGCGCGGCACCCAGCACGGTGCGCTTCACGCTGCGTGTCGCGCTGGTCGACGGCCGGACGCGCAAGGTTCTCGCCAGTCGGGTATTCGATGAAACCGCGGTCAGCGACAGCGAGGACGCACGTGGAGGAGTCGAGGCGGCCCACCGTGCGGTGCAGGTGGCTTTGAGAGACATGGCTGCACTCTGCAGAGATGCAGTGATGGCGTGGCGGGTTGCCGACGCAGCCCGCCACGACGACCGGTCGGCAGACGACGCAAGCGCCGTGAACCCGCCGGGAATTACTTCTTCATCGGGGCTTCCTGGTCGCCAGGCTTCTTCACGTTCAGCGGATCCTTGGCCATCATATCCTTGCAGTTGGCTTCCATCTTCATCGTGGCGTCGTCCTTCTTCATGCCGTCCTTCTTGGACATCGCCATGTGGTCCTTGCATTGCTGCATCGTCATTTCCTTTTTCATCATGCCGTCTTCCGGCTTCATCGCGTCGGCTGCAAAAGCAGTCCCGGAAGCGATCGTCATGCAGGTAAAAGTCACGGCGGCTGAAATCTTGTTCATCTGAAACTCCTGTGAGGGTGGGTGAGCGCCGAGTTTGAACACGGCCTCTCCCCTGCGCTGTCGGACATCAGCCTGACTGGGCGTCGGAAGCCGTAACGGACACGCCTGTGGTGGCTGTGCCGAATGCGTTGCCGGCCTTGGCCGATCGTTCTTGACTTGGATCACGCACCGGCCGGCCGCATGGCGTCATGCTGCGATGCTGTATCCACGATCCCGAGGCGCCGGCCCTTCTGACTTGCCCATGACCGATTCCTCACCGAAATCCCCACGCCGCCGCAACATGGCATTCGTCATGCTCGCCGCGCTGGTGATCGCCGGTCTTTCTGCGCGCTGGTGGCGTGGTCCCCAGGTGGCCGCCGAGACCGTGCAGCGGCGCGACTTCGTGCAGAGCGTGGTCGCCAGTGGCCGCGTCGAGACACCGCATCGTGTCGATATCGGTGCCCAGATCACCGGTACGGTGGTGCGCGTCCCGGTCTCCGAGGGGCAGGGCGTGAGGGCAGGTGACGTGCTGATCGAGCTCGAGTCGGCCGAACTGCGCGCCGTGGTGCGCCAGGCCGAGGTGGCGGTTGTCCAGGCCGAGGCCCGTGTGCGGCAGTTGCGAGAGCTGCAGGCCCCGGTGGCCGAGCAGGCGCTGCGGCAGGCCCAGGCCGGCCTCGACAACGCACGTTCGACGCTTCGCCGCAACCAGGACCTGTTCCAGAAGGGTTTCATCGGCGAGGCCGCGATCGAAGAATCGCGCAAGGCCTATGAGCTCGCCGACGCGCAGGTCCGATCCGCCCAGAAGCAGCTCGACACAGCGCGGCCCGCAGGCAGCGATCACGCGCTCGCAGTCGCCGCTGTGGCTCAGGCGCAGGCGAGTGCCGAGGCGGCCAGGGCGCGTGCTGCCTATGCGGTCATCAGCGCGCCAGTGTCGGGCACGCTGATCGGGCGCAACGTCGAGGTAGGCGACGTGGTGCAGGCCGGCAAGGTGCTGATGACGCTGTCGCCTGTGGGGCGCACGCAACTGGTGGCCGAGATCGACGAGAAGAACCTGCGGCTCCTGAAGCTCGGCCAGAAGGCCGTGGCCTCGGCCGATGCCTATCCGCAGCAGCGCTTCGCCGCCGAGCTGGCCTACATCAATCCCGGTGTCAATGCGCAGACCGGCGCGGTGCAGGTCAAGCTCGACGTGCCTGCGCCGCCATCGGTGCTGACCCAGGACATGACGGTGTCGGTCGACATCGAGGTGGCCCGGCGGTCAGGCGCGCTGTTGGTGCCGTTGAGTGCGGTCCACGATGCCGACGCCGCCGAGGGCGGTTCGGCCTGGGTGCTGCGCATCGAGAGCGGTCGCGCGGTGCGCCGCCCTGTGAGCCTCGGCCTGCGCAGTGGAGGCTGGGCCGAAGTGCTGGAAGGATTGGGCGATGGCGATCGCGTGATGCCCGCGTCGGCGACCGCGTCCTCGGGCGCGCACGTGCGGGCGGCTGCTTCTGCACCGCCTCGTTGACGCGGCACGCGACATGTTCACGCCGTGGCTGCCGTTCGAGTGGATCGTGGCGATCCGCTTCCTGCGCGAGGGACGATTGCAGACGCTCTTCATCGTGGCCGGCGTCGCCATCGGCGTCGGCGTGATCGTCTTCATGTCGGCACTGCTCGCGGGTCTGCAATCCAACTTCATCAATCGCGTGCTGTCTGCGCAGGCGCACATCCAGCTGCTGCCTCCGCAGGAAGTCACGCGGCCGCTGCGTGGTGAACAGGGAGGTTTGCGAACCGGCGAGGCAGAAGGCGCCATCGTGCAGCCGCCGCTGCAGAGATTGAAGTCCATCGATCAGTGGCAGTCGGTGGTTGCACAGATCCGTGCGATGCCCGAGGTGCTGGTGGTGGCGCCGGTGGCGGGTGGTTCGGCACTGGCGATACGGGGCAACGTGAGCCGCTCGATCTCGGTCGGCGGCATCGAGCCCGATCTCTATTTCCGCATCGTCGATCTCGGAGCCAAGATCGTTCGCGGCAGCGCCCGTCTGACCGGCACCGACATCCTGATCGGCACCGAGCTCGCCAGCGACCTCGGGCTCGACGTCGGTGACAAGCTGCGCGTGACCACCGCGAGCGGCGCCGCCATCGCGCTCACCATCACCGGCGTGTTCGACCTCGGGAACAAGGGCGCCAACGAGCGAAGCGTCTTCGTGGCGCTTCACACCGCACAGAGCCTGCTCGGGCTGCCTGGTGGCGTGTCCAGCCTCGAGGTGACGGTGCGTGACGTCTATGCGGCCGAAGCGGTCGCGCAGCGCATCACGGCCTCGACGGGCGTCGAGGCGGACAGCTGGATCAAGACCAGCGCGCAGTTCTTCGCCGCCATCAGTGCGCAGACCCTGGCCAACACCGCCATCCGCTTCTTCGTCGGCCTGTCGGTGGCGTTCGGCATCGCCAGCGTGCTCGTGGTCGTGGTGGTTCAGAAGTCGCGCGAGATCGGCATCCTGCGTGCGATGGGCATCTCGCAGGCGCAGATCCTGCGTGTGTTCCTGCTGCAGGGCGGCCTGCTCGGGCTCGGCGGATCGGTGGCGGGTTGCGCGATCGGTTCGCTGGCGCTGCTGCTGTGGCAGCGCTATGCGCGCAACGCCGATGGCACACCGCTGTTCCCGCTGGTGTTCGACCCGAAGCTCTTTGCGGCGGCGCTCCTGCTGGCCACGATCACCGGCCTGCTGGCCGCCTTCGCGCCGGCGCTGCGGGCCGCCCGCCTCGATCCGGTGGTGGCCATCCGTGGCTGAACGCACCGACGTGCCCGGCGCTCCACCTGACCTTGCGCCTGTGGTGCTGTTACGCGGCGTGCGCAAGGCCTACAACGCCGGAACAACCATCGAAACCGAAGTGCTGCACGGCATCGATCTGACATTGCGGCACGGCGAGTTCTGCGCGGTGATGGGGCCGTCGGGCTCGGGCAAGAGCACCTTGCTGAACATCATCGGCCTGCTCGATCGCCCGAGCGCCGGCACGGTGTCGGTGTGCGGCGAGGAAACCACCGCACTCGACGATCGGGAACTCACGCGACTGCGCGGCCATTCGATCGGCTTCGTCTTCCAGTACCACCATCTGATCACCGCCTTCACCGCGCTGGAGAACGTGATGATGCCGATGCTCGGTGCAGCAGGTTTTCCGAACGACGCGATGCGCGCGCGCGCCGGCGACCTGCTCGACGCCGTCGGCCTGAGGGACCGGCAGCACATCGGCGCCGGGAACCTGAGCGGGTGCCAGCTGCAGCGGGTG
>JBJXEJ010000138.1:0-53112 GCA_046154125.1 Rhizobacter sp. | reverse complement strand
ACTCCCCTCGATGCTCGTGAACCAGGCGCACCGCTCGCTCGCGGACCTCGGGTGAGAACTTGTTCGACTTCTTCATGGCTCCATCCTCTCAAAGATTGGAGCCTCCTCAAAATCCGGGGCGGTTCACTGTGGTGGGAACCAGTTGGCTGCAAGGTCAGTAAATACTGAGGAGTCGGTGCATCTCAGAAAGAGAAGAGGGCCCTTTGCGCCTGGCCAGTTGCATGCGATCGTGCGATCCAACACAACCCAGCCGCGCGTTTGATGATGTCCCCACCACTGCATGGTTGCCGCCTTGTGAAAGCTAACGTTTGAGCTAACTGGCCTGCCGTAGCGGGTCCGGTTGAGCGAGTGGTTAGGTGTTACTCGCGCTGCTGGAAAGCATTGTGGACAACTCGAGAACACGACGAACGTCCTTCGCTGCCAGTTCACACCACGCTGCCTGCATTTCCTCAGTGGGCGTGGTCATCTTCGGGACCTGAGTTGCCGGCACCCCTGCGACATCAGGGAAAACTCGCCAGTAGGTTTGAGCGGAGTCCAGATGCTCTTGTAAGTCAAGAACTGCTTCGACTATCGCAGCTTCGAGGCGATGTCCGAAGCGATCCAGCAGCAGCCCACACTCTGCAGATGAGCGCTGGAGGTGCGCCGCGAAGGCACGCCACTGCTCTTGGTTTAGCGCACCAATTCTTGCGTCTGCAGTTGGCGCGAGGATGTGTGTCGCGACTCGCAGGACTTCCCTCCGCATCACCTCTGAGTTTCCAGTAGCCATCGCAGTACGGTCAAATACCTCCGTTCCGTAGCCAAAGGAGGTTCGAATACCGGTGATCGTGGCAGAGGCAAGCTTACGCAGGCGGGCCCGGATTCGAGAGTCAGTGCCACTCCAAACTTCGCTCTCGTGCCTACGAAGGATCCAATCGATGTAGCCGATGGTGACAAGGCTACCAACGAAGCCTGCAGCGAGATTGAGAAAGAATCCGTCTGCTGGCCACCGCAGGTGAATGAGGCCGGATAACACTGCCGCCGCGATCAATGGCAGGACGAGTTGGGTGACTATGCGCCGATTCATGTGGACTGTGATGCCTAACGTGTTCTCAGGAGGCAGACAATGCTGCTTAGGCAGGCAAGCTGCGCCACAACACATCCCTGTCGGGTCATCGCAAGTGCTTGACTCATCGGAAATTTCTCGAAAAATTGACGGGCGAAACAGCCTTTAAATTTCCGGCAAAAGCGGCGTGCAGTTGCAAGTTCTCGCCACTGGGAGGCCTGCCCGAAGATGGCTAGATGATGCCAGTCGGAAGTCCACCTGAGATCGGTCAAAACTGCATGGCTGCAACGAGAGCTCGACTGGCCTCAGCAGTTTGTCCGGCAGCTTTGCTGGACCAAGCGGTCGGTGGTGGCCCGCCGGCGTGCGACCGCATCGGGTCTGGATGAGATATTTGACCTGCAACCCAAAGGCAGGTAGCAGGAAGCGCAAGGCTGGGGATAACGATGCGTCTTCGACGCAGCGCCTGCCCAGAAGAAGGCACGCGCTTTGAAGTATGGAACTGGCCCGTGTCGGTCGATAAGTACAGAACGGAGAGGCGCTTTACTCTAGTCGGGGAGGTTTGACGGTAAGTGCGACGGTACAGGCAGCGATTGCCCCAGCAGTAGCCCTTCTATTGACAATCGAGTGGGAGTAGCCCAAGCAAGCCCTCTTCGGTGCGAAGCTGAAGGGATGGCTGGTTCTGAAGGCTGGTCGCTGACTTCGGTGCAATCTTTCCGGGACATGACCGAAGTCACGCGCTGAACGCGGTGTGAAGCCGCTGCTCCGCGAGCGCAACTCAAGCCCGTCTCGCAGCAACCGATATCACGTCAATCCACCCTGATGGAATTGACGTGCCAACCTCTCCAGACAGCTCGGCCCGAAAACGTGGCTGATACCGAAATCAGCGCCGCGGTGGTTAGGGAGACCCTTGCGTCTCACTCCGGGCCTCTGTTGCCAACGGTGTCGATCGTCGAACAGACGATGGACCTGGCGCGCAACTCTCTGACGCTGGCGTTGACGGGTGCTGCGTTGATCGTTGGCAGCCTGCTGGCCGAACGGGTGTTGCTTTCGGCGGCCCACGAGGCGGCAGCCAGTCGCTACGCGCTGGCGCAACAACTGGAAGGTGATCTGCGGCTGGCCGATCAGCAACTCACCGCGGCAGCCCGGCTGGCGGCCGCCACCGGTGAGAAACGCTGGATCGATGACTACGACAATCACCTGCCCGAGCTCGATGACGCCCTGGCACGCGCCAAGGCGCTGGCGCCGCCCGAGGCAGCAGAACGGTTCGATCTGCAGACCCAGCAGGCCCATGAAGAGTTGGCGAGCATGCGCGAATCGGCATTCGAGGCGGTGAGCGTGGGCGCAGTCAACGTCGCACGGACCATCTTCGACGGCGAGCGTTATCGGAACAGAAGCCAGCTTCTGGCATCGGCCACGTCCGAGTTGACGGCCACCACCATCGAAGTAACCCGAGGCGAGCTGGCCGCGCTGAAGCTGCGGGAATTCCTGCTTGGTGCCTTGGAGTTGCTGGGCCCGCTGCTCCTGGGTGTCGCGCTGTGGCGTCGCCTGACCCGACGACTCGACAAATCGCGAGCCTTCTTTCTCGATGCGGAGGACCGCATGCAGCGCCTAGCTTCCAGTGATCTGCTCACCGGGCTGGCCAACCGCACGGCGCTGCACGACGCGATGGCCACGGCGCTGGCACGTTCCGCGCGCGGCGGTCATCGGATGGCGGTGCTGATGATCGATCTCGACCGATTCAAGCCGATCAACGACCGTCATGGTCACATGATCGGAGATCTGGTGCTGAAGGAAGTGGCGCATCGGCTGAGGACCTGCCTGCGTGGCGGCGAACTGCAGGCGCGCTACGGTGGCGACGAATTCGTGGTTGTGATCGAGGAGACCGGTGACCCCGCCGATGCTCACGCGGTGGCCCAGCGGATCGTGCAGACGCTCGGCCAGGCGATGAAGATCGACGCACTTTCACTCGGTATTGGCGCCAGTGTCGGCATCGCCCGCTATCCGGATGACGCGCGCACTGAAGACGAGTTGCTGCGCAAGGCCGACTCGGCCCTCTATCGTGCAAAGGCCAGCGGTCGCGGTCAGGTGTGCTTCTACGATCCCGGCCTCGACGACGAGGTGGCAGAGCACGCGGCGCTGGAGCAGGCGATGCGCGAAGGCATTGCGCGCGGCGAGTTCGTTCCGTATTACCAGCCGATCGTGGAGCTTGCCGGCCGCGAAGTGCAGTCGCTGGAACTCCTGTGCCGCTGGAATCACCCCAAGCGCGGCCTGCTGGCGCCGGCACATTTCATTGCACTGGCCGAGGAAACTGGACTGATCGGGCCGATGATGCTGTCGGTCTTGAGGCAGGCCTGCATCGACCTGCCGCGCTTCCCGGCACACTGGCGGCTCTCCATCAATGCTGCGCCGAAGCAGATTCTGGATGCCACGCTGGTCACGCAACTGCTGGCCGTTTTGCGCGAACACGACGTTCCACCGGAGCGACTGGATGTCGAGTTGACCGAGACCGCCCTGGTCAGCGACACGGCGCGCGCGCGTCGGGTCATGCAGGCGTTGAAGGATGCAGGCATGACGGTGACACTGGACGATTTCGGAACCGGCTACTCCAGCCTGTGCTACCTGGCCGAGATGACCTTCGACAAGATCAAGATCGACAGATCCTTCGTGCACACGCTGCATGACCGCCCGGAAAGCGCCAAGATCGTCTCCGCCGTGATCGGGCTGTCTCGCAGTCTGGGCGTGCAGGTGGTAGCGGAGGGCGTTGAAACGGAACGCGATGCCCGGGTGCTGCTGGAGCTGGGCTGTGGCCTGGCGCAAGGCTACCTGTTCGGCCGACCGGTTCCTGCGAACCAGGTTGTGGTTTCGGTCGACGCGGTGGCCGCCTGATCATCGGTCGCAGCCTTGGGAGGCCCGCTGCCATCAGGACTCTTCGGTGATCGCCTCGACCCGACCGGCACGAACAGCTTCGACCAGCGCGGCGTGATCCTGCAGATTCTGATTCGCATAGCCCATCGCAAATGAAGCAATCGCTTGCGCGAACTGGATGCCCTTGCCTATGTAGCCCGCGATCAGGGCCGGATCGCCGGAGCGCGCATGCGCGCGTGCCAGCGCCCACCCGGTGTTGCGCGCGAAGCCCCGCATGTTCTGCGGCGTGAAGATCTCGACGAGCGGCTTCACCTTCACGTCGTGCAGCTGTCGCACGTAGAAGTGGGTGCCCAGTGCGCCGACCGCGTGACCGAGAAAGATGTCCGACGCAGCCTGCATCAGACGCTGTCCGAAAACCACGCGCTCGCCGTGCGATGCGTATCGAGGTGATTTGACGTACGGCTCGAGCACCGACGGCCTGGCCTGCTTGACCTGGAGGAACAGCGGATCGTCCTCGGCCGCGAAGAGCAGTCCGACCGCGCAGAGCGTGCCGACGCTTCCGACCCCGACCACCTTGATCGCCACGTCGGCGAGCTCGTAGCGGTCGAGCAGCACGCGGCGCTCGGCCGAAAGCGACTCGCGATAGCGCACAAGGTTCTCGCGTATCACCTTGGCAAAACCGGGCTCGCGCCATTCCTCGGGGTGAAAGATCAAGGGTGGCATGTCGCGGATGCGCGGCATTCCGTCACCCACCTGCGCCAGCTTGACGAACTCGGCTGCCGCATCCCGCGCACGCGCCTTCTCCAGCACCTTCTTGCGACGCCGCTTGAGCTGCTCGTCACCGGTCAACTCGATGAGTGCCTCGTAGTCGAGGTCGGCATACCAGGCGCTCAAGGTTGGCTGGGCTGCCAGTTCGCGCAGCTTCTCGGCGTAGTGCGTGACCACGGCCGCGGCCGCGTTGCGACATTCGGACCGCTTGTGGCCGTTGTGTCGACTCGCGATAGCGAAGCTCGCCGCCAGCCGCTTCAGGTCCCATTCCCAGGGCGCGGGATGGGTCTCGTCGAAGTCGTTGATGTCGAAGATGACTCGCCGCTCGGGGGTCGCGAAGGCGCCGAAGTTCATCAGGTGGCAATCGCCGCACGCCTGCACGATCAGCCCACTGCTGGGCGTGGTCGACAGGTCGCATGCCATGAGCGCTGCAGCCCCTCGGTAGAAGGCAAATGGCGACGCCAGCATGCGGCCGTACCGGATCGGCACCAGGTGCCCGATGCGTCCGGCGCTCGATGCGATCAGCAGGCCGATGGGGTCGGGCCGTTGTGCTGCGGGCTGGAAGTCCGCATGAGACTCGAGCGGGCAGTGCTCGCGGAGCGCTCGACCTGCGTCGGTTCGCTCCTTGCGCGTGCGCAGGTGCGCTGGCTTGCGCATATAGGCGGTTGCCTGCGTCTCCGGCCCTCCGGCCACAGGCACCTTCGATGCGCGCGTGCTCTGACGCGCCATGTCAGCCTAGCGCCCCAGATTCTTCAGCCGACCGGGCTCGACGATTTCGATCCAGTAGCCGTCGGGGTCCTTGATGAAGGCGACGTCCTTCATCTTGCCCTGCTCGGGACGCTTGACGTAGGTGACCTGGTTGTCGTCGAACCACTTCACGGCCGCATCGAGGTCGGGCACCGAGAAGCAGATGTGGCCGAAGCCCTGCGGCTGTGCGTTGCCGTCGTGGTACTTGAAGGCCGGATCGGCTTCGGTGCCCCAGTTGTGCGTCAGCTCCAGGATGCCGCGCTGTTCAAACGTCCATGCAGTGCGTTCGCCGATGTCTTCGGGCGGTACCTGGTCGGCCGTGGCGCGATGCAGGAAGTACAGCGAGAACTTCATCTCGGGAAAGTCGAGCTTGCGCAGCACTCGCATGCCGAAGACGCGGGTGTAGAAGTCCAGCGCGACAGCCGGGTCCTTGACGCGCAGCATGCTGTGGTTGAGGACGAACCCGCTGGAAGCCGCGCTGGGCTCGGCGCAGACGCCGGGGTGGTTCTCGGTGGTGAAACTCATGGCGTGATCCTGAAGGTCGATTTGGGTTGTCTGCGGTCTGTGGCCGCGCAAGGTGTCAGATGGTGCGCGCCGTCATCTGCTGGGCAATGAAGTCGGCCTGGCGGATGGCGAGCGTCACGATCGTGAGTGTCGGATTTTCCGCTCCGCCGCTGGTGAACTGGCTGCCATCGCTGATGAACAGGTTGGAGATGTCGTGCGTCTGCCCGTGCGCATTGCACACGCTGTCCTGAGCCGATGCGCCCATGCGGCAGGTGCCGAGGTTGTGCGTCGACGGGTAGGGTGGCGTGCGGAACGACTTGATCGCCCCGGCCGCCTCGTAGACGCGCTGTCCCTGCCGGAACGCGTGTTCGCGCATCGCGATGTCGTTCGGGTGGTCGTCGAAATGCACGTTCGGTACCGGGTTGCCCCACTTGTCCTTCACGTCGCTGTTCAGAGTGACGCGGTTGGTTTCGCGCGGCATGTCCTCGCCGACCAGCCACATCCCCGCCAAGCGGGTGTAGTTGTCCATGTACTCGGCGAACTCGCTGCCCCAGCCGCCCGGATTCAGGAACGCCGCCATGAATGGGATGCCCAGCGACAGCGTCTCCATCTCGTAGCCGCCGGCGAAGCCGCGCCTGGTGTCGTGCCGGGCTTCGTCGCGGATGATGCCGGCCATCGTCGTGCCGCGGTACATGTGCACGGGCTGCTTGAACATGCCGTAGACCGAGCCGGTCATGTGGCGCATGTAGTTGCGGCCGACTTGCCCCGAGCTGTTCGCGAGACCGTCCTTGTAGAGATTGGATGCCGACAGCAGCAATAAGCGTGGGGTCTCGATCGAGTTGCCAGCGACGCAGACGAGGCGCGCCTTCTGCCGCTGCTCTTGGCCGTCCTTGTCGAAGTAGACGACGCCAGTCACCTTGCCCTTGTCATCGTGCTCGATGCGCGACACATGCGATTCGGGCCGCAGGTCCATGTTGCCGGTCTTCTCGGCCTTCGGCAGCTCGGTGTACAGCGTGCTCCACTTGGCGCCGCTCTTGCATCCCTGGAAGCAGAAACCCAGTTGCATGCAGCGGCCGCGGCCGTCGCGTGGCTGGCTGTTGATCGCCATGTTGCCGGTGTGCACCTCCGTGTAGCCGAGCTTCGTCGCGCCGGCGTGCATCACCTTGAAATTGTTGTTGCCTGGCAGCCCCGGGATGCCGTGGGTGCGGGTCACGCCCATCTTGTCCTCGGCGCGCGTGTAGTACGGCTCCAGTTCCTCCAGCGTCAGCGGCCAATCCATCAGGTTGGCACCCTGGATCCCGCCATAGTGGGTGCGTGCCTTGAACTCGTGCTCCTGCAGCCGCAGCGATGCGCCGGCCCAGTGCGTGGTGGTGCCGCCGACTGTCTTGCAGATCCAGGCCGGCAGGCCGGCGAAGTCCTTCGCGACACGCCAGGTGCCCGAGGTGGTGCGCGGATCCAGCCAGGCCAGTTGGCTGAACGACTTCCATTCGTCGTTGATGAACCTGGCGCTGGACTGCATCGCGCCCGCCTCGAGCACGACGACCTTGATGCCCTTCTGGCACAGCTCGTTGGCCAGCGTGCCGCCGCCGGCCCCTGAGCCGATGATGACGACCACGGAGTTGTCGTTGTTGTCGAACTTCGCCATCTTGTCTCCTGCAATTCTTCTGGTGTTGTGGGGTCGGTGCTCGTCATGGGTCCGGCCGTTGGCCGCGACACCTCAACCGAAGAACGGCGGCGGACTGGCTTTGGCGGGTGGCGCAGGCAGCCACTTCAGATCCTGGAACCCGCGCGTGATGTAGCCGCCTTTTTCCCAGGCAGAGCCCGGGTAGCCGAAGACGGCGTAGGCCATGTCGTTGTCGTACAGGGAGGTGACGCATTGCCCCCGCACCGTGTTGAAAAACGGCGTGCCTTCGATCGCCTTGACGATGCCCAGCTTCTTGGCCGCGGATGCCTTGATGAAGCTGCCGCCCGCCGCCTGATTCAGGGCGCTGATGCCGTCTCGCAGCAGCGGACCCACATCGGCCTTTCCGTCGAGGTCCTTTGCAAGGAGCGCGTACACCGCATCGGGCAGCTTCCTGTGCGGGTACAGCACGCGGCCCATCGCCATCAACGTTTCGCCCTCTACCTTGCTGAGATGCGTCAGCTCCAGTGCCCAGACCGGCGATGGCGCCAGTCCGGCCAGAACGGAGGTGGCTGCGATGGTGCCCATCAGGATGCCCGAGCCTTTCAGAAACTCGCGCCGGGCAAGCGGCAGATCGAGTCTGGGGACCTGGCCGTTCTCGTCGGTGCAAGCGAGAGTCACGGCACTCTGCAGTGTTGGCGACTCGATGCGAATCACGCGCATGCCTGATCTCCTGTGGGTTGGTTCTGGCAGGGGCTTTTGGAATGCCCGGACGGCCGAAGTGTTGCACCGGAGCGGACCGGAAACGGCTTGCCGGGATGACCCTCAGGGAAAGTACTCGTCACGTGGCCCACAGCTGACATGGCTTTCGATCACCCGAAGTCGTCCGCGCACGGACTCCGATTGCCGCGTCGGAAACGGACATCTGATGCAGATCAATCTCCACTTTCCGCAGCAGCGAAGAATCGACTCGACGCACCGCTCAGACACGACCTACAGGGAGGCGACGATGAAGGACCCGATCAAGAAGTGGCATGAGGAGCACGCCCGGTTCGCTCGCCTGCTCGAGTACCTGGCCGCCCAGATGACGGCGTTTCACGAAGGAGGCGATCCTGACTACGATCTGATCGCAGACATCGTGCAGTATCTGAAGGAGTACTCGGACTGCCAGCACCACCAACGTGAGGATGTCGCTTTTGCCATCCTCGCCGAGCGCGATCCGACGCTGGCACCGCTGGTCAAGCGTTTGGCGCATGAGCACCGGGTCATCGATAACGTGGGCAGTTCATTGCATGACCTGCTGGTCTGCGTGCTGAACGACGGGGTCATCAGCCGAGCCTCCCTCGAGGGGGCGGCCGCGACCTACCTGGTCTATTACCGCGCCCACATCGAGTCGGAGGAGTCGCAAGTCCTGCCGGCCGCCGCGCGCCTGTTGACGGACAGCGACTGGAAAGCGGTCGCTGACGCGGTGCCCTCGGTCCCCGACCCGCTGTTCGGCGCCGAGGTCGGCCTGACCTATCGGGCCATGCGCGCGCAGTTGCTGGCAGACGCCACCGCACCGCACTGAATCGGGCCACCCTCCCGAGACGGCGGGTGTCAGGCCGGACCTGAGCTGTCGAGGCCGCGTCGTCTTGCGTCCGATCGTGCGGCGTGCCGACTCACTTTGCGCCACCCAGGATCCACGCTGCCAGGCGCCTCGCGTCGCCTGCGGAGACCTGTGGCTGTGGAGGCATCGCCATGTCGCCCCAATTGCCGCCGCCCCCTTCGCGGATCTGCCGCACCAGCGTGGCGAGCGCCTCGGTGTTGCCGGCGTACTTCTCTGCGACCTGCTGGTACGCGGGGCCGACCAGAGGCGTCGCCACTGCGTGACACCCCAGGCAGCCGTGCTTGCGGGCCAGCGCCTGGCTGGCGCACGCCGGCTGAGCGCTCGCCAGCAAGGCGGCGAGCAGCCACAGCGCGCGCAGCGCAGGAGCTGCCTTGAAGGGTGATCTCATGGTCGACCTCGGTGATCGGTGGTGTCGGGATGGATTCGAGCCGGGTTTTCGTGGATGTCCTTGCGGCATGGGCACGGAACGTTTCGTTCCCCTTAAACGCTGACAGTTGCCACGCGCACGATGCTATTGCCCCTGCAACGCTGGCTGGAGGTATCGCCCCTGGTTCGGAGGACGTCCGCTTGTCGGCGGCATACCCCCGCGCTGTCGCGAACCGCGTCAAGCCGCGTCGGGGTCGATCCCGGCCGGCGGCGTCGTGCCACGCCGTGAATCGTGTTTCTCCAGCGCTGTCGTCACGGCTCGCTTGAGTTTGACCACCGCACCATGTATGGCCTGGTGTGCGGTGCTGGCATGGTCCTTAACGACCACCGGCTCCATGCCTATCAGGCGCGCTTCGAGCGTGCAATGAATGTCGTCGGGGGTGGTCTTGACGTGACTGTTCGCGTCGGCGAGGTGCGCCTCGACCCGCGTGATGTGGTCGGCGAAGCGCCCCATCGCGTCCTTCACGACGGCCTCCAGGTGCTCGGCCATGCCATGGCCACCGTTGACGTGCGGATCGGTATTCAGGAGGATTTGCATCGTGTCTTCTCATCGTTGTCGGATGTTCAGTATCGATCAGTGCGACCTCGCCGCCTGAATGACCCTGCGAGGCCCGTTGCTGGCGAACTGATCGCCGAAACCTGCAGACGGTGAAGACCACGGCAATTCCGGTCACCGCCATCACGACAAAAAAGAAAGGGCCCGGTCTGTCGAGACCGGGCCCTTGGGGTGTGACGACTCAGACTCAGGGCCTGAGGTGTCAGCGCCGAATCAAGACTCAGGCGGCGCGCTTCGGCTTGCTCGCAGCGGCAGCCTTGACTGCCGTGCTGCTCATCGCCTGGAAGTTGGCTTCGGCCACTTCGACGGCTTGCTTGGACGCCTTGTGCACGCTTTCGTAGGCGTTGTTGGCAGCAGCGACGGCTGACTTGACCAGCGCAACGGCGTTCTCGCTGCCGGCCGGTGCGTTCTTGACGGCGGTGTCGACCACGGCCATGAACTTCTTCTGCGCGTCAGCAGCGGTGGCTTCTGCAGCCTTGGTCATTTCGGACGTCGTCGCGGTGGCGATGTCGTACAGGTGGCGGCTGTAGGCAGCGGCCTTCTCTGCGGCAGGCTGCAGCAGTGAGGTTTGCAGCGCCAGCAGTTCCTGCGCGTCCTTGGCGGACAGGGCTGCCTGGGTCGACTCGGCGGCTTCACCCATGGCGGCCTTGGCCACTTGGAGGTTCAGCTCGACAAGCTTCTCGACGCCTTCGAATGCCTTGGTGGTCAGGCCGAACAGGGTGTCGAGGTTGGACTTCTGGGCGGCGATCATTTGTTCTGCGGTCAACATGGTTATCTCCTGGAGGTGGGGGAACATGACGGCGTAAGAGCAGGAATGTGGGTAGGCTCAAGGCCGTGCCATACAACACGTTAAAGCTGAAACGCAACGTTTGTTGCAGTGCAGCATGGTTTGAAGTATAGGGCGTTGAATCCGCTTGGCAAGCGATTTTGGTGCATCGCAGCAAAACTAGGGGAGCCTTTCTAAACAGGCGACATCAGGGGGCTCCGGGGTATTCCGCACAATCCGGGGGTGCAGGCCTTTCACTCTGATCACTTCGTGTTGCCGTTGCCCGAGGGACACCGGTTCCCCATGCACAAGTACCGGATGCTGCGTGACCGCGTCGTGGCCGATCTGCCCGAGATCGAACTGGTCGAAGCGCCGGCGGCTGTCGACCTTGAACTGGCTCTGGCCCACACGTCCGACTATGTGTTAGCCGTGGTCGCGGGCGGACTGACGACTGCGCAGCAGCGCGAAATCGGATTCCCGTGGTCCACGGCGATGGTCGAGCGATCGCGCCGCTCGGTCGGCGCCAGCATCGCGGCAGCTCGGTCGGCGCTGACCAGCGGCGTGTCGGTCAATCTGGCCGGCGGCACCCACCATGCGCATGCCGACCGGGGCAGCGGCTTCTGCGTCTTCAACGATGTCGTGGTGGCCGCGCGGCTGATGCAGGTCGAATCCCTGAGGCTGCACCAGCGTGCGCTGCGTGTCGCGGTGGTCGATCTCGATGTGCACCAGGGCAACGGCACCGCGGTGATCTGCCGTGACGACGCGACGATCTACACGCTGTCGATGCATGGTGCGAACAACTTTCCATTCCGCAAGGAATCCAGCGATCAGGACGTCGAGCTGCCGGATGGTTGCGGCGACGCCGAGTACCTGGCCGCGCTCGACGCGGCTCTCGATCGGATGTGGAAACACCATGATGCAGCAGGTCCGCCGGGATTGATTTTTTTCCTGGCTGGCGCCGACCCGCACGAAGGCGATCGGCTGGGTCGCCTGAAGCTCACCACCCGAGGGCTGGTCGAGCGTGATCGCCGGGTGTTCGGTGCTGCGCTCGATCGCCGCATTCCGGTGGCCGTGTCGATGGCTGGCGGCTACGGTCGGGTGATCGAGGACACCGTGGATGTCCAGGTCAACACGCTGCGTCAGGCGCTCGAGCACTGGCGCGCATGGCCGGGTCCTGAGCCGTGTTCCGCGGGTCGGGCGAGACGGCCCGCCTGAGACAATCCGTCGATGGAAAACCTCCCCTGGATCACGCTTGCACTGGCCATCGTCACTCTGCTGCTGATCGTGTGGCTGGCCTGGCGGCGCAACGACGATGCGGCCTCCGAGGCTCGACACCAGATGCTCTCCGACGCCGTACGAACAGGCTCCGAGCGGCTGGAACGCGAACTGCGTGACGAACTGGGCCGCAGCGCGCAGGGCACTCGGCTGGAACTCGGCACGGCGCTCGGCACCTTCCAGCAGACGCTGCTGAACCAGCAGGGCGATGTCGCCCGCACACAGAACGAACAGATCGACAGCTTCCGCGTCCAGCTGGCTGCGATGCAGGCGCTGGTTGCGCAGTCCTTGCAGACGACAAGCCAGGCGCAGAACGCACAGGCGCAGGCGTCGCGGGAGTCACAGGACATGGCGCTGAAGCGCTTCTCCGACGCGCTGGGGGCGCAGTTGCGTGACATGGCTGACGCCAATGAACGGCGCCTGAACGAGGTCAAGGCCAGCGTGGAGCAGCGACTGACCGCGCTTCAGCAGGGCAATGAGCTCAAGCTCGAGCAGATGCGCGCCACTGTCGACGAGAAACTGCACGCGACGCTGGAGGCGCGCCTCGGCGAGAGCTTCAAGCAGGTCGCTGATCGTCTGGACCAGGTTCATCGCGGGCTCGGCGAGATGCAGGGGCTGGCCAAGGATGTCGGCTCGCTCAACCGCGTGCTGACGAACGTGAAATCGCGCGGGGTCTTCGGCGAGGTGCAGCTCGCCGGCCTGCTCGAGCAGGTGTTCACGCCCGACCAATACGCGACCAATGTCGAGACGATCCCGGGCAGCGGTGCACGGGTCGAGTTCGCGATCAAGCTGCCGGGTCGGCGCGAGGACGGCGTGCCGCTGTGGCTGCCGATCGATGCCAAGTTCCCGCGCGAGGATTACGAGCGTCTGCTCGACGCCCAGGAGCGCGCCGACCGCCCCGAGGCCGAGGTGGCCGGCAAGGCGATCGAGATGCGTCTGCGTGCCGAAGCGAAGACCATCCGCGAGAAGTACGTCGCGTCGCCGCACACGACCGAGTTCGCAATCCTCTTCGTGCCGACCGAAGGCCTGTATGCCGAGGCGCTGAGGCGTCCCGGGCTGATGGAAGCGCTGCAGCGCGAACACCGCGTCACGCTGGCCGGCCCGACGACCTTGCTGGCCACTCTGAACAGCTTGCAGATGGGCTTTCGCACGCTGGCGCTCGAGAAGCGATCGACCGAGGTGTGGGAGGTGCTGGGCGCGGTGAAGACCGAGTTCGGCAAGTTCGGCGAGGTGCTGGCCAAGACCAAGAAGAAGCTCGACGAAGCCAGCAACACGATCGATCAGGCGCAGACCCGCACCAACGTGATGACGCGCACGCTGAAGAAGGTCGAGGGGCTGTCAGAGCCGCGCACCCGCGCGTTGTTGCCCGGCACCGAGGTGGACGCGGAGATCGACACCGCCGTGTCGGATGTGACCCCGGCGAACGACTGATGTCGTTTTCGCGCCCGCTGCTGGCGCTGATCCTGGGCCAGGTATTTCTGCATTCGTGCATGACCGGCGTGCGGGTGGCTGCGCCGCTGCTGATGCTGCGCCAAGGACATGCCGAATGGGCGGTGGGACTGCTGCTGGGCCTCTTCGCGGCTGCCCCGGTGGCCACCTCGTTGCGAGCCGGGCGCATGGCAGATCGTCATGGTTACCACCGGCCCATGCGACTCGCCGTCGCGCTCACCGCAGGTGGCGGCTTGCTTGCGGCCACGGCCGTCTGGTTCACGACGGCAGCCCCGGCCAGTGGCTGGGCTGCGCTCGATGCGCTGAGGGTCGCGCCAAGATCGATGGCATTCGCGATGCTGAGCGGCGCGGCGATGCTGTGTGGTGTCGGTGCCAACGCGGGCCTGATCGTCATCCAGCGCACCGCCGGGCACCTGGCGGGCGGTGGCGGCATCGAAATCACCCGCGTGTTCAGCTGGCTCGGACTGGCGCCTGCGGTGTCGAACATGATCGGGCCGGTGATTGCCGGCACCTTGATCGATGCCGCCGGATTCGGCAGTGCGTTTCTAGCGCTGTCTGCGCTTCCGCTGATCAGCCTCTGGTGGATGCGCCGCGTGCCGGTCGAGGTCACTGATCGCCGGTCTGAACGGGGACCGGTGCGCAGCGCCTGGGGTTTGCTGCGCAACCCCGGACTGCGCCTGGTTCTGCTGGTGAACTGGCTGCTCTCTTCGAGCTGGGATCTGCACGCCTTCCTGGTTCCGGTGCTCGGACATGAGCGAGGCCTCAGCGCATCGGCGATCGGGCTGATCCTGGGCACGTTCGCCGCGGCGGTTGCATCGGTGCGCCTGGCGATCCCCTGGGTCGCGCACCACCTGCGCGAGGCACCGGTGCTGGCCGGGGCGATGCTGACGACCGCCGCCGTATTCGCCATCTATCCGCTGGCAACATCAGCGTTCGCCATGGCGGTGTGCGGCGCACTGTTGGGGATCGCATTGGGCAGCGTGCAGCCGATGATCATGACAGCCCTGCATCGGCTGACACCGCGCCAGCGTCACGGCGAAGCGCTGGCCTTGCGGTCGATGACGATCAATGGCGCCAGTGCATTGATGCCACTGCTGTTCGGAGTTGCAGGCTCGGCGGTCGGCGTGGCTGCCTTGTTCTGGCTGATGGCCGCAGCGCTGGCATCCGGCAGTCTGGCAGCCCGCCGGGTCGGTGACCTGCCCGGCGGCGACGCCGGCACCTTCAGAAGCTGAAACCGGGCCGCCCGCTGCCCGGCGGTGTGTAGGGCCGCACTTCCTTCGCGTCTTCGAGCAGCGAAGGCTGGCGCGCCGAGGCTTCCTCGCGCGCGATCTCGCGCCGCTCGGTCAGAGGTGTTGCCGCCGGGAACTGATAGCTTGCCGGGAGCTTCGACTCCTTGGGGTAGCCGGCCGCGTCGAGGTAGGAAGTCCACGATTCTGCCGACATGCCGCGCACGACCTGCGCGCCGATGGTCACTGCAGGCGCATCGCGCCCGCCAGTCAGCCTCGCCAAGGCTTCACCGTCTTCGGCAGTGATGAGGCTCTTCTCGACATGCGGTATGCCTCGCTGACGCAGGAACTGCCGGGCCGAATCACAAGGCGGACAGTTGGTCGTCACGTACAGGGTAACCGGGTAGCGCTGGGTCGCCTGGCGCAGGTCGGCCGGCAGTGCGGACTCCGGGTTCAACGGGGAGCCCTGCGACTTGAACTGCGAGATGCGATCGCCCGAGGCGATGGGGGGTCGGTCGGTGTAGGTCACCTTTCCGTCCGCACCGATGACCTTGTATTGTTGCGCCGAGACGGGCAGGGCAGCAGTCGACAGCAGCGCCGCGACAGCCATCGTCCAGGCAGCAACCAGCCTGGCGTTTTTCGACTTCGTGCTCGAGGGGGGAAGCTTGTTCATGACGGTCTCTCCATCAACGCATTTCTTGCTTGGGCAACGGCTTTGGCAGTGCGGGTTCAGGTCATGCCCTGGTGACGCAACAAGGCATCGATGCTCGGCTCTCGACCACGGAATGCCTTGAAGCTCTCCATCGCCGGGCGGCTGCCCCCAGCTTCGAGGACCGCCTGCCGGTAGCGGCGGCCGGTGTCTACATTGAGCACACCACCGGCCTGTGCGGTCTCCTCGAACGCAGCCCAGGCGTCGGCGGACAGCACCTCGGCCCATTTGTAGCTGTAGTAGCCGGCTGAATAGCCGCCCGCGAAGATGTGCGAGAAGCTGTGCTGGAAGCGGTTGAACGCCGGTGGCTTGAACACCGACACCTCGTCTCGCACCTCGTCGAGCAAGGCCTCGATGCGTTCTTCGCTGCCGGGTTCGGCGTGCAGCCGCATGTCGAACAGCGAGAACTCGACCTGCCGCAGCGTCTGCAGGCCGCTCTGGAAATTCTTGGCTGCCAGCATGCGGTCGAACAGCTCGCGCGGCAGCGGGGCGCCGGTGTCGGCGTGTGCGGTCAGGCGCTTGACGACATCCCATTCCCAGCAGAAGTTCTCCATGAACTGGCTGGGCAGTTCGACCGCATCCCATTCGACGCCGGAGATGCCCGCGACACCAATGTCGTTGACCTGCGTCAGCATGTGGTGCAGGCCATGGCCGAACTCGTGGAACAGCGTGGTCACGTCGTCGTGGCTCAGCAGCGCTTCCTTTCCCGGAAGTGGAGGCGCGAAGTTGCAGACCAGTTGCGCGACCGGCGTCTGCAGCCGTCCTTCCGGACGGGCCCAGCGGCCGCGCACCTCGTCCATCCAGGCCCCCGGCCGCTTGCCCATGCGGGCATAAGGGTCCAGATAGAACTGGCCAACCAGCTCGGCGGGACCGGCCGATCCCGATGCTGCCGCCCGCTCGATTCGGAAGAAGCGCACGCTCGGGTGCCACACCGGCGCGCTGTCGGGACGGATCGTCACCTCGAACAGCGTTTCGATGATCCGGAACAGACCTTCGAGCACCTTCGGTTCGGTGAAGTACTGCTTGACCTCCTGGTCGCTGAAGGCGTATCGGGCTTCCTTCAGCTTCTCGCTGGCGAACGGCACGTCCCAAGCCTGCAGGTCGTCGATGCCGAGCTCGGCGCAGGCGAACTCACGCAACTCGGCCAGATCCCGCTGAGCGTGGGGGCGCGCACGGCGAGCCAGATCGCGCAGAAAATCCATCACCTGGCGGGGAGATTTGGCCATCTTGGGCACCAGCGAAACATCCGCGTAGCTGGGGTAGCCAAGCAACTGTGCCTCTTCCTGACGCAGGCGCATCAACTCGCGCATGACCTCGCTGTTGTCCTGATCCGTCGGCCCCATCTCGCTGGCGCGAGTGGCGTTCGCGGCGTAAAGCCGCTCGCGAAGCGCACGGTTTTCACCGTACTGCATCACCGGAAAGTAGCTGGGGAAGTGGAGGGTGACCTTGTGGCCGGACTTGCCCTCGGCTTCGGCAGCGGCCCGAGACGCTTCCTTGGCATCGGCAGGGACTCCTGCCAATTCCTCGGCACTGGCGTAGTAGGCATATCCGTCCGTTGCATCCAGCACGTGCTCGGAAAACTTCTGCGACAGATCGGCCTGCAATTCCTGCAAACGCTGGAAGCGCTGCTTGGCCTCACCCTGCAATTCGGCGCCGGCCAGCACGAAATCCCGCATCGCGTTGCTCAGCGCCTGTTGCCGGGCCGGCGTCAGATGGCGCTCCGAGCCGCCGACATTTTTTGCAATTGCCTTGTACTTGGCGTACAGCCTTTCGTCAGCGGCATGCCGACTGGACTGCTCGGTGACTTTGGGCAAGGCGTCGTTGTAGGCCGCACGCAAGGCCGGGGTGTCTGCAACCGCGTTGAGGTGTCCGATGGCGCCCCAGACGAAGCGCATCTGCTCGACGGCGGTGTCAAGCACGGCCGAGACCGCGTCGTAGTCCGCAGGCGTGTCGGAGCCGACCGCCCGTTCGAGTGCCGCCTCGGTCGTGGCCAGCAACGCGTCGATCGCAGGCTGGACGTGCTCGGGACGAATCTCGTCGAAGGCCGGCAGGTCTTCGGATCGGAGCAGCGGATTGGTCATGGTGGTCAAGTGAGAGGACCTGGAAATCTAATAAGTTCGGAGTTGGAATCTGAGGCCAGACAGGCAAATCTCAAAGCCGAACTCACCCCGCGAGTGCGGGATGAGCGCGTGCAGGCGAACAAGCCGTGGGCAATACCGCACATCGAGCATCTTCGCAAAAAACGAAAGGCCGCTGCGAGGCGGCCTTTCATTCATCGCTGCTGAAGCGATTCCCGGTGCCCGAAGCTCAGGACTTCGCCTGCGCGCCCAGGGCGATCTTCAGCAGGTCAGCCACGGTATTCGCATTGAGCTTTTCCATGATGTTCGCGCGATGCGCCTCCACGGTCTTGATGCTGATGCCCAGATCGTCGGCGATCTGCTTGTTCAAGCGGCCCGCGACGATGCGCTCGAGCACCTGACCTTCACGAGTGGTGAGGCGCGAAAGCAGCGCATCCCGGCTGGCTGCCTCCTGGTGCTGCGAGAAGGCCGAGCGCGCTTCTTCCAGCATTCGCTCGACCAGACCCACGAGTTCTTCTTCCTTGAATGGCTTCTCGATGAAATCCATCGCACCCTTCTTCATTGTCGTCACAGCCATCGGCACGTCGCCATGTCCTGTGATGAACACGATCGGGAGGGGGCTCTTGCGCTCGATCAGGCGGTCCTGCAGTTCGAGGCCGCTCATGCCGTCCATGCGGATGTCGGCGATCAGACAAGCGACTTCTCGGGGGTCGAAGCGCGACAGGAACGACTCGGACGAGTCGAAGCACTTGACCCGGTAATCCTTGCCTTCCAGCAACCACTGCAGAGAGTCACGCACCGCCTCGTCGTCGTCGACCACGTAAACGGTGCCCTTTTTCGGAATCAAGCTCATGACGTCACAACCGGGTTGGGTGAGGGAAGGGCTTCGATTCGGCCACTCTCTACGGGCAGCGTGAAAGCGAAACAGCAGCCCGAAACCGAACCCGCATTGTAGAGGTTCTCCGCGCGGATACGGCCTCGATGGGACTCGATGATCGAGCGACACAGGCTCAGGCCGATGCCCAATCCCTCCGCCTTGGTCGAGAAGAATGCCTCATAGAGTCGCGCGAGGACTTCCGGTCGGATCCCCGGCCCCATGTCGGTCACGCTGAACTCGATCACATGGCCTTCCTCGGCATTGCGCTTGGGTATCACGCGCAGTTCGATGCTGCGCCGCGCGGCTGGAAGATCGGCTGAATCGATCGCCTCGGCGGCATTCTTGAGGAGATTCAACACGACCTGCTCGATCAGGATCGGATCGACCATCAACGGCGGCAGACGTTGTGCGACATAGGTCTGGATCGACACCTTGCGCCGCCGCAGTTCGATGCTGGCAAGGTCGACCGCGTCGTCGATGATGGTCTGGGCCTGCGCCTCCTGGCGCTGCGGTTCGCTGCGCTTCACGAAGGCACGGATGCGGTGGATGATCTGTCCGGCTCGCTGGGCCTGCTTCGAGGTCTTCTCGAGTGCGGCGATCAGGTCGTCTTTCTCGATCGCATCATTCTTGACGCGCGAAACCATGCCGTTGCAGTAGTTGGCAATAGCGGTCAGCGGCTGGTTGAGCTCGTGTGCCACGGACGACGCCATCTCGCCCATCGTCACCAGTCGGCTGGTGACCTGGGCCTTCTCGGATTGGCTGGCGGCCAGCGTTTCCGCGTTGCGCCGTGAGGTCACGTCGGTCGCGATCAGCATTTGCGCCAGCCGCCCATCGGTCCACTGAAGGTACCGAACCCGCACGTCGAACCACTTGTTGAGCGGTTCGATCAGCACCTCGCGCGGGTCCGAGCCGATCTCGGTCAGCTCCTGGGTCGGCAGGCCGCCCATGCTCTCGACCGAGTCCTCGTGTTCGGCGCTCGGCATCGCGTCGATGTCGTCGCCTGCGAGCAGTGCATGGCCCAGCGCGTCGGCGCCGAACCAGAGCCGGTACGACCGGTTGGCGAACAGCAGTTCGCCCTGCTGCACCGACAACACCGACACCGCAGCATCCAACCCTTCGAGCACGGTGGTGAAACGCTCGTGCGAAGCCGACAGCTGGTCACGAATTCGCTTGGCCTCGGTAATGTTGGTCATCGAGGTCATCCAGCCGGTCTGCTGTCCCTTCGGATCGATCAGCGGTGACACGTACATGCGCGCATCGAACATCTCGCCGTCCTTGCGCATCACCTTGACCTCGATGCCGCCGGACGGGCTGCGGCCCTGAAGTTCCTGCTGCAGCAGGCGGTTGATCTCGTCGTGGCGATCCGGCGGCCAGTACGGGAACGGGGGCATGCGGCCGATCAGCTCGGATTCGCCAAAGCCGGTCATCGCGCAGAACGCCGGGTTCACGTAGGTGATGCGGCCTTCCATGTCCATGGCCCGCATGCCGGTCAGCATCGAATTCTCCATCGCGCGTCGGAAGTTGGCCTCTGACACCAGGGCGCTTTGCATCTGCGACCGGCGGCGCACGTGTCGCCAGGTGCCGAACAGGGTCCAGACCGTCAGCATGCTCAGCGCCACCACCATCCAGAACAGCGTGTTGCCGATCAAGCCCACCGAGGTTCGGTAACCCTGCCCGCGCAGCAGCAGCGAGTCGCCAGACGGCAGGACCGGCACATCGTGCACGATCGTCGCCCTGGGCAGGTCTTGCCCCGGCATCTGCATCACGGTGCTTGCGAGCAGTCGGCCCTTCGTCGTCAACAGGCTGATCGCGTGACGGTTGCTCACGTCGGGCGGAATCAGAAAGCGAATCAGGCTGTCGGTCGAATACTCGGCGACCACCATTCCGAGGAACACGTTACGAACCATCAGCGGCACATGCACCTGAAAGACGTTGACCCCGGCGCTGTCGGTGAAGGCATTCGAATACACCGGTTCCCGAACCTTGCGCGCGCGGACGAAGGCGGACTCCGACGAGTTGTCGGCCCCCTCCTTGGGCAACGACATGCCATGTTCCCGGACGACAGCGCCCGGTTCGTCGTCGACCCGGTAGCCATTGGCGGACTGCGTCGACACCACGCTCCGATTGGCGGCCAGCCAATAGATCCGGTTGATCTCCGGGCGTTCTCGGATCAGGTCAGCGGCGTTGCGCTGGAACATGCTGCGGTCGGGGTCGCGCAGCACCAGATCCTGGGCGATGCGTCCCAGACTCTCTTCGTTTTCAATCATCCTGAGTCGGACGTGCTGCTGTGCAATCTCCGTGTCACGACGAACCGCTTCTCCCTCTCGCTCGAATTCCTCATTGCGCAGGTACCAAAACGCCGAGATGATGGCCGCGAGGAACAGGAGCACCGATGCCAGCGGAGCCAGCGTGGCATAGCGATCCTGGTGCGCCGGAGACTGACGACGCCACCAGCGCCCGAACAGTCGATGTGTGCCGGGTAACGGTATACGGGCGGTCACGCGGCTGCTGAGGGGTTGTTCCATCTCCGGATTATCAAGTCGTTGCCTTCACGCAGCCGCTTCTGACGGGGTGACGCCGGTCGACCTGGCGGGATGGATGACTCTTTGATATTTCATGATATGAAATCAAATTGCGCGATTCGAAATATGTGCTGGTTATGAGAAACTATTCCCAGGGCGAAAGCCCCTCTTTCCGGAGACACCATGTCCGCGATGCCTGAATCAATCATCGGCACCACCGATGTCAACGCCACCGACACCGACACCGACACGCAGGAAACCCGCGAGTGGCTGGATGCCTTGTCTGCAGTCATCGGTGCAGAGGGGCCCGAACGTGCCCACTATCTCCTGGAGCAACTGCTCGAGCACGCGCGACAGAACAGCATCGACATGCCGTTCTCGGCCAATACCGGCTACGTGAACACGATCGAGCCCGACGAGGAAGAGCGCAACCCTGGCAACCTGGAACTGGAAGGCCGGCTGCGTGCCTACATGCGCTGGAATGCCATGGCGATGGTCGTCAAGGCGAACCGCCTGCACCCAGCCGATGGCGGCGATCTGGGCGGACACATCAGCAGCTTCGCGTCGCTGGCCCACATGCTGGCCACCGGGTTCAATCATTTCTGGCACGCCGACCACGACGGCCATGGCGGCGACCTGCTCTACATCCAGGGCCACAGCGCGCCCGGCATCTACGCCCGCGCCTTCCTCGAGGGACGATTGACCGAAGAGCAGCTCCTGAACTTTCGTCAGGAGGGTGACGGCAAGGGGCTCAGCAGCTACCCGCATCCCAAGCTGATGCCGGAGTTCTGGCAGTTTCCGACCGTGTCGATGGGCCTGGGTCCTTTGATGTCCATCTATCAGGCGCGCTTTCTCAAGTACCTGCACGCCCGCGGTATCGCCGACACGAGCAAGCGCAAGGTGTGGGTGTTCTGCGGCGATGGAGAGATGGACGAACCCGAGTCGCTCGGCGCGATCGGGCTGGCCGCACGCGAGAAGCTCGATAACCTCGTCTTCGTGGTCAATTGCAACCTGCAGCGTCTGGATGGGCCGGTGCGCGGCAACGGCAAGATCATCCAGGAGCTCGAAGGCGAGTTCCGCGGCTCGGGCTGGAACGTCATCAAGCTGATCTGGGGCAAGGAGTGGGACGCCCTGCTGGCGCGCGACAAGGACGGCGCGCTGCGCAAGATCATGATGGAGACACTGGACGGCGACTACCAGGCTTTCAAGGCCAACGATGGCGCCTTCGTGCGCCAGCACTTCTTCGGTCGTGACCCCCGCACGGCGGAGCTGGTGGCGAAGATGAGCGACAAGGACATCTGGAACCTGCGGCGCGGCGGACACGACGCCCAGAAGGTCTACGCGGCCTTCCACCGTGCCAACAGCACCCAGGGTCAGCCGACCGTGCTGCTGGTGAAGACGGTGAAGGGTTGGGGCATGGGCAGCGCCGGCGAGGGCAAGAACACCGCGCACCAGGCAAAGAAACTCAGTGATGAGGATCTGAAGTTCTTCCGCGATCGCTTCAACATCCCGATCCCCGACAGCGAGCTCGCCAGCATCCCGTTCTACAAGCCGGCCGACGACACACCGGAAATGAAGTACCTGCACGAGCGCCGTGCTGCGCTGGGTGGCTATCTTCCGAAGCGTCGAATGAAGGCCGAAGAGCAGTTCACCGTGCCGTCGTTCGAGACCTTCAAGCCGGTGTTCGAAGCCACCTCCGAGGGCCGCGAGATCAGCACCACTCAGGCCTATGTGCGCTTCCTCGGCATCCTGTTGCGAGATCAGGCGCTGGGCCCGCGCGTCGTGCCCATCCTGGTCGACGAGGCGCGCACCTTCGGCATGGAAGGCCTGTTCCGCCAGATCGGCATCTACAACCCCGAAGGCCAGAAGTACACGCCGGTCGACAAGGACCAGGTGATGTACTACCGCGAGGACAAGGCCGGCCAGATCTTGCAGGAAGGCATCAACGAGGCGGGCGGCATGGCGAGCTGGATTGCCGCGGCCACGTCGTACTCGACGAACAACCGCATCATGGTGCCGTTCTTCGTGTACTACTCGATGTTCGGCTTCCAGCGCATCGGTGACCTGGCCTGGGCCGCCGGCGACATGCAGGCACGCGGCTTTTTGCTGGGCGGCACATCGGGCCGCACCACGTTGAACGGCGAAGGCCTGCAGCACGAGGACGGCCACAGCCACATCCTGGCCGGCACGATCCCCAACTGCATCAGCTACGACCCGACCTTCGCGCATGAGGTCGGCGTGATCCTGCACCACGGCCTGAAGCGCATGGTCGAGAAGCAGGACAACGTCTATTTCTACATCACGTTGCTCAATGAGAACTACCCGATGCCGGGGCTGAAGCCGGGCACCGAGGAGCAGATCATCCAGGGCATGTACCTGCTCGACGATGTGCCGATCGGCACCAAGAACGATGCGCCGCGTGTCAACCTGCTGGGCAGCGGCACCATCCTGCGCGAATCGCAGTTCGCGAAGGCGTTGCTCGAGGCGGAATGGGGCGTCGCGGCCAAGGTCTGGAGCTGCCCTAGCTTCAACCAGCTCGCCCGCGATGGCCAGGATGTCGAGCGCTGGAACCTGCTGCATCCGACCGAGGCGCCGCGTGTTCCGTTCGTGACGAGGCAGCTTGATGCGCATCCCGGCCCGGTGATCGCGTCGACGGACTACATGAAGAACTACGCCGAGCAGATCCGCGGGTTCATTCCAGGAGGTCGTGGCTACAAGGTGCTGGGCACCGATGGTTTCGGCCGCAGCGACTTCCGCAGCAAGCTGCGCGCGCACTTCGAAGTCAACCGCCATTACATCGTCGTCGCGGCGCTGAAGGCGCTGGCGGACGAGGGCAAGGTGCCTGCCACCACGGTTGCCGAGGCGATCCGCAAGTACGCCATTCCCGTCGACAAGATCAACCCGCTGTACGCATAAGAAAACCGGAGACCCGATATGGCATGGGTGGAAGTGAAGGTCCCCGACATCGGCGACTTTGAAACGGTCGACGTCATCGAACTTCTGGTGAAGCCTGGCGACACAGTCAAGGCCGAGCAGAGCCTGATCACCGTCGAGAGCGACAAGGCATCGATGGAGATCCCGTCGTCGCATGCCGGTGTCGTCAGGGAGCTGAAGGTCAAGCTCGGTGACAAGGTGAGCGAAGGGTCGCTGGTGCTGCTGCTCGAAGCGGCAGAGGCGACATCGGCAACCGCGGAACCGACGCCGGTCTCGGCGGACGACGCTGCCGCACCTGCTCAGCCGGCAACGCCTGCCGCGGCGCTTCCCGTGGTCACGGCTGCACCCGCATCGGCACCTGTGCCGGCTGCGCTACCTGAGCCGGTGGCATCGACCGCCTCGTTGCCCGCCCACGAACCGACATCGCCGAAGGGCGCGCTGCCGCATGCGTCGCCGACGATCCGCAAGCTGGCGCGCGAGCTCGGCGTGCCGCTGGCCGAAGTGCCGGGCACCGGCCCGAAGAGCCGCATCATGCAGGAAGACGTGCAGGGCTTCGTGCAGCGCGTGATGGCAGGCACCGCGACGACGCAGGCCGCTGCGGCGAAGGCACCCGCCGCCAGCTCGGGATCGGTCGGTGGCGCCTTCCCCGGCCTGCTGCCGTGGCCGCAGGTCGACTACGCGAAGTTCGGCCCGGTCGAGCGCCGCGAGCTGTCGCGCGTCAAGAAGATCAGTGGCGCCAACCTCCACCGCAACTGGGTCGTGATCCCGCATGTCACCAACCACGACGATGCCGACATCACCGAGCTCGAAGCCTTCCGCGTGCAGCTCAACAAGGAAAACGAGAAGGCCGGCATCAAGGTGACGATGCTGGCGTTCCTGATCAAGGCCTGCGTCGCGGCGCTGAAGAAGTTTCCCGACTTCAATGCCTCGCTCGATGGCGAACAACTGGTCGTTAAGAAGTATTTCCACATCGGGTTTGCCGCCGACACGCCGAACGGCCTGATGGTGCCGGTGATCAAGGACGCCGATCAGAAAGGCATCTTCCAGATCTCGAAGGAAATGAGCGAGCTGGCACAGAAGGCGCGCGATGGCAAGCTGAGCCCGACGGAGATGAGTGGCGGTTGCTTCAGCATCAGTTCGCTCGGAGGCATCGGCGGGCGCTACTTCACTCCGATCATCAACGCACCCGAAGTCGCGATCCTCGGCGTGTGCAAGAGCGCCATCGAGCCGCTGTGGGACGGCCAGGCATTCCAGCCTCGGCTGATGCTGCCGCTGAGCCTGAGCTGGGACCACCGTGTGATCGACGGTGCGTCGGCGGCACGCTTCAATGCGTATCTGGGACAGATCCTGGGCGACTTCCGCCGGGTGCTGCTCTGAACGCCGTGACAGTGAATTTTCCGAAGGCGAAAGACTGACCATGGCCTCCATCGACATCAGCGTGCCGGACATCGGCGACTTCAAGGACGTGGTGGTCATCGAACTGCTGGTGAAGCCGGGTGACACCGTCAAGGTGGAGCAGAGCCTGATCACCGTCGAGAGCGACAAGGCTTCGATGGAGATCCCGTCGTCGCATGCCGGCGTGATCCAGGCGCTGAAGGTCCGGATCGGCGACACGGTGAACCAGGGGTCGGTGATCCTGACGATGGAGGTCGCCGGTGAAGCACACGCGTCAGCGCCGCCTGTGCCGAACGGCGCCCAGTCCGCGCCCACGGTGGATACAGCGAGCGGCACCCTCCCATTCGGTGACGGCGAGGCCGGGCAGCGACTGGCGGCCGGCAGTCCGCCGCCGTCGGTGCGCAGCAGTCCCGGAGCGCAGGGAAACTTGCCGCTGCCAACCGTGGCCTACGTCGGCGCTGCCGACCTCGAATGCGATCTGCTGGTGCTGGGCGCCGGGCCTGGCGGCTACTCGGCCGCGTTCCGCGCCGCCGACCTCGGACTGAAGGTGGTGCTGGTCGAGCGTTACCCGACGCTGGGCGGCGTCTGCCTCAACGTCGGCTGCATCCCGTCGAAGGCGCTGCTGCATGTGGCCGCGGTGATGGACGAGGTCTCGCATTTCGAATCGCTCGGCATCAGTTTCTCGAAGCCGACGGTCGACCTGGCGAAGCTCAGGGCCCACAAGGAAAAGGTCGTCGGCAAGCTGACCGGCGGCCTCGCGGCGATGGCGAAGATGCGCAAGGTCACGGTGGTTCAAGGCCGCGGCGAATTCGTCGACCCGTTCCACCTGAGCGTCGCGATGGCCGACGGCAAGGTCCAGGTGCTGAAGTTCAAGCGCGCGATCATCGCGGCCGGCTCCGAGGCGGTGAAGCTGCCTTTTTTCCCGAAGGACGATCCCCGCGTCGTGACCTCGACCGGCGCGCTCGAACTGAGGCAAAGCCCGAAGCGCATGCTGGTGATCGGCGGCGGGATCATCGGCCTGGAGATGGACACGGTGTACTCGACGCTCGGCGCGCGACTCGACGTGGTCGAGATGCTGGACGGCCTGATGCAGGGTGCCGACCGCGACCTGGTCAAGGTGTGGCAGAAGCTGAACGCGCCGCGCTTCGACAACATCCTGTTGAAGACCAGGACCGTCGGCGCCGAGGCGACAAAGGACGGCATCCTGGTGAAGTTCGAAGGCGAGGGCAAGCTGAAGGAACAGGTCTACGACCTGGTACTGCAAGCGGTCGGCCGCGTTCCCAACGGCAAACGCATCGGCGCCGAGAAAGCCGGCGTCGCTGTCAGTGATCGCGGCTTCATTCCTGTCGACATCCAGATGCGCAGCAACGTGCGGCATATCTTCGCGATCGGCGACATCGTCGGTCAGCCGATGCTGGCGCACAAGGCCGTCCATGAGGCACATGTGGCCGCCGAAGTTGCTGCCGGCGAGCAGCTTGGCGATGCGCACCTGGGCAACGCGGTCTTCGACGCCCGCGTGATCCCGAGCGTGGCTTACACCGACCCCGAGGTCGCGTGGGTCGGACTGACCGAGGACGAAGCCAAGGCGCAGGGCGTGAAGGTCAGGAAAGGCCTGTTCCCGTGGACCGCGTCGGGCCGTGCGATCGCCAATGGTCGCGATGAGGGTTTCACCAAGCTGCTGTTCAGCGAAGACACGCACGCGATTGTCGGCGGCGGCATCGTCGGCACGCATGCCGGCGACATGATTGGAGAGATCGCGCTCGCCATCGAGATGGGCGCGGACGCGGTCGATATCGGAAAGACCATCCATCCGCATCCGACACTTGGCGAAACCATCGGTCTCGCCGCCGAGGCGTTCGAGGGCGCCTGCACCGACTTGCCGCCAGTGCGGCTCTGATTGCTTCAGGCAGGCGTCAAAGACCGGTCCTTCCCCTAGACGTGACGCAGTGCGTCGACGATGTTCATCCGCGCGGCCCGTGAGGCGGGCAGGATGGACGACAGGGCTGCCACGATCACCAGGCCGATCGCACTGACGATCATCATGGCGTGTTCACCCGAGAGACTCACTGCCAGCGGTGACGGTTCGATCCGACCCGGAGCGATCCACGTCAGGCCGAGGTGGTTGATGGCCCAGGCGCAGCCGAGTGCCGCAGCGATGCCCAGCACCGCGCCGAAGCACCCGAGCACGACGCCTTCGGTGACGAACATGGCCTTGATGCCTTTTTGCCGCAGGCCGATGGCCCGCAGCGTTCCGATCTCGACGGTGCGTTCCACGACGGCCATGCTCATGGTGTTGCTGACCGTGAACAACACGATTCCTCCGATCAGCACCGAAATGAAACCGAAGATCGACGCGAACATCGACAGCGCCTGGCCGTAGTAGGGGTTCAGCGTCTCGTAGTCGAAGACAGCCAGCGGCTCGTCCTTCAATGTCGTCTTCAGGAGTTCGTCGAGTCGCTCGCGGGCGAGCGGGATCTGCGAGGTGTGTTGAAGCTGCAGAACGATCGCCGTCACCTGTGGCGGACGTGAGCCGAAGATCAACTTCTGGGCCTGTGAAAGATGCAGGCCCACGTAGACGTCGTCGAGCTCCTTCAGACCCTGGAACTCGGCGCGTATCACGTTGACCGTGGCCACATTGGGTGCTCCGCGCGCATTGCCTGCCAGCAGTTCGATACGCCGCCCACCGCCGTCTGTTGATCCAACGTTCGCCGCCGATGCACGCGGGGCAGCGGACAAGGAAGCGATGTCGGCCGGGAGGTCAGCACCGAGCGCTTCTGGCTCTGCCACCTCATTCTTGGCCTCGCAATCGGGCACCTTCAGCGCGGTACATAGTTCAAGTACCCGGGCGACGCCGGTGCCAATCACAGCCGCATCGGTTTCAGAGCCCGAGAGCGACAAGTGACGGGAGAGGACGCGCATCTGGTAGTCGTTCCAGGCGCGCATGCGGTTCTGGTCGTCCACCACGACGCCATTCACGAAGACCGTTCGGGAAACACCGGCAGCGAAATTGCCGGCGATCCCTCCGAACTGCAGCGTGGGTGTCAATACCGCCAGCATCGGCGCAAGCACCGGGTCTTGCTCGATGGCCTTGATGACACGCTGGTAATTGGCTATGCCGTAAGCCGTCGGGTTGCCGCTACCAAGACGAAAGTAGTCCTGCTGTTGAACCTGCAGGTGACCCGTGCGCCGAACGAACTCGGACTGCAGACCGTGCTTGATGTCGGTGACGAATCCGCCAAACAGCAGCACGGCGACCAGTCCCAGCAGCATGGCGATCAATGTCATTAGCGATCGCCGCCGGTTGCGCAGCAGGTTGCGCCAGGCAAGAGGCAATGTTTTCAAGTTTGTGGATCCAGCATGACGCGCCCCTGCACTCCTTCAGCTTGTCGAAGATGCTAACTGCCCCAAGATATTCCAAAAGAGCCAGACGCACTTGGTGCGGAGAGGGCGCTTTCATCCCCTTTTTGTGCAATTGCCGAATTTGCAATCACTTGTACTATCCCAAAACAGGGAGACGCACCACTTTGCTTCGTGGTTACAACCATTTGCCGACCCCGACATGAACGACTCCGCCGAAACCCGTCCGACACGGCGCATACCGCGGCTTGCCCGCGCAGCGCTGGGAGGGCTGCCGCGCGAGACGCGGTTCGCCCTCTTTCGGAGGATGGTCGATTGCAATCCCGCGCCGGACCTCCGGTTGAGCCTGGGAATCGCGTCGACGCAGGATGAGTTGGAAGGCTGTTTCGCGCTCTTGCACGATGCTTATGTGGCAAGCGGCTTCATGAAGCCTGATCCGTCGGGCCTGCGGGTGACCCCGTATCACGCGTTACCCACCACGACGACGCTTTTTGCGAAGTTCGATGAACAAATAGTCGGCACGTTGTCCATCATTCGCGAGGGCGTTTTCGGGTTTCCGATGCAGTCTGCGTTCGACCTGACAGCCGTGCGTGCGCAGCCGGGACGCATCGCCGAAATTTCTGCGCTGGCAGTTCATCCGAGCTTTCGCGATACTGGCGGGACGATCTTGTTTCCGCTCATGAAGTTCATGTACGAATACTGCACTGCGTACTTCGACACGCGACATCTCGTCATTGCAGTCAACCCGAAGCACATCGAGATGTACGAGGCGCTGCTGTTTTTTCAGAGATTGCAGGCCGACGTCGTGAACAGCTATGACTTTGCGAACGGCGCACCGGCGGTCGGTGCGACGCTCGATCTGAAGGGGGCACCGGGACTGTTTCATGAGGCTTATGAAGGGCGACGGCCCAACAAGAACCTGCACCATTACTTCACCAAGGTCACGCTGCCCAACATCAGGTTTCCTGAGCGGACCTACTTCACGACGAACGATCCCGTGATGTCTCCTGCGCTGCTCGATCATTTCTTCAACCATCGCACCCGGGTTTTTCAGCAACTGGATGAGAGGCGCCGCCGATTACTCAAGGCGATTTATCACGAAGAAATCTACGGCGATGTCTTGCCGTTTGTTGTCGATGGTCCGGTGTTGCTCGAGCCGCTGCGCCGCCACCGGCGGTATTCGCTGAAGTGTCCTGCTCGGCTCGATTTCACCGGCGAGGGCGGCAGTCAGGCGGTCGAGCTGGAGGTCATAGACGCCTCGCTCAACGGTTTTCTTGCGAGAGCCAAGATTCCGTTGCCCGATCAGTTGCGCGGCTTTGTCTCAGTTCAACTGGGCCTTGGCTTGGTCGCGACAACCGAGGCAGTTGTGGTTCGCTGCATCTCGGCCAAGGGCGGCCCGTACTTCGGTTTTCGTGTCGAGAACCCCGGCAATGACTGGCGTCGCAGCATCGAAGGCATGGAGCAGCATCACACCGTACCTGGGACGTTGTCTCGCACGAGCGAAGTGGCCGATGCATCGGAGGAATGGTCCATCCACGATGCCGAGCCCAATTACTAGGTTGGGCCGAGACTGTTGACTGACTATTCAGACTGCTTGAATTGGTTCCGACTTTTCGCTGTCAAGCGGTTCCCGTGAGCCTGGGACGTATCAGCTTCAGCAGCAATTGCTGCAGTGGATTGGCATTGCCGAACGGGCGCCACGTGAAACTCAGCTTTTGCCGGTAGGCATCGAATTGCATCGCCCAGGGGGCTGCCCGCAGTTTTCCTCGACCCAGAAGCACCTTCAGCGCCGCAGTGCCCATCACGCCAGCGCACAGATCGCAAGCCATGATGGTCGACGGGCCCCGTTTCTCTTTGAAGTTGACGGCGTCAGCAGCGACAAGATACCCACGTTGCAGCATCGCTGGGGACAAGCCGGCGATGAAGCGGGCATATTGCTCCTGGGTATCGCAGCCTTCCAGTCGAAAGTAGTCTTCGAAGCTCATGCCTTTCGGATCGAAATAGAGCAGCGAAACCCCCATCCCGAGCGGCGCGGCAGTCAGGGCCGGTATGCCTCGCTCGCGACAGGCAGCGAACACCATTCGTCGGGCCTCGATCGCGAAAAAATCGATGCCGTCGACATAGAGATCGACGCCTTGCAAGAACGCACCGACATTTTCCGGCGTCACCCCGTTGGCGAACGGTTTGATGTCTGCTCCGGGATTCACGTCAAGCGCCAGACGCGTCAGAACGTCGACCTTCGGTTGTCCCAGCGTCGACATCGACGCACCGGCCTGACGATTGAAGTTGTGGACCTCGAACTGATCGAAATCAGCGATGTTGAATCGTGTGATTCCCAGTCGGCACAGGGTCAGCAGGTGGCCGCCACCCACTCCGCCGAGTCCTGCGATGGCAATGCGGGCGCTGCGCAATGCGGCTTGTTCGGCCTGAGTGACCCAGCCGAGATTGCGGGAAAAGGCGGCCGAATAATCGAATTCGCTGAGGTCTTTCAACCGGATTCTTCTCAAGAAGAGGCGATTATTTCGCCGCTGGCTTGCGGGCCAAGACGTTGTAGCAGTTTCCGGAAACTGCCTCGGAATCTATTTCAAAGCCGGCATCAATGATTCGATGACGAATATCATCGCGTTCATACGGGGTATACAAAATACCTTTTCGAATGCCCCACCTGTTGATGCGTTCGGCAATGGCACCCAGCGGCCAGCGACTGCGAGGGAACAGCAACACGTTTGCAGCCATCGTCCCGCCAGGCTTGAGGACCCGAAGCACACCGCGCAGCCCACCGTCAACATCGGGAAAGCAATGCACGGCGTTCGCCACGTTCGCCGTGTCGAACGAACCCACCGTAAAGGGCATCTCTGCGACGTCGGCGTGCAGGAATTCAAGGCCCGGCTTGCCGGCAAAACGATGCCTGGCCCCGGCAAGCATGGGTTCGGCGTAGTCGACACCGACGACATGGACGCTGGGGAGTTTCTTCCAGCGGCGCCAATAAAAGATCAGTTCGAGCAAAGTTCCGGTTCCGCAAGCAACTTCAAGATGCCGCGTGCCGAAGTTTGGCCCGAAGAAGCGCAACTGCTCGCCCAGCGTGCTGTTGTAGGCAAACGTGAGGATAAAGAAGCCGCGGACGTCGTACCACCAAGGTTCCGACTTGTAGGCCAGAGCGATTTCGTCTTTGGACTTCTTGGACGAGACGGGAGTCATGATGAACTTTAACTCCATGCGGCGAGCGGTTCTGGCAACGTGATTTTGAGAGGGAAACCGAGGCGACCCCGGTCAACTTTGCATGTCACGATGGAGGCATGTCGATATTGGTTTCTCGTGAGACCAAGAAGATGGGGTCCTGGCAGTGCAATGCCGGTTTGGTAAATCTCGGCAGTCGACCAGAAAGATGAAGGGGAATTACTTTGCCGATGCCCCGCGACGGGGCAATGCATGGGCAACGCTTGTACGAGGAACACTGCGAATAGCCGCCCGCACAAACAAAAACCCCCAGTCGTTGCCGACTGGGGGTTTCATGCTTTAGCGGATCAGGCGCTTATGCCTTGCGCTGGCGACGGCCAGAGGCCGCGACGCCGAGCAGACCAACTCCGAGCAAAGCCAGCGAACCTGGCTCTGGCACTGGAACGAAGAACGCGTTCGCCGAACCGGAAACGGAACGACCTTCCAGCGGGTTCTCGGTGAAGTTGCCGTTGACGTCAAGCGTCAGGTAGAACGGACGCGGAGCGACGAAGAAAGCCTCGCCGTCTGTCGTCAGTGACACGTCACCGAAAACGATCTCGAAATTGCCGCTTGCCAGACCCGTGGCAAAGTTACCGTCGCCAGCGACCAAGGTCGTGGTGGAGGCAAGCTTGGTGTTGGCGGTACCGATATTCTGATCAGGATCGACATACAGGTCTGCGCCTGCGGTCAGACCGGTGAAAAAGACTGTTCCGGCGACGATCGTGAACGTGCCCGTCGAAACGAAATCGGCGTACATGTTGTAGCAGAGGCCGAAGCCGCAGCCCAGAGCGCCCGGCACCAGAACGTCATTGTTGTAGTAGGCGCTGATGTTGAATCGCGCAGTGGTCGAGAACGTACCGTGGGTAGCGTCCGTGAAGACCGGGGTGAACACCTCGGTGTACAGGCCGTTGAGACGGTCGGCGACCAAGGCAGAGTTGGCTGCTCCGCCCGTACCAGCAACGGAGTTCTCGTTGATGGTGAAGTCAGCGTAGTTGGCGGCAAATGCAGGGATCGAAACGGCACCGAGGGCTGCCGAAACGGCTGCCATGCCGAGGACTTTCTTGGCGAGGGTTGTTGATTTCACGGTATCTCCTAAGTAACGGTTGGGGTCGCAAGAGGCGGCTTGCACCTCTCAAAAGCATGACCTGTGCCAACCAAGCTTATCCCATACAAAACAACAACTTACATTCATTCAGCATCACTGCAAGCTAGGGGGTGTAAATTAATCCGACAGATTGCACCGTTCGATTTGCGAGAGATTCACCGAGCACCTGATGCTTGCCAGGGATATTTCCAGTCTCGGTGTCTCACCCACAGGTGAATTCAGCGCTTTCGCCGCATCGTGCGCAACATCAGGTACTCCATTTTCATGGCGGCGGAAAGACCGGCCCAAATGCCTGCCATGTATGTTTCTATGGTTTCGGGCGCCTTGGCGCGCGGCGCCGTCTGCAGGAAATAGAAGAAATCGACAAAGCTGCTCAGCCGCGCGACGACAGGCCTGCGCAACTCCTCACGGGCCATGCGCAACACCTCACCGACTGGAAAAGCAGCCTGCAGCGAAAGTTCATAGTCTTTGGCTGTGATGGGCGGTGCCAACTTGGCCACTTCGGCGACCATCAGCTTGCGAGTGTGCGGCGATCTCAGCAGGCCGAAGTCGAAGACGTACAGGCCGCCATCCTCCGGCAGCAAGCTCTCCAGTCGTTGAAACGTCTGCCTCAGGCTGGCCAGGTCTGGCAGGTGGTGCAGCGCTGAGGTCGTCATTACCAGATCAACCTTCCTGCCGCGAAGGCTTGGCAGCGTTCGTATGTCCTCATAAAGGACCTCGACGTTGAGCAGTCCACGCGCAGCCGCCTGTTCGCGCAGCACCTCGAGCATCGGGCGAGAAAGGTCCACCCCGATGAACTTGCAATTGGGATAGAGCGGTGCCAGTTCGAGTAGGAGCGGCCCGGGTCCGCAGGCGAGATCAAGCACCGTGTCTCCTGGCTTGATCATCGTTGACAGTTCGCGCAGGTGGTGCAGTTGCAGCGCAGATGTCGGCCCACCCCACTCGTAGGCTTTCACGTACGCCCGGATCTGCTCGACGTTCTCCATTGCTTCAGAGGGCTCAGGCACGCGTACCGGGTCGCGAGTCTCGCGCCACTCATGCCAGATGATCTTGTGTAGGGGCAGCATCAAGGGATCCCGTGCGGTACTTATAAGGTTGCTCGTCTTTGCGGCCCGAGGTTGAACCTGTCCTTGCTTCGGGCAGGACATCCACCAGAGTTTGAGCCGTTTCAGCTGGAGCCAGACGGTTTCACAGAGCCTTTCGCAACTCCAGCACCTCCGTATGGGATGGATTCTGTTCGCCCAGCTTGGCCAATTCATCCAGCTCGGCCTTGGCTTTGGCCTTTTCGCCTGCCGCGAGATAAATCCTGACCAGGTTCAGCCTGAACGAGGCGTTGGATGGTTGCGCAGCGAGTGCCTTTGTCTGAAGGTCAATTGCCTTGGTGTGCTCACCCTTGTCCGACAGCAGCATGGCCCAGGTATCCATGAATGCAGGTTGGTTCGGCGCCAACCGATTCGCTTTCTCTGCGTAAGTGATCGCATTGTCTTTGTGCGATTGCCGGCTCACCCATGCGAGATTGTTCAGTGCTGGCGCATTTTCAGGCTGGCTCTCCAGTACTTCCAGGTACTGCTTCTCGGCCGCTGCATAGTCCTTCCGCAACGTAGCCGCTTCGGCCAGATAGAACATGAATCGGGCGTCCTTCGGATGCGCTTTGATCCACGTTGCCGCGAAACGCTCTGCGTCCGCCAGCTTACCGGATTCCCTGGTTGCGATATAGATCTTGCTCGCCAATTCCGAGGATGAGACCAATTTCAGGCCGGCGCTGTAGCTTGTTACCGCGGAGCTCCAATCTTTCTGCGCTGCGTATATATCGCCTTCAAACGCAAATCCCGTACTTTCTTGCGGGCGCTGTTTTTGAATGGTGCGCGCGACGGCTATGGCGTCTGGGTATTTCTGGGCTTCGACGTTCAAAAGAATCAGGGCGCGCTGCGCATCAAGGAAATCGGGCTTTATTTCAAGCGCCTTGCGCACGCTTTGTTCAGCTCCCTGCGGGTTCTTCTTGGCGTGCTGAGTACCAGCCAGGCGCAGATGTGCCACTGGCGACTGGGGTTGTTCAGAGACCAGCTTCGCGAACGTGGATGCAGCCTGATTCAGGTCGCCAGAGGCCTGCTGGGCTCTTCCCAAGGCGTCGAGCAACTCCATGCTCAATGGCAGCGCGCTCACGGCGCTCTGGGCGACCGCGATCGCAAGTTTAGGTTCGTTTTTTCGCAGGTACAAATCGATGAGAACGAGACGGGGTGACACCTCGGTCGGATTTGCATCGATAGCCTTGGTCAGGAGCGCCGCTACCTCGTCTTTGCCCGCCCCCTGCACGGCGGCGAGTTCGGCCAGCGCCATCAGCGCTTGCCCGTTCTTGGGGTTTTTGGCCAGCAGGTTTTCAAACCGTTTCTTGGCGTCGTCCGGCTTCTTTTCGTTCATGTCCAGCGCCGCCAAGCTCGCCGCTGCTGCGAAGTAGGACGGATCAATCGACAAGGCTTGTTCAAAGCTCTTTCGAGCGCCCGAGTTGTCTTTCATGGCCAGCCGGATTCGGCCTCGGAGGTTGGCGGCGACGGGCTTGTCCGGATGCTTCGCCTCCAGCTTGGAGACGGCGGCCAGCGCCTTGTCGTACTCCTTGCGCCTCAAGTGCGCGCTGATGAGTGCCATGTCGGCTGTCGTTCCGGCGTCGGAGTCGGCGATGTTCTCCAGTTCGTCCAACCCGCTGTCGCTGTTCCCCGCCGCCAGGTGCGTCAATGCCATTGACGTGCGCGTTGCCACGTTATCGGGATCGAATTTCAGTGCCTTGGCAAAGTATTCCTCGGCCTCCTTGGCATTTCCGCTTTGCAGGTAAACCTGGCCGGCGAGCGCGAAAAATCTTGGATCAAGACCGTCCTTGCCCTTGGTGGCATTCAGCGTGGTCAGCGCCCGGGCTGTTTGTCCCGACCGCAGGTAAGTCGAAATCAATAATTTTTGCGTCAAGAAGTTTTTGGGTTCAGCATCGAGCGCAAGGGTCAGATAGCTTTCAGCTTGTGCCAGTGAATTGGTTTGAAATTCGATGGCTCCGGCCATTTGCAGAATTCGAGGATTCTTCGAAGAAAGTCTCAGCAGGTCCTGCGCGACTGCCTTGGCTGTTTTGTAGTCCTTTTTCTGATAAGCCAGCTGAGCTTCTGCATATTTTGTTTCTGGTGCCTTGGCTGCAATAGCTTTCAATTCACCAAGCTGTTTTGTTGCTTCGTCCATTTTGTTTTGGTACATCAAAACGGTCAAAATGGACAGATGACTGGCTGCGAATTTCGGATCAACCTCCAGTGATTTTCTGTAGGCAGTCAGAGCATCTTCCAGCTTGTTCTTGCCATACAGCAGAAGGTCGCCCTTCAATTTCCAGGCTTCAGGATTGCTTGGCGCCTTGGCAAGCACCCCGTCCATGGTCGATAGTGCAGCATCGAAATCGCGGGCGGCTGCCTTTTGTCTCGCGCGCAGCATGAGCGCCGGCACATAGCCGGGGTCGGCTGCAAGCGATGCGTTCAGGGCTGCTTCCGAAAGATCGATTTTGCCCAGACTGGCGTGAGCTTCAGCGAGCGAAGTTTGCAGACTGGCGTCCGCCGCCGCTATATTGAATCGAGTTGAACCGAATTGTTCGATCAGTTTCTTGGACTGACCCAACATCACCATGGATCGGGCCAACGCAGGTACGACGATACTTTCTGGATATTTAGATGCAAGTGCCTTGCGAAATTCGATTTCCGCCGCAGACGCATTACCCTCTTGAAGGAGAAGGTTGCCCAGCAAGTAACGTCCTTCAGCCAAGCTTGGGTTCTGTTGCAGGGCATTCTTGACCTGAATCAGTGCAGACTTATTATCTTTCTTGCTTATATATTCTTTTGCTGACTTGATCTGGTCTTCTGGTTTTTCGTTAATGCACCCCGTGGCCAGCACTGCAATCATCAATGCGGACAGTATGGTTTTGGTGTTTTGCATGTTATTGATCAAGTCGTTGGGGCAGCGTAAAGCCAGCCAGAAATGAAAAGACTTCGCGCCGCATTGCTCTCGGCGTTAGATCATCGCTTGGAAATTTGAAACTGTCAGCCCGGAAGATCTATGCGGGCACGGCTGTCATTAAATCCCACACAGACACGGGGAGATGTGCGCGTTCTGTCGACACGTCAAGGGGCGGTTTTCGCGAGAGCGAGGCCGCTTCTGCCGGCGTGCCTTGTCAGCGCGCTTGCAGTCCCGGTCCCTGTCGCGACGATGTCAGGGCTGCCGATGGCTTGACCACCGTCGGATCGAACGGATGCGATCGTTGTCCGCCCATTGCCGAGATGATGCGGCGCACATACGAACGGGTCTCGGCGTAGGGTGGGACTCCGCCATAGCGATCGACGGCTCCCTCGCCGGCGTTGTAGGCGGCAAGTACCAGTGACAGGTCTCCCTGGAAGTAAGCCAGCAGCCAGCGGAGGTAGGCCATGCCACCCCGGATGTTCTGCACCGGGTCGGCAATGCGCTTGACCTTGAAGCGCGCCGCAGTGTCCGGAATGAGCTGCATCAAGCCCTGCGCGTTCTTCGGCGAAACCGCCCAGGGGTCGAAGTTGGATTCAGTCGCCATCACAGCCAATACCAAGTGCGGTGCCAGTTGGTATTCCGGGGCGACGATCGTCACGAAATTCACGATCTGCGCAGGTGCGTTGGCCGGCACAGGAGGGGGCGGCTGGAGTGCCGAGGAACGCAGTTGCCGCGCGCCAGACACGGGATGGTCTTGGGTGACAGGCCCAGGGTCGGATTCGGGTGGAAGCAGGCACGCCGGTGTTGGACCCCGGGGCGCTCCCATCGCGGCCAACATGTTCTGCGCTTGCGTGATGCCTTGTTCGGCCGCGGCCGCGAACAGATGCGCCGCTTGCGCATCGTCCCGCTCGATGCCGCGCGAGTGGGTCAGCATCCAGGCCAGGTTGTATTGCGCCTCGGGATCGCCGAAACGTGCCGCCCGGCAATACAGCTCGGCTGCGCGCACCAGATCGCGTGGCACGCCGTCGCCATATTCGAAGGCCAGCGCTTCCTGGCGCCAGCGCAGCACCTGGGACGGCACGATCGGCCCGACTTCCGCTGGCGGGGACGCCGGCCGCGGCAGCGACTCGAGAGTCAACGTGGGAGCCTGCGCTGCGGCGACCCCGCACACCAGCGCCAGCAGCCACGCAGGCACTGGCAGTTTTTGCACGGCAATGCGCGGCATCCGCTCCTACTCGATGTTCTGCACCTGTTCGCGCAGTTGTTCGATCAGCACCTTCATGTCCAGCGAGATGTTGGTGAGCTCGAGCGAAGATGCTTTGGAGCCCAGCGTGTTCGCTTCTCTCAGCAACTCCTGGATCAGGAAGTCCAGCCGCTTGCCCACTTCGCCACCTGCCTTGAGCATGCGGGCCACTTCGTCGAGGTGTGATCGCAGTCGGGCCAGTTCCTCGGCCACATCGATGCGAATCGCGAACGCTGCGGCTTCGTTCAAGGCGCGCTCCTGAAGCGCCTCTCGTGACACGGTCTGGGTCGCACCGGCCTGCGCAAGCGCTTCCTGCCAGCGTTCAAGGAACTTCTTCTGCTGGCGCTCGACAGTCGCCGGTACCAGGGGCTCGGCTCGCGCGGCCAGTTCGCGCAATCGCTCTACGCGGTCCATCAGCACATCGACCAGACGCCGGCCCTCACGGGCGCGGGCTTCACGCAGGCCATCGATCGCATGTCGGGTGGCATCCAGTGCGGCTTCGTCCAGGCGTTCGGTCACTGAGCCGGCCTTGCACCAGTTCAGCACCTCGTTGACGGACAGCTCCCGGGCGGTCGGCAACCAGCCGCGGATCGTTCCCTGCACGTGAGACAGGCGGTTCAACTGTTCGGGCTGTGGCTGGGGCCAGGCCGTGTCGGAGGTTGTCTGCGCGTTCAGCCTCAACTCGACCTTGCCGCGCCGGAACGATGTGGTCAGCAATTCGCGCAGAGAGGGTTCGAGTGCCCTCAGTTCGTCTGGAAGACGCAGGTTCAGGTCCAGAAAACGGGCATTGACCGACCTCAATTCGACGGTGACGCTGGCTCGCGCCGCCGAGTTGGATCGGGTGTTAGGAAGGTCCGAGATGGACGTGGAAGCCAGTGCTTCTGGAGCGCCTGCGGTGGCGCTCGCGTAGCCGGTCATGCTGTAGACTGGCATTTGAATTTCACCCTGTGCAAACACCCGATTATGTCAAAGCTGAAGCCTGCTCCGTTGCCTTCAGGCACCGTGGTCGGCGGCTACCAGATCGTCAAGAAGCTGGCGGCTGGCGGGTTCGGTGTCGTGTACCTCGCGGAAGACGCGCAGCGGCACATGGTGGCAGTCAAGGAATACCTGCCGTCGTCGCTGGCTGAACGTTCACCAGGCGAACTGACCCCGCGGGTCAAGCCCGAAAAGCAGCCGCTCTACCGCCTCGGACTCAAGAGTTTTTTCGAAGAGGGGCGCTCGCTTGCGCAGATCTCGCATCCGAGCGTGGTCTCGGTGCTGAATTTCTTCCGCGAGAACGAAACCGTTTACATGGTGATGAATTACCTGCAGGGCGAAACGCTGCAGGATTTCATCGTCACTGCGCGCGACCTGAAACGCGACAAGGTGTTCCGCGAGTCGACCATCCGTTCTCTGTTCGACGAGATCCTGCGCGGCTTGCGCATCGTGCATCAGCACAAGATGCTGCATCTGGACATCAAGCCGGCCAACATCTTCATCACCAACGACAACCGCGCGGTGATGCTTGATTTTGGCGCTGCGCGCGAGGTGCTGAGCAAGGAAGGCAATTTCATCCGACCGATGTACACGCCGGGGTTCGCAGCGCCCGAGATGTACAGGCGTGACGGCACGCTGGGGCCATGGACCGACATCTATGCCATCGGCGCGTGCATCTATGCCTGCATGCAGGGGTACCCTCCGAACGATTCGCCGCAGCGCATCGAGAAGGACCGTCTGGCGCTCAGCTTGTCGCGTTTGCGCAATGTGTATTCGGACAACCTGCTTGAAGTGACCGAATGGTGCATGTCGCTCGATCCGCTGTCGCGACCGCAAAGCGTGTTCGCGTTGCAGAAGGAACTGGCGCGCGAGACCGAACGGCGCTACACGAAGCTGAGCTTCGGCGAGCGGCTCAAACTCCAACTGGAAAACCTGACCACCGGCGCGAAAGCGTGAGCGTCCGGTGCTGCTGGTGCATGCCTGAGGTTTCCTGATGCGTTTTTCCATTTATCAAGTCAGCCGCAAGGGTGGTCGCGAGAAGAACGAAGACCGCATGGGGTATTCGTATACCCGCGATTCCGGTCTTTTCGCGCTGGCAGACGGCATGGGTGGGCACCCCGAGGGCGAGGTCGCATCTCAACTCGCGTTGCAGACGATGTCGGCGCTGTTTCAGCAGGCGTCCAAGCCGACGATTGCCGATCCCATGGCATTTCTGAACCAGGCGATCCTGGCCGGGCATCAGCAACTGCTGCGCTATTCCGCGCAAAAGGCGCTGAGCGACACGCCCCGAACGACAGTGGTCGCCTGTGTGCTTCAGGGCGACTCGGTCTATTGGGCGCATTGTGGCGATTCGCGTCTGTACATGGTGCGCGCAGGCAAGTTGATCGCACGCACACGCGACCATTCGTACTCTGAGCTTCAGGATGCGCTGCATTCGGTCGTGCCGATGCGCGAACGCCTGAATCGCAACGTGCTGTTCACTTGCCTCGGCAGTCCGGGCAAGCCGGTGATCGACACCGCGGGCCCGTTCACGCTGCAAGGCGGCGATCGTCTGATGCTGTGCTCCGACGGCTTGTGGAGCACGGTCACCGACGAATCGATCACCGAGCAACTGGGCCGGCAGTCGATTGCCGAAGCGGTGCCTGAACTGGTGGAGCAGGCGCTGCGCAATGGTGGCCCGAAGTGCGACAACGTGTCGGTGATGGCCGTCGAGTGGGAAGGCTCCGAAGCCGAGCAGGGCGGCTCCGGCGTGTCGACCGAGGAACTGGGCGACGACGTGTTCGCCTCGACCATCCAGGCCAGTGTGCTCGGTCACGACGCCACCGACGACCTCGACGATGCCGAGATCGAGCGCTCGATCAAGGAAATTAACGACGCCATCCGGCGCTCGTCCCAGAAGAAGAAAAACTGAAGGAGCCCGCCATGGGTTTTGAACGCACGCAAGGCCGGAGCGTCGATGCGCTGCGGCCGGTCCGCATCACGCGGCGCTACACGAAGCACGCCGAAGGCTCGGTGCTGGTCGAGTTCGGCGACACGAAGGTGCTGTGCACTGCCTCGGTCGAGGAGAAGGTGCCGCCGCACAAGCGCGGCAGCGGAGAAGGCTGGGTCACTGCCGAATACGGCATGCTGCCTCGCGCCACCCACACCCGCAGCGACCGCGAGGCGGCCAAGGGCAAGCAGAGCGGACGCACGCAGGAAATCCAGCGCTTGATCGGCCGTTCGATGCGCTGCGTGTTCGATCTGAAAGCGCTCGGCGAGCGCACGATATCGCTCGACTGCGACGTGATCCAGGCCGATGGCGGCACGCGAACCGCCGCGATCACCGGCGCGTTCGTCGCAGCGCATGACGCGGTCAGCGGGCTGATCGCGCAGAGCAGGCTGGGTGCATCGCCGATCCGCGATTTTGTCGCGGCGGTGTCGGTCGGCATCGTCGATGGCGTGCCATTGCTCGACCTCGAATACATCGAGGACTCGGCCTGCGACACCGACATGAACGTCGTGATGACCGGCTCGGGCGGCTTCGTCGAAGTGCAGGGCACCGCCGAGGGTGCGTCGTTCTCGCGTGAGGAGATGAACCAGCTGCTGCAGCTTGCCGACCAGGGCATTCGCGATCTGGTAGCCGCGCAGCGTCGCGCGCTCGGCCTGTGAGCCGGTGAGTCCGTGAGGCTGGTGCTCGCGTCCAGCAACGCAGGCAAGCTCGCGGAGCTGCAGGCTCTGTTCGCACCGCTTGGGCTTACCCTGGTGCGGCAGAGCGACCTCGGCATCGCAGAGGCGGATGAGCCGCACCTGACCTTCATCGAGAACGCGCTCGCAAAGGCGCGCCATGCGGCACACCACGCGCAGGGCGCCGCGATCGCCGACGATTCGGGTCTGTGCGTCGATGCGCTTGGCGGCAAACCGGGCGTGCGTTCGGCGCGCTTTGCCGAAGACTCCGGTCAGCCGAAGGGCGATGCCGCCAACAACCGCGTGCTGCTCGAACAGCTTGCCGGTGCCACGGCCGAGGCCGATCGCCGCGCCCGCTTCGTCTGTGCGCTGGTGGCGGTGCGTTCGGCCGATGACCCGCAACCGCTGGTCGCGCTGGGACGCTGGCCCGGGCTGATCCTGCCTGCGGCGCGCGGTGACGCGGGCTTTGGCTACGACCCGCTGCTGTTCATTCCCGAGTTGCAGCGCTCGGTCGCCGAGTTGACGCCTGCCGAGAAGAACGAGCTCAGTCACCGCGGCGTGGCATCGCGCGACATGCTGCGGCAGATGCGCGAGGTCTGGGGCCTTGGCTGAGATTCCGATCGTGCCTGCCGGCGCGGCCGAGGTCGCCGCGGAGGGTGTGAGCGTCGATCCGGCTCAGCTGCTCGCCCGTTACCTTCGCCCTGGCACCCTGAGCCTCGCGGCGCTGCCGCCGCTGTCGCTCTACGTGCATCTGCCCTGGTGCCTGAAGAAGTGCCCGTACTGCGACTTCAACTCTCACGAGTACCGTGCTTCAGCCGCTGCAGCGCTGCCCGAGTCAAGGTACCTTGATGCGCTGCGCTGCGACCTTGAAGCGGCGCTGTCGTTCATATGGGGACGCCGCATTCACACGGTGTTCATCGGCGGCGGCACGCCGAGTCTGTTCGCGCCCGACAGCATCGGGCAACTGATCGCCGACATCCGCGCCCGGCTGCCGCTGGAGCCGGGCTGCGAGATCACGCTGGAGGCGAACCCGGGCACCTTCGAGCGCGACCGTTTTCGCGCCTACCGGGCGGCCGGCGTCACGCGGCTGTCGGTCGGCGTGCAGAGCTTCGACGACGCCAAGCTGAGCGCGCTGGGTCGCGTCCACGACGGCGCGCAGGCGCGGGCGGCGCTGGCCGAGGCGAGCGAAGCCTTCGACACCTACAACCTCGACCTGATGTACGCGCTGCCCGGCCAGACCCTGGCAGAGCTGGAAAGCGACCTCGCCACGGCGTTGTCGTTCAAGCCGCCGCACCTGTCGATCTATCAGCTGACGATCGAGCCGAACACGCTGTTCGCCAAGCACCCGCCGGCGGGACCGCTGGCGCTGCCCGACGACGACAGTGCGTTCGACATGCTCGACCTCATCACTCAGCACACCGAAGCTGCCGGGCTGTCTCGCTATGAGGTCTCGGCGTTTGCCCGCCCCGCGCACCGTTGCGCGCACAACCTGAACTACTGGCAGTTCGGCGACTACGTCGGTATCGGGGCTGGCGCGCACAGCAAGCTCAGCTATCCGCATCGGGTGGTGCGTCAGGTGCGTTTCCGGGACCCGGCGAACTACATGGCTCAGGCTTTCGCCGGTCACGCGGTGGCGCAGGATGAAGAGGTGCCGCGCAAGCAATTGCCGTTCGAGTTCATGCTGAACGGCCTGCGCCTGAAGGAAGGGGTCGAGCTGGCGCGCTACACCGAACGCACCGGGCTCCCGCTGAGTTCGATCGAGCGGGCGCTCGACGATGCGGTGCGCCGAGGATTGCTCGATCGTGAGCCGAACTGGATCAAGCCGACGCCGCGCGGCTACGACTTCCTGAACGATCTGCAGGCGCTGTTTCTGCCAGCCGGATAGTGCATTGCGCTCGGCAGGCAATCACACCCGGTTCATCGACATGCCCGAGGTGCTGCGCAGTCGCTCGATGAGCTTCGGTGCGATCTGGGTCAGCGACAGCACTTCATGGGCTGCACCGGCTGCGATCGCTTCGCGCGGCATGCCGAACACGACGCAACTGGCTTCGTCCTGCACCAGGTTGTAGCTGCCGGCGTCACGCATTTCCCGCATCGCCGTGGCGCCGTCTGCGCCCATGCCGGTCAGCATCAGGCCCAGCGCGTTCGGTCCCACCACGCGGGCGGCCGACTTGAACAGCACTTCGACCGACGGCTTGTGCCTGTTCACCGGCTCGCCGTCCTGCACGCGGGCGATGTAGTTGGCGCCGCTGCGCTCGACGCTGAGGTGGAAGCCACCCGGTGCGATGTAGGCGTGCCCTGGCAGGATGCGGTCCCCGTTGCGCGCTTCGGCCACACGGACCTTGCACAGCCCATCGAGACGGGCGGCATAGCTCTTGGTGAAACCGGGTGGCATGTGCTGCGTGATCACGATGGCCGGCGAGTCGGCCGGCAGGTTCACCAGCACTTCCTTGGTGGCTTCGGTGCCGCCGGTGCTGGCGCCGATGAAGATGATCTTTTCGGTCGACAGGCGGCCGATCGAGCTGGGGGGCGTGATCGGTCTCGGTGCCGTACCGGCCGGCGGTGGTGGAGCGGGGCGACGCAGATGCGCCTTGGCGGCGATGCGCACCTTGTCGGTGATGTCGTGAGCCAGCAGCTTCAGGCCGTCGGCGACACCGATCTTCGGCTTGGCGACGAAGTCGATCGCGCCCAGTTCCAGCGCACGCAGGGTGACGTCCGCTCCGCGCTCGGTCAGCGTCGACACCATGACCACCGGCATCGGCCGCAACCGCATCAACTTGCCCAGGAAATCGATGCCGTCCATGCGTGGCATTTCGACGTCGAGCGTGATCACGTCCGGATTCAACTCACGGATCATCTCGCGTGCCACAAACGGATCGGCCGCAGCGCCGACGCACTGCATGTCGGGCTGCTGATTGATGATTTCGGTCAACAGCCCACGCACGAGAGCCGAGTCGTCCACCACCACCACACGTGTCTTTGCCATGATTTTTCAGCCGTCTTCAACAGGGATTCAAGTCAGATTCAGAACAGATCCACCGAGCCGCCCGCGCTGGTCGACTTGACCGCGCGTTCGACTGCCACCTTGTCCTGTGCCATCAACGCATCGGTGCTCGTCGGAGCCAGTCGCTTGACCATCGCCTTGCCACTGGCCGGCAGGAAGCACACCTTGCGCGGATAGATATCGAGCACGTCCTTCGACACCACGGTGATGCGTTCGGTCTTCAGGTAATCGAGCACGAAGGTCGTGTTGCGTTCGCCAACGTTCAGTGAACTCATGCCGCTGATCACCGCACCTCCTCCGAAGACCTTGGCTTCCATGCCCGATCGTGAGGCACCCAGCTTGAGCATCTCGTTGATCAGCAATTCCATCGCGTACGACCCGTAGCGGCCCGAGTCGCCGACGCCGTCGGGCAGCATGAAGTGGTTCATGCCGCCAACTCGGGCGTTGCGATCCCACAGGCATGCGGCGATGCACGACCCCAGCGTGGTCATGATCAGCAGGTCTTCGCTGTCGACGTAGTACTCACCGGGCAGGACCTTCACCGCATCGCTCTTGAAATGCGCTTCATAGAAGAAGAAGGAGGCCTGGCCTGGCTTCGGCGTCTGAGCCCGCAGCCGCGCGAGTCTTGAACCGGGAGCGGGTTGACCGATGCCCGGACTCGAGCTGCCTCCCGCCAGTGGCGAGGGCCGCGGCCTCGACAACGCAGAGCTTGAAAATGGGTTCTGGCCAATCGGCATGTTCATGGGAAGTTGTCTCAGACGCGCTCGTAGATCGTCTTGCCGCGCAGCCGGAACAGATGCCGCGCCTCGGTGAAATTCTCGGAATGGCCGACGTACAGCAGGCCTTGCGGCTTCATCGTCGCGTGGATCTTCTCGAGCACCTTGCGCTGTGTCGCGGCGTCGAAATAGATCATGACGTTGCGGCAGAACACGATGTCGAACGGATCGCCGAGGGACCATCGCGCGTCCATCAGGTTCTGCACCCGGAATTCGATCATTCGGGCGAGTTCAGGCTTGATGCGTATGAAGCCCGCCTGTGCACCCTTGCCGCGCAGGAAATGCTGGCGCAGCCGCTCTGGTGACAGGCCGCGTGAATCCAGCGGGTACACACCGCTGCCGGCCTTGGCCAGCACATTGGTGTCGATGTCGCTTGCGATCATCCGGGCGCCATGATTGGCGCCGAGCGCCTCGTTCACCGTCATCGCGATGGAGTAGGGCTCCTCGCCGGTGGACGCGGCGCTGCACCAGATGCGGATGCTGCCGCTGGAGCGGGCGCGCAGGTCGTCGACGAGGGCGGTGAAATGATGGTCCTCGCGAAAGAAGGACGTCAGATTGGTCGTCAGGCAGTTGATGAACTCCTGCCACTCGGTATCGGCCGCGGAGCCGCTCGCTTGTTCCAGCCACTGGAGGTACTCGGCGAACGAGGCGTGGCCGGTGTCCCGCAGACGTCGCGACACCCGGCTGTAGACCATCGCCTGCTTGCCATCCCCCAGGCTGATTCCGGCGCGCTGGTAGATGAGTCGGCGCACCCGATCGAAGTCGTTCCTGTCGAAGGGCAGGTCGCGCTCGGTGGGATCGACGAAGGCGTCGGAACGGGTTTGAGCTGAAGCGGGCATCACGGCGGACATCGTCAAACTCTCCGGTCGGGCGGGGCGTCACCGGCCCGAAACCGGGGTTTCGAGACCTGGGTGCATGCAGTCTTATCGGCTGATGGCCGTCCACCTTGAGCCGAGACCGGGCTGGCACCTTCCCGCGAAGGGGCGAAAGTGGATCGGTTTTGCGTGCCTGTCCCGGCGACACCACACCGTGCCGCGCCGCTAGACTCGGCTCATGTCTCTCGTCCGTGCGCGCTGAACACCCCATGTCGAACGTGGAACCTCCGGGTGACCTGCAACTTCAGACCGCCCTGCAGCTATTGAAGCAGGCCGGTCGCGAGGTTCATGTCGATGCCGCGCCGGGGTCGACGGCATGGCTGCAGGCTGTGGTCGACGCGCTGTGCGAGCTGTCCAGCCGCGATGCGCTGACGGGTCTTGCCAACCGGCGTCAGTTCGAGGTGACGATCGTCCGCGAGATCGACCGCGTCGCACGCGCAGGTGAACCAGCGCTGGTGTTGATGGCCGACATCGACCATTTCAAGGCGGTCAACGACACCCACGGCCACCCGGCCGGTGACCAGGTGCTGAAGGCGGTTGCGGCCGCACTCCAGGATTGCGTGCGCCCGATGGACACCGTCGCCCGCTATGGCGGCGAAGAGTTCGCGATCATCCTGCCGAACTGTCCCCCGGCCTTCGGACACGTGGTGGCCGAGCGCATCCGAACCAAGGTCAGTCGTCGCACGGTCAATGTGGCTCCGGGGACCGATGTGCAGGTCACCATCAGCATCGGCGGTGCCTTCGCGCCGCAATGGGTTCGCTCATCGGTTCCGTTGTGGATCGAGCGCGCCGACCGCCAGCTCTACCGTGCCAAGACCGAAGGTCGCAACCGCGTCTGCCTGGAGCCGGCGGCGGTTTACGAAGTCAGCGCCGAGGAGAAGAGCCTGCTTTTTGGCACCTCCCAGTTCCAGGATCTTGAATGACTGCCCTGACATGAACGCCCCGAACGATTCCGCCGCCCGACCCAGCCCGCCTGCCGGTGGCCGCCGCGCGCGCACGATCGCCGTGACCAGCGGCAAGGGTGGTGTGGGCAAGACCTTCATCTCCGCCAATCTGGCCGCCGCGCTGACGCGCCGGGGCGAGCGTGTCCTGGTGCTCGACGCCGACCTCGGCCTCGCCAACCTCGATGTGGTGCTGAACCTGCACCCCAAGATCACGCTGCACGATGTGTTCACCGGCAAGGCCGAACTGGAAGACGCGATCCTGCCGGCCCCCGGCGGCTTCTCGGTGCTGCTGGCCGGCTCGGGCATGGTCGAGTACTCGCGCCTGACCAGTGAGGTCCGTGAGCAGTTGCTGGCCATCATCGAGAAGGTCAAGCCACGCTTCGATTGCATCATTCTGGACACCGGCGCCGGGATCTCCGATGTCGTGCTGTTCGCCGTGTCGCTGGCCGATCAGGTGCTGGTTGTCGCGACGCCCGAACCCACCTCGATGACTGACGCATACGCCACCATCAAGGTCCTGGCCACGCAGCAATCGAGACGCGTGATCCAGCTGGTCGTCAACCAGACCGGGCGCCTGGGTGAAGGACGAACGATCCGCGGGCAATTGCAGCAGGTGATCGACCGCTATGTGTCACCGCTGCTCGGCGGTCCGTCCGAGGCGCTGAAGCTCGAACTCGTCGGCGAGATTCCATCCGATCCAGCCGTGCGTGAAGCGATCCTGAAGCGCCAGCTGTTGCTGGAGTCTCTGCCCGGTTGCACCGCAGCCAAGGCCATCGGGTTGCTGGCCGACAAGCTGCTGTCGTGAGCGGGCCGTCGGATGCCGCGCCGGCGGCCTCACCATTCGAGATTCTCGGTGGCGAGCCCGCAGTGCGCCAGCTCGTCGATCGCTTCTACGACCTGATGGACCTGGAGCCCGCGTTCAAGGTTCTTCGTGCCTTGCATCCCGAAGCGCTCGACGGCTCGCGTGACAAGCTGCACTGGTTTCTCTGCGGCTGGCTCGGCGGTCCACAGCTCTACGTCGAGAAGTTCGGGCACCCGCGCCTGCGCGCCCGCCACATGCCGTACACGATCGGCATCGCCGAGCGCGATCAGTGGATGGCCTGCATGACGCAGGCGATGCGCGAATCGCATGTCGACGAGGCGATGGCGGCCCGGTTGGCCGAATCGTTCTTCGGCACCGCCGACTGGATGCGCAATCGGGGCGCCTGACAAGCAGGAGTCAGTTCCTGGCGCTTCGGCCTGATCGCGGCGGATGCGGGTCGTTGGCTGCCGGCGCCGACAGCAGCGTCGGCCCGCTCGGCCGCAACAGCACCAGCAGTGCGCCATGCCCGCCATCGGCTGCGCGGGCCTGTGCAAACGCGATCACCTCGCTCTTCTGCACCAGCCAGGTCTTGACCTTGGCCTTCAACACCGGCTCGCGTCCCGGCGACCCGTTGCCCTTGCCGTGGATCACGCGCACGCAGCGCAGGCCGTGGCGCACCGCTTCGCGCAGGAAGGCGGCGAGTTGCTCGCGCGCCTCGTCGCGGCGCAGTCCGTGCAGGTCGAGCTGCGCCTGGATCGTCCAGACACCACGCCGCAGTTTGCGCACCACTTCCGGCCCGATGCCGTCGCCACGCCAGGACAGCGCGTCGTCGGTCTCGAGGAGCGACTCGACATCGAACTCGTCCGAGATCGCCTCGCGCAGCACCGCCGCCTCGTCGCGTTCGCGCTGGCGCGGCAGCGGCTCGGCGCGGGGTCGATCGAGCGGGATCACGACTCCGCGTCGCAGCGGTGTCACCAGACCGACCGTGAGCGCGAACAGATCGCGCTCGCGCTGCAACCGCGCGGCCTCGGCGCGGGCCTCGGCTTCGCGGCGGGCCGACTCGACCATCGCCTTCTTCACTGCCGTCAGATCCTGCATGCTGCGCAGCTTGCGAGGTGTCTTCACAGCAGCCCCCGCTCGGCGAAGGAAACCACGCCGCCGCGCCCGACCACCAGGTGATCGAGCACCCGCACGTCGATCAGCTGCAGCGCGCTCTTCAACGTCTGCGTCAGGAATTCGTCGGCACGCGAGGGTTCGGCCACGCCCGATGGGTGGTTGTGTGCCAGGATCACCGCGCTGGCCTGCAGATCGAGCGCGCGCTTGACCACCTCGCGCGGGTAGACACTGGTCTGCGTCAGCGTGCCGCGGAACATCTCCTCGAGACGAATCAGCTGGTTCCTCACGTCGAGGAACATCACGGCGAACACCTCATGACCGTGATGCGCCATCTGCATCTGGAGGAAATCCTTCACCTGCTGCGGTGATGACAACACCGCCCGCTGCGCCAGTTCCTGCGACAGAGAGCGACGGGCCAGTTCCATGACCGCGCTGATCTCGGCGCGTTTGGCGGGGCCGAGGCCCTTGACCCGCTTCAGGTCGACCGGACTGGCCAGAAGCAGCCCGTTGAGTCCGCCGAATGCATCGAGCAACTGCTGCGCCAGTTGCAGCACAGAGATGCCGCGCAGCCCGGTGCGCAGCAGCAGCGCAATCAGCTCCGCATCAGCCAGGGCTGCAGGGCCCAGGGCCAGCAGCTTTTCTCGGGGGCGCGCCGCCGCCGGAATGTCTTTGAGCACGATGCGAGCCCGCTGTTGTGATGCCGCCGACCCGAGAGCAGCCGCACGCTGCGCAGGCTGGGATGGTGGCTCGTAAAATTGCATCCAGTCTATCCAACCGGGCGCGCCCTTGAACTCAGTCCTTCCGGGGTCCTTCCTCACGCTGCATTACCGCCTGTCCGGGCCCGACGGCGCGGACATCATCAACACCTTCGACGACAAGGCCGCGACGCTGTCACTGGGAACCGGCGAGTTGGCGCCCGCGATGGAAGCCCGGCTGATCGGGCTGGCCGAGGGCACGCGTGCCATCTTCGAACTGCCCGCTGGCGAGGCTTTCGGCGAGCGCAACCCGCAGATGCTGCAGCGCGTCAAGCGCGCATTGCTGGATGAGCTTGGCGATCCCGACGAGCAATACAACGTCGGCGATGTCGTGCAGTTTCCGACCCCCGATGGCCAGGGTGCGTATGCCGGTGTCGTGCGCGAGGTCTCTGGCGACTGGGTGCTGTTTGATTTCAACCACCCGCTGGCAAGCCAGCCGGTGACCTTCGAAGTGCACGTGATCGGAGTGCTGTGATGAATGCCCAAGTCCGTGTCGAGGAAGTGCTGCTGGCCGAACCACGCGGCTTCTGCGCCGGCGTCGATCGTGCGATCGAGATCGTCGAGCGTGCACTGACGAAGTTCGGCGCGCCGATCTATGTGCGCCACGAGATCGTGCACAACACCTATGTCGTCAACGACCTGAAGACCAAGGGCGCGATCTTCATCGAGGATCTGGCCGAGGTGCCGCCAGGTGCGACGCTGGTCTTCAGCGCGCACGGCGTGTCGCAGGTTATCCGCCGCGAGGCTGCCGAGCGAGGCTTCACCGTCTTCGATGCAACCTGCCCGCTGGTCACCAAGGTGCACGTCGAGATGGCAAAGCTGCGCAAGGAGGGTTACGACTTCATCATGATCGGCCACAAGGGCCATCCCGAGGTCGAAGGCACGGTGGGCCAGCTGAGTGAAGGCATCCATCTCGTCGAGGGCGTTGCCGACGTCGATCGAGTGAAGGTCGAACCGGGAACCCAACTCGCGGTGGTCACACAGACCACGCTGTCGGTGGACGATGCGGCCGAGATACTGGCCGCGGTGAAGAGGCGCTTTCCGAATGTGCGCGAGCCCAAGCAGCAGGACATCTGCTATGCCACCCAGAATCGGCAGGATGCCGTCAAGGTGCTGGCGCCCAGCGTCGATGTGGTCGTGGTGGTCGGCAGCCTCAGCAGCTCGAACAGCAACCGCCTGCGCGAGGTGGCGCAGCGGCTGGGCACCGATGCCTACATGGTCGATTCGGCCGACGATCTGAAGCCCGAGTGGTTCGCGGGCAAGAGCCGCGTCGGCCTGACCGCCGGCGCATCGGCGCCGGAGATTCTGGTGACGCAGGTGATCGAGCGCCTGCGTGCGCTCGGGGCGGTGTCGGTACGCAGCGTTCCCGGGGCGCTGGAGACGGTGCACTTCCCGTTGCCGATGGGGCTGGGCGACAAGTCGATGCAGGCCATGGGCTGAGCATCTGCGGGCAAGGCCCTGCCTACAATTCGTGGCTTCATGCACACACCGAGAGTCGACCGGGGTCGACCGCACACCCATGCTGGACGTTGCCCTGCTACGCAAAGACCTGACCAGCGTCATTGCCGGCCTTGAACGGCGCAAGTCGCCCCAACCTTTCCTGGACGTCGATCGCTTCCAGTCCCTCGAATCCGAGCGCAAGTCGCTGCAGACCCGCACCGAAGAACTGCAGGCCCAGCGCAACAGCCTGTCCAGGCAGATCGGCGCACTGAAAGGCAAGGGCGAGGACACCAGCGCGGTGATGGCCCAGGTGGCCGGGCTGGCCGATGAGCTGAAGGCCTCCGCCGACCGGCTGGAGGTGCTCCAGACCGAGCTGTCCGACCTGCTGATGGCGGTGCCGAACCTGCCGCAGGCCAGCGTGCCGGTCGGCGCCGACGAACAAGGCAATGTCGAGGTGCGCCGCTGGAGCCCCGATGCAGGCGGCCCGCGCAGCTTCGACTTCACACCAAAGGACCACGTCGACCTCGGCGCACCGCTGGGGCTCGACTTCGACCTCGGTGCCAAGCTGTCCGGATCGCGCTTCAGCTTCATGCGTGGCCCGGTGGCGCGACTGCACCGCGCCCTCGCGCAGTTCATGCTGGACGTCCAGACGCAGGAGCACGGTTATACCGAGTGCTACACGCCTTACATCGTCAATCGCGAAGTGCTCGAAGGCACCGGGCAGTTGCCGAAGTTCAAGGAAGACATGTTCTGGGTGTCGCGTGGAGGTGACGAGGCGCAGCCCGAGCAGTACCTGATCTCCACATCGGAAATCTCGCTGACCAACAGCGTGCGCGAACAGGTACTCAGCGCAGACCAGCTGCCGATCAAGCTGACTGCCCACAGCCCGTGTTTCCGTTCCGAGGCCGGCAGCGCCGGGCGCGACACGCGTGGGCTCATCCGCCAGCACCAGTTCGACAAGGTCGAGATGGTGCAGATCGTCCATCCCGAGCGCAGCGACGACGCGCTCGAAGAGATGGTGCGCCACGCCGAAGCGGTGCTGCAGAAGCTGCGGTTGCCGTACCGCGTGCTGCTGCTGTGCACCGGCGACATGGGCTTTGGATCGAGCAAGACCTTCGATCTGGAAGTGTGGGTGCCGGCGCAGAACACCTACCGCGAGATCAGCAGTTGCTCGAACTGCGAAGCGTTCCAGGCCAGGCGCATGCAATCGCGATACAAATCGGCGCAAGGTCGCAACGAGTTCGTGCACACGCTCAACGGATCGGGCCTCGCGGTCGGCCGCGCGCTGGTCGCGGTGCTCGAGAATTACCAGAATGCCGACGGGTCTGTCACCGTCCCCGATGTGCTGCGCCCGTACATGGGTGGACTGGATGTTTTGAAAGCGTGAGTCGGGGGTCGAAAGGCGCCGTGCCCTGAGCTAGAATCCTGGGTTCCGGTTACGACCAATCGGCAGCATCGAACGTGCTGGAGAGGTGGCAGAGTGGTCGAATGTACCTGAC
>JBJXEJ010000137.1:0-31015 GCA_046154125.1 Rhizobacter sp. | reverse complement strand
GTAGAGCATCGCCTTGCGCGGGATGTCGTCGTAGTCGGGCTCGTCGGGCTGTCCCAGGTTGGCGGTGTAGGCATACGGCTGGGCGCCCTTCAGCTTCATCCAGTGCAGCGCGGCGCTGGTGTCGAGGCCGCCGGAAAACGCGATGCCGACTTTCTGGCCGATGGGGAGATGCTGAAGGATCGTGGACATGGTCTGTACAGGGGTGAGTGAGGCGGGTGCGCGGGGCGGGCATGAGACAGCGGCCGGACCCGCACGACACTGCGTATTCTCGCCGCTGTCAACGCGGCTGTGTCGACGCGCGCAGCCGCAGCAGCGTCATCTGCAGCAGCCGGGCGTCCGAACTGGCACGGTGGCGGCGCAGGTTCAGCTCGCGGCTCACCTGCTCCTTGATCACGTGCCAGTTCTCCGCCTCGGCCTCGCTGAGCAGGGCGCGCAGGTTCTCGATGTGGAACGACGGCGACAGGTCGGCGGCATCGAACAACGTGCCGAGCCAGCTGTAGTCGTTGGCCCAGCCGTCGCTGTAGACGGTCTGACCTGACAGCGCGTGGTTCAGATGTCGTGCGATGTCGATCGGCGGCCGACCGTGCTGCACCGCCGTGGCGCGCGCGATGTGGTGCAGCCGCTGGGCCTCGGGGTCCCAGTGGGTCCAGTTCGCCTCGGGCCTGACCAGCGTGCAGTAGCCGCCGCCGTCGGGCAGCACGTACCCGATCTCGATCGGGTAGCTGTCCCGGCCGAATCCCGATGCTTCGATGTCGAGGACGATCGGGGATGTGGTGCGGGCAAGCGCTTCGGACAGGGCGACGGACATGAATCCAGCCTAAGCACGGATCGTGACAGGCGCCAGAGGAGGATGACCTAGCGACAGTCGGCGCGGCGAGGAATCCCTCACGCAGAGCCGGTTGGCGCGGCCCCGAGCTGGCGCCACAGGTAGGCGAACTCCATCGCCTGCAGATGCGCCCGCTGGGTGTTGTCGGCCGCGCCGCCGTGGCCGCCCTCGATGTTCTCGTAGTACAGCAGGGCATGCCCCATCTCGCGCATGCGCGCCGCCATCTTGCGGGCATGGGCAGGATGCACCCGGTCGTCCCGGGTCGAGGTGGTGAACAGGACTTCGGGATACCGCTGGTCGGCGCGCAGGTTCTGGTACGGGCTGTAGCGGGCGATGTGGGCCCAATCCTCGGGCCGGTCGGGGTTGCCGTACTCGGCCATCCACGATGCACCTGCCAGCAGCGTGTGATAGCGCTGCATGTCGAGCAGCGGCACCTGGCACACCACGGCGTTGAACAACTCGGGCCGCTGCGTGAACACGGCGCCGACCAGCAGCCCGCCGTTGCTGCCGCCCATGATGCCGAGATGCCGCGCACTGGTGACGCGCCGCGCGATCAGGTCTTCGGCCACTGCAATGAAGTCGTCGTAGCTGCGCTGCTTGTTCTCGAGGATCGCCGCCTGGTGCCAGGCCGGGCCGAACTCGCCGCCGCCTCGGATGTTGGCAACCACCAGCACGCCACCGCGTTCGAACCAGGCGCGGCCGTAGGCGCCCGAATACCACGGGTTCAGCGCGACCTCGAAGCCGCCGTACCCGTAGAGCAGCGCAGGGTTGCGGCCGTCGGACTCCGCCCCACGCGGCCAGACGATGAAGTACGGCACGCGCGTGCCGTCGGCCGACGTGGCGAAGCGTTGCTCGGTGCGCAGTCCTTCCGCATCGAACAGGGCGGGGCGCGCCTTCAGCGGTTCGAGCCCAGGTTGGCCCTGCGGCGGTTCGGCGTGGCCGAGGAACAGCGAGTCGGGCGTCAGGAAATCGGTGTAACCCAGCAGGTAGCACTCGGCCAGCGGGTCGTCTGCCCGCATCGGGTCGTGCAGGCTGCGCACGCTCAGTGTTCCGGGAAAAGGCGCTTCGATCGGCCGAGGCTCGAAGCCGCCCGGTTCGCGGCGCCACAGTTCGAGCCGGCTCGCGACGTTGTCCAGCACGTTGACGATGAGGTTGTCTCGTGTCGTTGAGTAGCCCGCCAGCGAGCGCGTCGCGGTCGGTTCGAACAGGACGGTGAACCGCCGATCGCCGGACAGGTAGGCCGTCGCGTCGGCGGCCAGCAGCGATCCTGTCGAATGGGTCGAACCGGCCACTGTCCAGTTGCTTCGCAACTCGATCAGCAGCGTGTCGATCGTGTCGCCGCAATGGTTCCAGAAACTGAAAGAAGCGTCGCTCGGGATATCGAACGGGATCGGCCGGCCACTGTCCATCAGGACGTGCTGCTGGTGATAGAAGTCGAGCGAGCGGCTGAAGATCGTGCGCTCGTGGCCCGGCGTCAGGTCGACCCACGCGCTTGCGGACACGTCCTGCGTCTCGCCCTCGAAAACCGTCACGGCCGATGCCAGCGGCGTGCCGCGTGTCCAGCGCCTGATGACACGCGGGTAGCCCGAGTCGGTCAGGCTGCCGGGGCCGAAATCGGTGCCGACGTACAGCGTGTCCGCGTCAACCCACGTCACCGACGACTTGGCTTCGGGCAAGCTGAAGCCGTTTTCCACGAACTGCTTCGCGAGGGTGTCGAACTCGCGCACGACGCTGGCATCGGCGCCGCCGCGCGACAGCGAGACCAGGCAGCGGTGCGGCTCGGTGTCGAGCGCGTTGGCGCCGCCCCAGACCCAGTTCTCGCCTTCGGCCGCAGCCAGCGCGTCGATGTCGAGCACGGTTTCCCACGCCGGTTCCTGCCCTCGGTATTCGGCCAGCGTGGTGCGGCGCCACAGGCCGCGCGGGTGAGCGTCGTCGCGCCACAGGTTGTAGAAGTGATCGCCGCGCCGCGACACCGACGGGATGCGGTCCTTCGAGTTCAGCACCTCCAGCAGCTGCTGGCGGATCGGTGCGTATTCGGGCCGCGCGGTCAGCAGCGATTCGCTTTCGGCATTGCGCTCGCGCACCCAGGCCAGCGCGCGTTCGCCGAGCACGTCCTCCAGCCAGGCGTGCGGGTCGTCGTCGGTGGCTGCGGGCGCGTCGGTTGTCTTCATGCGGGGCGGGTCGAAGGGCGACCGCGGATCAGGCGCGCAGGTCTTGCGTTTCCGCATGCCGCTGCATGTAGACCCGCACATAAGAGCACTGCGGATCGATCTTCAGGCCGTGCTCCCGCGCGTGGACGAGCGCATAGCGCACCAGCGCCGCCGCGATGCCGCGGCCCTCGAGGTCCGGTGGCACCTCGGTGTGGAAGATGTGCATCACGCCGTCGGCCTCCCGGTAGTCGATGACGCAGCGCAGGCCATCGACCTCGCACTCGAAGCAGGAGTCGGCTGCGTTGTGACGGATGTCGAGGTCGGCAGCTCGGGTGTGGGGGCGGGGCGATTTCATCCGGTCGATTCTGGCTGCTGTCGGTTCAGTCGAAGTTCATGGGGCATTCAGGCGGACCGGCCGTACCTCGACCGACCGATCACCTTCGCCGATCCAGACCGTGCCGTCCTGCACCGTGACCTGCAGCTGCATGTTGCGCTGTGCGAGTGCGGCAAGCGCCTGACTCTGCTCGGTTTCGATCTGCCAGACTGCCACGTTGCGTGTGCGGGTGATGCGGCTCTCCAGACCTTTCCACCACACCGGCGTGCTGTGGCTGAAGCTGATCACCGTCACGCGGTCGGCGCGCGGCGCGGACTTCAGGATGCGCCGCTCGTCGGGCTGTCCGACATCGATCCAGTGCACGATCTGGCCGGTCAGGTCCTTCTGCCAGAGGTCAGGCTCGTCGGTGTCCCACAGGCTCTTGGCGAGCTCCAGCGCGCCATTGCGCGGGTCGGCGGGCACATTCAGCGCGTAGGCCAGCACGCGGATCATCATGCGTTCGTCGGTCTCCGACGGGTGACGTGCGATGGTCAGCGCGTGATCGCCGTAGACATTGCGGTCCATGTCGCTGAGCTGCAGGCTGGCTTTGTGGATGGTGGCCTTCAATGCCATGGATGCGTCCCGGTTGGCGTGCAACCCTTGATTGTCGGGCACGTGGTGCGTTTGCAGTTCAGCGGCGTTGCGCGGCGCGACAATGGCGGCTCATCCAAGAATCGCACGGACACTGCGCCCCGCACCATGAGCATGAAGAAGACCGATCTCGTCAAGAACCTGGCCAGGAAGATCGACGGGCAGATGAAGTCCACGGGCGTGCCCGGCCGTTTCGGTCAGGGGTCGTCGGCGGCGGTCGACAAGCGCGAGCAGCGAAGACTCGACGCCGAGGCCGGTCTGGTTCCGTTCGCCTGCAAGCTGCCCACAGCACTGGCGAAACAGTTGCAGGAACGTGCGACCGGCCACGAGGGGGGCCTCAACGCGCTGGTTGCCGGTTTGCTGCAGCAGGGCTTGGGCTGATAGGTTCCGCGCCGCAAGCCGGCCTGCAAGCCGCGGGTATTTTCGTCATGCACGCGCAGGCAATAAAAAACGCGGCCGAAGCCGCGTTTCGAAGAAGCTGAACTCGCTTTGCTTTACAGCACGCGGATGTTTGCAGCTTGCAGGCCCTTCTGGCCTTGCTTGACTTCAAATTCGACCTTCTGGTTTTCGACCAGGGTCTTGAAACCGCTGCCCGTGATGTCACGGAAGTGGGCGAAGAGGTCAGCGCCGCCAGCATCTTGAGCGATGAAGCCGTAGCCCTTGCTCTCGTTGAACCACTTCACGGTACCTGTTTGCGTCGTCATGGACGTATTCCTATCGATAACAAAATGATGCGGCTGCACATGCTGCCGCATGCAGAGACACTCAAGATCGAACTGGGGATTTCTTGCGATCCCGCTTCAGAACAGAAGCAGGTGAGATGAGATCACTAGCAACCACGGTCTTGCGTATACCTGTGCAGCTAATGTACTCCATCACGCCGGAACCCGCGCAGGGTCTTGCGATGTCTTCGTCGGCGATGGTCGAGAATGGTGATGTTGCAACAGTGCGTCCTGACGTGAACTCGAACGAATCCCAATCATCGGCCCGGTGGAAGAATGACGGCGTCAGTGTCGTGCCGGGCGATCAGCTCGACGCCAACACCGCGCAGACACCGGGCATGGACCGCAAGGCGGCCATCAACTTCGCACGCGTCGGCGCACAGAAACTGTGGGCCGGCACCGTTCACATCCACCCCGATGCCAAGACCGGTGCCCACCATCACGGTCCGTTGGAAAGCGTGATCTACATCCTGAAGGGCAGGGCCCGCATGCGTTGGGGAGAGGCGCTCGAGTTCACCGCCGAAGCAGGTCCGGGGGACTTCATCTACGTGCCGCCCTTCGTTCCTCACCAGGAAATCAACGCCAGCGCGGACGAGACGCTCGAGTGCGTCCTGGTGCGCAGCGACGGAGAAGCAGTTGCGATCAACCTCGACATCGAGCCTGTCGAAAGCCCCACCGAAGTGCGCTGGGTCGACCCGATCCACCGCGCACCCGCTTGACGGCAATCTGCAATGAACTGGATCGATTTCGAGTTGCGCGGTGATCACATCGCGCTTGACGCCTTGCTGAAGGCCACAGGCTTGTCGAGCAGCGGCGGTGCGGCCAAGGCGTTGGTCGCATCGGGTCATGTGCAGGTGGATGGCCGAGACGAGGTGCGCAAGACGTGCAAGATCCGAGCAGGCCAGGTCGTGGCGGTGGCGGGCAGCCGCATCCGCGTCTCGGCCCCGGCGTGTCTGACCGAGCCGGCGGGGTTGAATGATTCACCTCAAGCGCCTGTCCGATGACTCCATTGCCTCCGTGGGTCACGGGCGAAGCGCTGCCGCAGGCCCTCTCGTCGATCGGCCAGGCAGTACTTCCGCCGGCCGCCCTGCGTTCGCTTCTGGGCGTCGACGAGGCCGGGCTGATGACTCTGACGGCATCGTGGGCCGACCTGCCGCCCGACAATTTCCTGCGTGATGGCGGTCGTTACCGTCGTCGCCGGCACTCGTGCTTCGTGGTGCGCGGCACCGAGGTGCAACAGGTTCCGCACCGGGCCCATTGGCAGCCGCTCGAATACAACGCGCTGCACGGCGGACTCCAGCGCTTGTTCGAACCGATTCAGGCGGATGTCGTCTCTCGGCCGGTGTGGGCGCAGCTGCTGCGGGGGCTGGCAGCGGTGTGCTCGCAGACCAAGGGCGACCAGCCCTGGTTCGTCGAGGCGCACCAGTTCCGCATCGACACCACCGACGGCATCGGCCGACCGACGCCGGAGGGTGCGCACCGCGACGGCGTCGATTTCGTCGTCGTCGCGCTCATCGATCGCAGTGGCGTGAAGGGCGGCGAGACCCGTGTGTTCGATGCGAACGGGCCGACCGGTATCCGCTTCACGATGACCGAGCCGTGGACACTGCTCATGCTGGACGACGAGCGCGTGATCCATGAAACCACGCCGATCCAGCCGTTGCGTCCTGACCAGCCGGATGGCCACCGCGACACGCTGGTGCTGACCTTTCGGCGCGGCGGCTTTCAGGGGCCGGACATCAGCTGACGCGGTGCGTGTGCCGCTGCGGTCGTTTCAGACCGTTCGGATGTCTGCCACCGGCTCGGTGCCGAAATCCGGTGTGACCAGGTAGGCCAGGATGCGTGCGGCCGTGTCGTGAGCACTGACCAGCAGACCGCTGGCATGCTGCTGTGTGAAGTACGCCTGACCGGGAAATCCGGCGCTGTCGGCCGCGCGCAGCTGCGCCTGCATGTCGGTGTCGATGACCCCGGGGGCCAGCGACACGATGCGTGCCGCTGCACCCTGTCCGCTGCTGGCGCGGTGCGATTCATCGAGCGCTGCCGCTCGCGAGAAGTGGTCCATGCCGGCCTTGACGGCGCAGTACAGCGCGCTGCCGGCCATCGCTCGCCGTCCCAACCCTGACGAGATGTTCAGCACCCGTCGATCGGCGCGCCAGGCGCCGGTGGAGCGCAGGAATCCTGCCGTCAGCAGCACGGTCGATTCCAGCCCGACGCGCAGCGCCGCGGACAGCTCGGCCGAGGTGCAGCCATCCGACGGTCCGACGTGCGGTATCACGCCGGCGTTGTTGATGAGCACCGCTTCGTCAAAGCGGTTCGCTTCGAAGCTGCGCAGCCACTGCTCGACCTCGTCGGCGACGGCCACGCTGTTCGCCAGATCGCGTGGCCATTCCTCGAGTGGGACCTGCGCCGCTGCGGCGCGCTGCGCCAGCGTCGGATGTCGACCGCGCGACAGGCAGAGCATCACGGTTCCCGGCGCCAGCAACTGCTCGGCCAGGGCAGCGCCCAGGCCTCGTGAAGCGCCGGTGAGGATGACGAGTCGGTGGGTCATGGGGTGCTCCGTTTCGCGAGTGGCCGCGGATTCTGTCGTGGCGATTCGGCCTCCGATAGCTTGTCAGAACGGCGCTGCGCTCGACAAGGCCAGCGGATGCCCTGTGGTCGGATTCAGCAGCCGCAGCGTGGTGGCATGCAGCATCAGGCGGCCGGGTCCGGGTTCATCGGGCGGCGCATAAAGCGAGTCGCCGACGATCGGGTGCCCGATTGCCAGCAGGTGCACACGCAGCTGGTGCGTGCGTCCGGTGACCGGCTGCAGTTCAAGTCGCGTGGTGCCGGACACCGGGTCGCGTTGCAGCACGCGGTAGCGGGTCAGCGATGGTTTGCCGTGCAGTCGGTCGACCTTCTGCCGTGGGCGCCGTGGCCAGTCGGCCATCAGCGGCAGGTCGATCTCGCCACTGTCGCAGGCGACCCGACCGCTGACGATGGCTTCGTAGCTCTTGACCACCTCGCGGTCCTGGAACACCATGCTGAGCACCCGCTGCATCTCGGCGCCGCGAGCCATCAGCAGCAGGCCCGAGGTCGCCATGTCGAGCCGGTGCACGATGAGTGCGTCGGCGAACTGCGCCTGCACCCGCGTCGCGGCGCAATCGGCCTTGCCGGCGCCGCGTCCTGGCACCGACAGCAGTCCGGCCGGCTTGTCGATGACGACGAGCGCGGCATCGACGTGCACGAACGGTAGCGGCTCCCGCGATGACGGCGACGAAAGAGGGGAACTGGAGGTGTGCGGCACGCGGACATGATGTCATCGGCTACGCTCGTGACGATGTTTTCATCGTTCGAGAAACTCCTGGACCCGTACCCCGAGGGGACACCGACCGCGCCGCCGCGCGGGTTGTTGCCATTCGTCTGGGCCTGCAGCGCCGGGGCGCGCAGGCTGGTGCTCGGCATGATCCTGCTGACTGCATCGATCGGGGTCTTCGAGGCCTACCTGTTCAACATGCTGGGCGACGTCGTCGACTGGCTGAGTCGCGTCGAGCCGGCGAAGCTGTGGACACAGGAGCGCAGCCACCTGCTGCTGCTGGCCGGCATCCTGCTGGCCAGCCCGCTGGTCATCGCGCTGCAGACATTGATCAAGCATCAGGCGTTGGCGGCCAACCTGCCGATGCGTCTGCGCTGGAACTTCCACCGGCTGATGCTCGGCCAGAGCATGCAGTTCTACCAGGACGAGTTCGCCGGCCGCGTCGCCACCAAGGTGATGCAGACGGCACTGGCGACCCGCGATGTGGTGATGATCCTGTGCGACATCATGGTCTTCGTGGTGATCTATTTCGTCACCATCATCGCGCTGGTCGGCCGCTTCGATGCGTGGCTGCTGCTGCCTTTCCTGGGCTGGCTGACGCTCTACTGCGCGGCGATCGCCCACTTCGTTCCGCGGCTCGGCCGTGTCGCCAAGACACAGGCCGATGCGCGCTCGCTGATGACCGGGCGCATCACCGACGCGTACACCAACATCGCCACCGTCAAGCTGTTCTCGCACGCGGGTCGCGAGGCGGGCTATGTGCGCTCGGCGATGCAGGAGTTCATCGTCACGGTACACACCCAGATGCGGCTGGTCAGCGGCTTCGAAGTCGTCAACCACCTGCTCAGCATGCTGCTGATCGCCTGTACCGCGGGCGCCACGCTGTGGCTTTGGACACGCGGTGAACTCGGCGTCGGCGCCGTGGCCGCTGCAACCGCGATGGCGCTGCGCCTCAACGGCATCTCGCACTGGGTGATGTGGGAGATGGCTTCGCTGTTCGAGCACATCGGCACGGTGCAGGACGGCATGAACACGTTGTCGCGTCCACATCTCGTCACCGATCGCGCCGATGCGGTGCCGCTGCAGGTCACGCGCGGCGAGGTGCGTTTCGAAGGCGTGGTGTTCGCCTACGGTGGCAAGAAGACCGTGATCGATGCGCTGTCGCTGCACATCCGCCCGGGCGAGAAGATTGGTCTGGTCGGTCGATCGGGCGCAGGCAAGAGCACGATCGTCAACCTGCTGCTGCGCTTCTACGACGTCGAGTCGGGTCGCGTGCTGATCGACGGGCAGGACGTCTCCAGGGTGACGCAGGACAGCCTTCGTGCGCAGGTCGGCATGGTGACGCAGGACACCTCGCTGTTGCACCGCTCGGTGCGCGACAACATCCTCTATGGCCGCCCCGAGGCCGGCGATGTCGACATGGTCTCGGCGGCGGTGCGCGCCGAGGCGCACGATTTCATCGTGTCGCTGACCGATCCGAAGGGGCGCACCGGCTACGACGCCCACGTCGGCGAGCGCGGGGTGAAGCTCAGCGGCGGGCAGCGCCAGCGCATCGCGATCGCCCGCGTGATGCTCAAGGACGCGCCGATCCTGCTGCTCGACGAGGCAACAAGCGCGCTCGACAGCGAGGTCGAGGCGGCAATCCAGGCCAGTCTCTATCGACTGATGGAGGGCAAGACAGTGGTCGCGATCGCGCACCGTCTGTCAACCATCGCCGCGATGGACCGGTTGATCGTGCTCGAACACGGGCGCATCGCGGAGGAAGGCGATCACGCCAGCTTGCTGGCTCGTGGCGGCCTCTACGCGCGCCTGTGGGCGCATCAGAGCGGCGGCTTTCTCGGTCTGGAGTCCGACGACCCGGTGAACGACCAGGGCTTGAACCCGCATGGCATCGATGCGGCGACGTCCTCGGTGCGGGTGGAGCCGCAACCCGTGATGGAAGGAAACGCCGAATGCAGAACGGGAATCTGAAGCGCCTGACGCTGGGAGCCCTCCTCACGGGCTTCATGACTGCAGCCGTGACGTCTGCATGGGCAGCAGAAGTATCGGAAGAGGCCAGCACATATGTCGCGTTCGTGCAGGAGTTTGCCGGCAACTGCGTAGCCCGCAATGGCGTGCAGATCCTGGTCAGGAACACGCACCCGACTCGCTCGATCAGGGTCTGGCTTGATCGCTATCACATGGGATCCGGGACCGGGGATCGCTCTCGCTCCGAGTTGCTGCCGTCTGCCGAGCCGGAGCCTCTCGGATGCTCGCGAACGGCCGATGGACCTCAGGAATGGCGGCTGGTGCGCGCAATCTTTGTCGATTGAACTAAAAAAAAGGACCGCACGAAGCGGTCCTTTCTGAATTGCAGCGCCTCGTGTGTGCGCGGCGTTGCGGTGTCTTCTTCCTCAATCCGGCATGAGTCCTGCGCCGGGCCGGCCGCAGTCTCAGGTCGGCATGTCGATCAGAAGCTGTGGCTGATGCCGACGCCGAAGATCACGTTGGTCTTGTCCAGCACGGGCGACAACTGACCCTTCGGGCCCAGCAAAGCCTGGGTGAAGTAGGTCGAACCCTTGTCCGTATCGACGATGGCTGTCTGGATATAGATCACCGTGCGCTTGGACAGCGAGTAATCGTTGCTCAGGACGACCATGTCGGTCTTGTCCTTGCTGATCTTGTCGTTGTCGCTGTGGTAGTAAGCAATCGTCGCGACGTTGGTCGGATTCCACGCGTAGTCCAGACCGATCGAGTAGTGGTCGGTGTCCGACTTCAAGCCACCGAGCGCGTCGTTCAAAGCATCCTGCTTGGAGTTGATGAACTGGGCCTTTGCGGTCAGTGCTGGCAAGCCGAAGTTCGAGAACGGCACGGCAACGCCAACGCCGTATTGCTCGGACTTGGCGTTCTTGGCTGCACCGGAGGTGGCCGAGTTCTTGACTTCGTTGTAGTACGCCGACACGGTGACCGGGCCGGTGTACACGACGCCTGCAGAGATGAAATTGCCTGCCTTCATGCTGTCGGCTTGTTCGCCGAAGCCGTAAAGCACGCCGACGTTCACCGGGCCGAAGGACTTGTTGTACGAGACCGCGTTGGCAGCGAAGATGCCGAGGTCATTGCCATTGGTGCCGCCACCAGCCTGGTTCAGCGCGAAGGTGTAGAGGGAAGAGAACTGCTCCTTGATTGCGCGCGGGTCGGTAGCCAGCAGGGCCAGAACGGCTGGCGTGTATTGACGACCCAGGGTGACCGTTCCCCAGTCTGAACTGGACAGACCGACGTTGGCTTGACGTCGGAAGAACGTGGAGGTCGTCTGACCGGTGCCCGCATCGAAGTGCGACTCAAGGTTGAAGAACGCCTTCAAGCCACCGCCGAGGTCTTCAGTGCCCTTGAAGCCAAAGATGCTGGGTCGAATCCCGCCATTGGCCAGTTCGGAGACGCTGCCGGCGTCCTTGCCGGTAGCGCTGCGCGACTTGTCGCTGTACTGGTAGCCGAGGTCGACGCGACCATAGATGGTCACCGAGCTTTGGGCATGCGCAGCCCCGGCCGTGAGGGCCAGCAGTGCAGCCGAAATCAGCGTGCGCTGAAGGACGTTCTTTGAGGTAGAGATTTTTGTCATCTGTTTCTCCAGAGGTTCGAAACTATCCAAATCCCGACGAAGTGGCTTGCTTCTAGTGAGCGGCCTGCGACGTGTGAGGGTTGCGTATTACAGAGGTAACCGGGGAAATTTCCTCTCGCAGGGGCATTTTGAGATGGCTGATGACAATGCCGCAATCTGTCTCATGCTGCTTCAAATTGGTGCTTCCCCCTGTATTGACGCGCGTTTGCGGGCGACGGCGCCCCAAATAGGGCAATCGATATAAGGGTTACTACTTATACAAATTTACCGAAGGATGTTGTGCTGGCGACACATCGGAAATGCGGTGCATATATTGAGAATGCACTTGTTTGGTGCTGCATTGTTCTTTAGAACACATGCCATGCTCTTTGTCTGCGCCCCGCAGGCGAGCAGGTCAACTGCGCCTGACCGGTCCGTCGGGTCAGAAGCAGTCGCTTTCGGTCCGGCCCAGTCGACAGCTCCAGCGAAAGAATTCACCTGCCTGCTTGACCGAGCGTCGGAATATCGCGGTCGCCTCCTTGGAAATCGCCGCCGGCAGCGGCAGGCCGATCGGCGCGTTTGAGGTGTTGGTGTAGAAATTGACGAAGCAGCTGTGGTCGGGCTGGCAGATCGATGCGATTTCGCGGTCATAGGCCGCTCGCTCGCGCGCCAGGTCCGTCGGCACGATGACGATCTGGATGACGCCCTGGCGCCCTGCGACCGACCACGCGCCCGGCGACTGCGGGTCAGTGGCCTCAGCGGCAGCCTCGAAACGGATGGCGCGCAGCAGTCCCCGACCGTCGCTGTCCCGGATTTCCAGCAGGCCATCGCCTCGCACGACCGCAGTGACGGCCGATTCCAGTGCCGTCAGGATGCGGTCCTCCTGCTCGAGCCTCAGCGGCGGGCACGTCAGGCGCGACGTGATGATCGCGCCGATGTGTATCTGCGATCCCTCCAGCACGTACGGCGCCGACATCGTGTTGCAGCTGGTGTGTCCGCTCAGGCGGCCGTCGGCGCCGAGGTCGAGCCGCGCGTTGCGCTGGTCGAGGATGGGCTCGGTACGCGCCTGCACGATCTTCCAGGCGCCCAGAAGGCTGGTCGATACTGGAGGGGCAGACGCTGCAGCTGTCTGCGCCGTCGCGGGCCCGGCCGCAATGAAGGCGGTGATCAGCGCCACGCAAGACCACGCGATTGGGCGCAGGCGGTCGGTCCGTGTCATTCGCGTGACGCCTGTTCAGTCGTACTTGATGTACTTGAAGCGCGGGTCGTCCGGGGTGCCTTCGAGCTCCGATCCTTCTTCCCGGCCCGGCTGCCAGAGGATCACTTCCTCGATCTTCTTCGCGAGCTGGAAGTCCTTCTCGGTGATGCCCTTGGCCGCGTGGTTGACCAGCTTGACGATCACGAATGCGTACGACACCGCCAGATCGGGGTGATGCCACGCGGCTTCGGCCAGGTGGCCGACGGTGTTGACCACCATCAGCGTGCCCTTCCAGCCGCTGGTCTTGTACTTGCGCCGGATCCAGCCATCCTCGTAGGTCCACGTGGGCAACTCCTGCTGCAAGCGGGCTGTGACCTCTTCGGGTGTGAACACCTCATCGACCGTTTTCTTGCGCCATGTCGTCATATCGGGCTCCTCGGTAAATATGCGCGAGGAATGTTCGCACGTTCATGCAAGACCGCGATTCCCGCGCGGCTACGATGCGACGTTCAGAAACCCCCGAGAGAACCCTGATGGCTTCCAGCCTGCTCGCGCTCATCGACGACATCGCCACCGTGCTCGACGACGTGGCCCTGTTGACCAAGGTGGCTGCGAAGAAGACCGCCGGTGTTCTGGGTGACGATCTGGCGTTGAACGCGCAGCAGGTGGCCGGTGTCAACGCCGACCGCGAACTGCCGGTCGTCTGGGCGGTGGCCAAGGGTTCGGCCATGAACAAGTCGATCCTGGTCCCTGCTGCGCTCGCGATCAGCGCTTTCGCACCCTGGGCGGTCACGCCGCTGCTGATGGTCGGCGGCTTGTTCCTCTGCTTCGAGGGCTTCGAGAAACTGGCGCACAAGTTCACGCATGCCGCGTCGGAAGACGCGGCGCACGAGGCCGAGGTGATGAAAGCGCTGGCCGATCCTTCGATCGACATGGTGGCTTTCGAGAAGGACAAGATCAAGGGTGCGGTGCGAACCGATTTCATCCTGTCTGCCGAGATCATCGCGATCACCCTGGGCACCGTGGCGACGTCTCCATTCTTGACGCAGTTGACGGTGCTGGTCGGCATCGCGATCGTGATGACGATCGGCGTCTATGGCGTTGTGGCAGGCATCGTGAAGCTCGACGATCTCGGGCTTTACCTGACGCAGCGCCCTGGCAGCGGAGCCGGGGTGGCGCTCCAGCACCGCGTGGGTGCCGCGATCCTGAAAGCCGCACCGTACCTGATGCGTGCCCTGACCGTGGTCGGCACGGCGGCCATGTTTCTGGTCGGTGGCGGCATCCTGACCCACGGGATTCCGGCGCTGCACCACGCGATCGAATCGGCGGCGGGGAAGGTCGCCGAGCTGCCCGGCGTCGGCGGCCTGTTCGGCGCCCTGACTCCGGCGTTGCTCGACGGTCTTGCCGGAGTGGCGGCCGGCGCGCTGGCGCTGGTCGGCGTCACTGTCGCCGGCAAGCTCTTCAAGCGACCGGCGAACGCGACGTGACCTCGCCACGCGGCGCTCGCCGGTCTTTCGCCCAGCTGTCGGCGCGCCGCTCAGCGCGCAGCGATGTCGATGAGCTCGATGTCGAAGAACAGCGTCGCATTCGGCGGAATCACGCCGCCCGCGCCGCGTGCGCCGTAGGCGATCTGCGGAGGGCAGGTCAGCCGCGCCTTGCCACCGACCTTCATGCGCTGCACGCCTTCGGTCCAGCACGGGATGACCCGGTTGAGCGGAAAGCTCGCCGGCTGCCCGCGCTTGTACGAGCTGTCGAATTCGGTGCCATCGGGCAGGGTTCCCCGGTAGTGCACCTTGACGGTGTCGCTGGCGGCCGGACTGGCGCCGGTGCCTTCGGTCAGCGAGCGGTAGACCAGACCGCTCGAAGTGGTCGTGGCGCCTGTCTCCTTGGTGGCCGTGTCGGTTTGCGCCCAGGCGCAGTTGAGGGTGGAAAGTGCCAGCAAGCCGGCATAGACGATGGCCTTCAAATCATGTCTCCAGGAAGGTGCGTTGAGGGATGCCCGCGCGGTCGATCCGGGGTGTGCGGGTTCGCGATCATCGCCGCAGCGGTTCTCGGACGTTCGGAAAGGCACTTCATGGCGGTGGTCCATCGTCGGCTTGCGCATCCGTCCATCGCCCGTACCTCGATGCGGCGATGGTGAACCCGTGATGTTGCTGCTCGCCCCGATGGAGGGTCTGCTCGATCACACGTTGCGCGACATCCTGACGCGAGTCGGCGGTGTCGATCGCTGCGTGTCCGAGTTCATCCGCGTCTCCGGCACGCTGTTGCCCGACCGCGCGTTCCTGCGCGTCGTGCCCGAACTTCGGCACGGCGGCCGGACCCGCGCGGGCGTGCCGGTGCGCGCGCAACTGCTGGGATCCGATCCGACGTGCCTCGCCGAGAACGCCGTCAGGCTCGCCGCGCTCGGACCGCATGGCATCGATCTCAATTTCGGCTGCCCCGCGAAGATCGTCAACCGCCACGGAGGTGGGGCGGCGCTGCTCGACGATCCCGAACTGATCGCGAACATCGTCTCGGCGGTGCGGCGTGCGGTGCCGCGCACGATGCCGGTGTCGGCCAAGATGCGCCTGGGCAACCTCTGCGGCAGCCGAGCGGTCGAGTGTGCACAGGCGATTGCCGGCGCGGGCGCCGATGAGATCGTCGTGCACGCCCGCACCAAGGCCGATGGCTACCGGCCACCAGCGTATTGGGAGCGGGTGGCCGAAGTTCGCGCGGCTGTGAACATCCCGGTGGCTGCCAATGGAGAGATATGGACCGTCGCCGATGCGTTGCGCTGCCGGGAGCTGTCCGGCTGCAACACGCTGATGCTCGGGCGTGGCATGGTGGCAGATCCCGGACTCGCGCTCGCCATCGTCGCCGCAACGAGGTCATCGGCCGTGTTGCCCCTTCATGCTGAAGCCGTGCACGGAATGTCCTGGTCGGCGCTGTTGCCGCTGGTGGCCGAGTTCTGGACCCTGGTGCTCGCACGTCGCGACATTGCCGATCGCCACCGCGCGGGCCGGCTGAAGCAGTGGCTGAACCATCTGCGTCGCCATCATCGGCACGCCGAAGCGATCTACAGCGCGGTCCGGACCATCAACGACCCGGGCCAGATCGGCCTGCATCTGACCGAGTCGCTTCGGCGCGCTGCCTGATTTGTGACCGTTCGATACCAAACCGAGTCGCGTTGCCAACAGTGACACGTGGCGGGTCTCGCCTCGCCGATCGCGCGACGCCACAATCATCCGGTCGCCACTGCCCAGTTGCCCGCCTCGATGCCCACGCCCGTTCCGCCGGTCAAGACGCCGCTCGGTCACGAAGAGTTGCGCACGCGTTCGCACGGATTGAACCAGCGTCATCGCACGATGCTCTTTCTCGTCGACGGGCGTCGACCGCTCAGCGAAGTGCTGGCGCTGGCGCTGCAGGCGGGTGCCAGCACGTCGCATTTCGAGGATCTGGTCCACCTGGGCCTGGTCGGGCTGGCGATCGATCCCAGCGCGGTCACCGAGGACCCACCGAGTCAACAGGGCGCGCTGGACAGCGGTGGCATCAGCACCCGATCGGGTGTGCTGGCGGTCGAACTCGACCCGCGCCCGGTGCCCGCCGAGGAGTTGCCTCGCGCTGTCAGGCCGCCGTTTGTGCAGCGTGCACCCGTGACGGATCCAGCGCCGCCGGTGTCGCGACCCGCGCCATTGAACGCCGAGGACAGGGAGTTGCCGCAAGCGATCGTGCAGAGCCGCGCTCTGGCACAGGCGGCGGCCGACGAGCTTTTCCAGCAGGTTCGCGAACTGCTGATCGACACCCTGCGGGTCGATTCACCGGTGTTTTCGGCGATCACCTTGATGCGTGTGCACCGGGCACGCTCGCCGAAGGAACTGATCAATCTCGTCTGGGAAATCGAACGCCATCTCGGTGTCTCCCGCAAGCGGCGTCGCGAGATGCTGAGCCTGCACCGCGCCCGCGAGCTGCTCGGCATGGGCAACACCCAGGTCAGCCTGGATTCGGACGAAACCGGTTTCCCCGACACGGAGTGATCGGTGGCGGGTCGGCAACGTCCGACATGCCGATGCGTCTTCAGCCGATGGAGCGATCGTGCTGCGAGAAGTACGGTGACGGTGAGCCTCGGTCGAACCTGATTCGACCGCCAGGCCTTTCATCAACCCGTCGAGGGCGGCGCTGTCTTTTCACGCACCGCCTCTCTTTCCAGGAGGAAAGACATGCAGCAAGCAACACTCGCCACGCGCGCCGTTCTCGGCGTCGCATTCGCGTCGATCGTTCTGGTCGGCTGCAACAAGCCTGCCGACAGCAGCACGCCGGGTCAGGTGGTCGACCGCACGATCACGCAAGTCGAGCAGAAAGCCACCGAAATGAAGGAGCAGGCTGCGGCCGGCATGGAGAAGGCTGAAGACCAGGCCAAGGCGGCCACGCAGGACGTGCGCGAGGCCGGGCAACGCGCGAAGCAAGCGGTCGGCAACAAGGTCGCCGATGCCGTGATCACCACGGAAATCAATGCCGAAATCGCCAGGGACAGCCGCCTCAGCGCATTGAAGATCAACGTCGACACGGTCGAGGGCACGGTGTCGCTGAGCGGTTCCGCGCCCGACGCGGTGTCCAGGGCGCGCGCCTCGCAACTGGCATCGGCTGTCAAGGGCGTGACCAGCGTCGACAATCGTCTGACCATCATGCCCGACAAGATCTGAACGCCGAGGTCCGACCCACGCCGTGATCCGCAGCGACGCCCTGAACGATTCCCGCCTTCGACGCCGATGGTGCGCGTTGCTGGTCTTCTCTCTGCTGGCATTCGCGGCCATCGCGTTCGACGTGGGCTCCGGGCCGCTGCTCGCGAGCCTCGATCAGCGGGCATCGCAACGCTTGCTGGCCCACGGCTCCGGGGCATGGACCGTGGCGATGCAGCGGCTCGCCCGGGTTCACGGTGTCGCCGGCATCGCTGTCGTCGGTACCCTGTGGTCCGTCTGGCTGCTGCGCCGGCGCGAGACGATGCAGCTTGCTAGTCTGGCGCTGATCGTCGGCGGCGGGCTGGCCCTCAACGGCGTTCTGAAGCAACTGTTCCAGCGCAATAGACCGGTGTTGGGCGAAGGCCGCGACCTGCCGCTGCACACGCTGGCGAGCTACAGCTTCCCGAGTGGCCACGTCTCGGGCAGCGTCGTGTTCTACGGCTTCGTTCTGATGCTGATCTTCGCGCGCACGAGCCACCGCGGCAGGCGCTTCGCGGCAGGAGGCGCAGCGTGCGCGATGGTCATGCTGATTGCCTACAACCGCGTCTACCTCGGTGCTCATTTCGCCAGCGATGTGCTCGCGGCCGTGGCGGAGGGCTTGGCCTGGCTCGCCTTCTGCGCGCTGCTGCTGCAGCGCGTGCGCCCGAGGCCCTCGGTCTGAATCCCGTGGTGCTCCGATGCCCGATCCGATTCCGGTGATCGTCAACAGCGCGGCCCGCAGCGGTCAATCGCGTGCGCAGATCGCGGCCTTGCCAGCATTGTTCGAGCGTGCCGGCCTGCGCATCCGCATGATCGACGTCCACGGTGGTGTCGACAGCGACCGCGAGATCGACGCTGCGCTCGCCGGTCGGCCGTCGATGGTGGTGGCAGGCGGCGGCGACGGCACGCTGAGTGCGATCGCATCGCGGCTGGTGCACACCGGCATTCCGCTGGGTGTGCTGCCGCTCGGCACGCTGAACCATTTCGCGAAGGACCTGAGGATTCCGCTGCGGGTCGACGAAGCGGTGCGCGTCGTTGCCGCTGGCCACGCCGCCGACGTGGATGTCGGCGAGGTCAACGGGCGCATCTTCATCAACAACTCGGGGCTCGGCCTCTACCCGGACATCGTGCGCCACCGTGATCGCCAGCAGCGCACGCTGGGTCACAGCAAATGGCATGCGCTGGCCTGGGCAACCTGGTCGCTGCTGCGACGCTATCCGTTCGTGCAGGTGCGGCTGGTGATCGACGGGCAGGCGCGCGATTGGCGCACGCCGTTCGTGTTCGTCGGCAACAACGAATACCTGATGGAAGGCCTGCGCATCGGCGGACGCAGTCGCCTTGACGAGGGGTGCCTGTGCCTCTACGTCGCGCAGCGACCGGGTCGGCTGCGGCTGCTGTGGCTGGCGCTGCGTGCGCTGGTCGGTCGCCTGCGTCAGTCGCGCGACTTCGATGCCCTGACGGCGACCGAACTGCTGATCGAAACCCGCCGCAAGCGCCTTCACGTGGCCGCCGATGGCGAGGTGTGGTCGATGGCCACACCATTGCGCTACCGGGTGAGGCCCGGTGCGCTGCGCGTCATCATTCCAGCTTGCGCCGATAGTTGCGAGCCGGGGGCCAGTTCCGGTTGAAGCGACGTGATTCGATGCGCTCGAAGGCGCTGCGCTCTGCGCAGTAGTCCCAACGCTCGATCGTGAAGCCGGCCGTGTCGGCCGCGTCTTCGCGTATCACGTTGACCGAGTTCGGTACATCGCGCCGCACGCGGCTCGACACGGCGGTGCCGGCCTGCGCGACGACGATGCGTGCGCCACCGGCGCCGGCCGGTGTCAGTTCGCGCACGTAGGGCAGGTGGATGTGTCCGCCCAGCGCCACGTCGGCACCGGCCGCGGCCCATTGCTGCAACGCGGTCTCGCAGCCTCGCAGCAGGTGCTTTTTCTCGGCCTCGCCTTCGACATGCAGCGGCTGGTGCACGACCACCACCCGCAACTGCTCTGGGCGCGCGCTGCGCAGCCGGGCGGCGACACGCTCGATCTGTGCCGACGAGACCTGGCCTTCGACGTGGCGCATGCGACGCGTGGTCTTCACGCACAGCACCAGCAGATCGGCGCTGTCATGCGTCGGCTCAAGCGCATCGCCGAAGACGCCCTGGAAGCGGGCATACGGAAACAGCAGGCGCGCCACGCCATTGAACAGCGGAATGTCATGGTTGCCGGGGATCGCCATCCATGGCGCGCAGAGGCGATCGACGAACCGACGCGCAGCCGCGAACTGCTCGGGTCGGGCGCGCTGCGTGATGTCGCCCGACAGCACCAGCAGGTCGGGCGCCACATCGTGGCTCAGCCGGACCAGGGCCTCGACCACCGGCGCCTGCTCGGTGCCGAAATGCGTGTCCGAGATGTGCAGCAGCGTGGGCAAGGGCGAACGCGGGCGAGTCGGGTCAGGTTGCGGGGCAGTCCGCGATCAGGCGGTCTGCTGGATGCCGGCGATGGCCCACTGGCTGCCCTCCCTCGGCTTGACCAGGTGCCAGACCTCGTCGAACGGATTCGTCGGACCGGTTGCCTCTTCCTTGATCAGCCCGTGGAAACGCACGCTGACCACCTGCCGCTCGGCTTCATCGGAAAAATCGAGCACCTCGGCGTCGACCCGGACCACGTCGGTCTGCTGCGAGGTACTGCCGCGTTCCTGCAGATCGAGCTTGACCGCCGCGTACATCTCGGGTGTGGTGAACTGGCGCAGGTCGTTCAGGTCGGCGCTGTCGTTGGCGGCCTGCATGCGGATGAAGATCATCTTCGCGATGCGCTCGAAACCTGCCTGGTCGAAACCGACAGGCACCGTCGGCGGCCGGATTACGGTGGGCTGCACCGGTGGCGAAGGCAGCACCGGCTCAACGGCGGCTGGCGTGTTCCAGCCTGAACCGCCAACCGGCCCCGCGCCAGCTCCTGCTCCCGCATAGTTCATGCCGCCCGGTGCCGACAGCGGTCTCGCCGACGAGTTGCCGCTCATGCGGCCCATGACGAAGCGGATCGCGATGAATGCGACCCCAGCCAGCAGCACCATCATCAGGATGTTGCCGAACTCGGCACCCATGCCGAAGTGGCTCATCAGGGCCGCGATGCCCAGACCGGCGGCGAGGCCGGCGATCGGGCCCATCCACGAACGCCGAGGTGCTGGTGCCGGCGCGGCCCCGGGAGTGGCGGCCGGCGCGGTCGGCGTCGCCTGAGCCGGTCTGGCGGGCGTGGCGTCGGGTGTGCTGCGGGGCGGCAGGCTGCGCTGCATCCCCGATGAACTGCCGCCACCGAGGCGTTTGGCATCGACGCTCAAGGGCGCCAGGCCTGCGGCCATCACCGCCACCGACAAAGCCAGGATCCAGGATTTCATCTCGCATTCCTTCGGGTTCAGAAAAGCCATCGTAGCGGCTGGGCGCGGTCGGCCCGTCTTCGAGGCCATCCGCATGGTTTGAGATGGGGCTGATTTGATGAATCACAATGTTCGACACCGTCCCTTCCAGGGCGTGTCGCTGGCGTGCTGCATCATGCGTGCTCACAGGTCCCCGGAGGCGATCGTTCGATGACACATGCCCTGATCGTCGATGACGATGCGGATTCGGCGTCCACCCTGAAGGCCCTGATCGCCAGTGAAGGGCTCACCGTCGCTGTGGTGCACAGCCTGCGCGACGCCCGCCGCCAGATCGCCTTGCAGCAGCCGGACATTGTCCTGCTCGACCTGCAATTGCCCGACGGCAGCGGCATGGATCTGTTTTCCGACCCTGGCCTGCTGGCCGAATCCGAAGTCGTGCTGATCACCGGCCACGCCAGCCTCGAGACCTCGATCCAGGCGCTGCGGCTCGGTGCGGCCGACTACCTCGTCAAGCCGATCAACATGCGTCAGTTGCAGGGTGTGCTCTCGCGCTTCATGAAGCCGGCAACGTTGAAGGCCGAGGTCGAGGTGCTGGTGGCGCAGGTCGAACCCAGCGGTCATTTCGGTGGCCTGTGGGGGCGTGCGCCGTCGATGCTGCGCCTGTACGAGCAGATCACTCGCGTCGCCAGCACCAGCGTCACGGTGTTCATCACCGGAGAGAGCGGCAGCGGCAAGGAAGTCGTTGCGCAGACGGTGCACGACCTGAGCCGCCGCCGCAAGCAGGCGTTCCTCGCGATCAACTGCGGCGCGATCTCGCCCAACCTGATCGAGAGCGAGATCTTCGGCCACGAGAAAGGCAGTTTCACCGGTGCCGACCGGCAGCACCTCGGGTTCTTCGAGCGTGCCAGCGGCGGCACGCTGTTCCTCGACGAGATCACCGAGATGCCGATGGAACTGCAGGTCAAGCTGCTGCGCGTGCTGGAGACCGGCCGCTTCATGCGCGTGGGTTCGACCCAGACGCAGGAAACCGACGTGCGCGTGCTGGCGGCCACCAACCGGTTGCCCGAACAGGCTGTCGCATCGGGAAAATTGCGTGAAGACCTGTTTTACCGATTGAATGTTTTTCCGATCGAGTTGCCGCCATTGCGGGATCGGCTGAGCGACGTGCCCCTGCTGGCCGAACACTTCCTCGCGGCTTTCGGTGTGCAGCAGGGCCGGGCCAAGCGGCTCAGCGCGGCGGCGCTCGACCGGTTGAGCCGTCACCGGTGGCCGGGCAATGTGCGTGAACTGCGCAACGCCGTGCAGCGTGCGTACGTGATGTCGGCAGGCGAGGTGATCGACGATGAGTGCCTCCCGGACGTTTCCCCGGCAGCGCTGGCCGTGAAGCCGGCCGCTTCGGCGCGGACGTCAGAGTCGGACACCCGGGCCACAGCGTCGTCGCAGACCTCCGACGAGAACATCACCTTGCCGATCGGCACTTCGATGGCACAGGCCGAACGGGCGCTGATCCTGGCCACCCTGAGGGCTTACCACCACCACAAGGAACGCACCGCCGCGGCGCTCGGCATCAGCCTGAAGACGCTCTACAACCGGCTGAAGGAGTACGCCGGGGACGGCGCCGGCAGCAGCGTCGACCTGGAATGATGTGCCGCGCGTCGGTCACGACGTGACGACCCCGGGCGCAGCGGCATCACGCAAGCTGCTGCGATCCGCGAGGATGAGGCGCGACACGCTGCTCCAGTCGATGCATCGGGCATGCGGGATGCGCAAGGGCGATCGCCGCCAGACAGTCTCGCCGCCGTCGTCCAGCAGCACGGTGCGGCAGCCGGCACGGCGACCGGCCTCGATGTCGTCGAGTGTGTCGCCCACCATCCATGACGACGAGAGATCGATTCGATGCGCCCGCGCCGCCCGCACCAGCATCCCCGGTGCCGGCTTCCGACACAGGCAGGCCGGCTGGCCGCCGGCGGCGGGCACATGCGGGCAGATCACGAAATCGGTGAGTGCGACGCCGGCCTCGTCGCGCAGTCGACGCTCCAGCGCGGCCTGCAGCGACGAGAACTGCCCCCGCGTGAAGTATCCGCGGCCGATGCCGCTTTCGTTGCTGACCAGCACCAGGGCCAGACCGGAAGACGCGAGTGCGGCCAGTGCGTCGCATGCCGATGGCTTGAATCGCAGCAACGCCGGGTCGGTGTTGTACGGCACGTTCTCGACCAGCGTGCCGCTCTGGTCGATGAACACGGCAGGTCGTGACGTCGATGCCGCGTTGTGCAGCGGGGCGATCGCTGCCAGGGCCAGCCTCATGGCATGTTCGTTCATCGTGCGGACGTTGCTCGTTTGCGTCTCGGTGAATGGCAATCGGTGTGCCCGCAACGCACGGCTTCTGGCTCGACCACGGCATGCCGCCGCTGCAACCGCCGGACTTCGAACCGTGGCTGTTGACGCGGGCGATCTGGCTCGTCGAACGCGAAGCGCCCGCATCGGTGCAATGACGGGCCTGAAGTAACAGTCGGTAATGGTTTGAACTTGCGCGGCCCGAAGCCATAGCATTCGCGGCATTGGCATACCCGTGCGAAAGCCGGGGACGCAAAGTTTCCGGTCTAACACCTCCGCGTCAGCGGGGGCCACGGCAGCGGGACCGCCTGCAGACGCTCATGTCGTCCGCCGAGGGTTCTGCCTCCGTGTCCGCGGACCGGGTCGATCAGGCAACGATTCCCTCTTGAACCCCGGCACGCCATGAAGAACATTCACAGAACGTATTGCGGTCTTGCACTGGTCCTGGCGCTGTGCGCCTCGGCGTGGTCTGCGGGTCCGCCGAACGCCGTGGTGCCGCATGTCGTCAAGCCGCACTTCCCTCGGTTGAACCTGCTTGAGCATCATTCCGGCGGACAGCGCGCCATCGATGGTCTGGGGTCGCGCCTTCCCGAGGTGGCGGAGTGGTACGGCAAGTCGCCGGACGAGTTCAGGGGCATGCTGCTGAACGATCGTCGCGTTCGCCTCGACCAGCGCGGCCGCGTGTTCATCGTCGAAGAACTCGACCGGCCGTTGCCCGTCACGCCGGCCTTGGCTGCCGACACCAGCCTGCTCGACGGCGCGCTGCTTCCGCTGGACCAGACCTTCCTGCTGCACAGCCGCGCGGGCGCCAGGCGCACCATCTACCTGAACTTCAAGGGTGCCACCCTGAGCGGCACCGCCTGGAACGGCACCGGCGGCAGCATCATCGCGCCACCGTACGACGTGGACGGCATTCCGTACACCTTCTCGACCACCGAGCTGCAGCGCATCCAGTACATCTGGCAGCGTGTGGCCGAGGACTACGCGCCCTTCGATGTCGACGTCACCACCGAGGCGGTGGCGCCAGACCTGCTCACCCGCAGCAGCGGGACCGATGGGGTGTTCGGCACCACGGTGCTGATCACCAAGAGCACCGGTGTCTACAGCTGCAGTTGCGGCGGCGTGGCCTACCTGGGCGTCTTCGACGACACCAGCGAGTTCTACAAGCCGGCGCTGGTGTTCTATGACGCGCTGGGCGGCGGCAATGAAAAGTACGTGGCCGAAGCCATCTCGCACGAGGCCGGCCACAACATGGGCCTGGGTCACGACGGCACCGCCACCGCCACCTACTACCAGGGGCAGGGCAGTGGCGCCACCGGCTGGGCGCCGATCATGGGCGTGGGCTACTACCAGCAGCTGGTGCAATGGAGCAAGGGCGAATACACCGGCGCGAACAACGTCCAGGACGACTACGCCGTGATGCAGAGCAACGGCCTGACTTTGCGCAACGACGACCACGGCGATAACCCGGGCACGGCCACGGTGCTCGCCGGTACCGCCAGCGGCGGCATGACCGCGGTTGCCGCGCGGGGAGTGATCGAACGGCCGACGGACGTGGATTTCTTTGCCTTCACTGCAGCACCTGGTACCGCCACCTTCACGGTGACGCCGGCGGCCCGGTCGTCCAACCTCGATGCCTGGGTGGGACTGCGCGACGCGGGCGGCAACGTGCTGGCCAGCATCAACCCGGTCGATGCGCTGAACGCCAGTTTCAGCGTCAACCTGCCTGTCGCCGGCACCTACTACCTGTCGGTGCAGGGCACCGGGAAAGGCGACCCGCGCACCACCGGATACAGCGCCTACGGCAGTCTGGGCCAGTACGCGGTCAACGGCAGCTTCTTCACTCCCGGCAGCCAGAGCCCGACAGCGGTGATCTCCGCCTCCAAGCTGCGTGGAACGGCTCCGCTGGTGGTGGCGTTCTCCGGCGCGTCGTCCTTCGATCCCGACGGCAGCCTGGTGGCCTATGACTGGACCTTCGGCGATGGCACCGGCGCCAGCGGCGCGACGGCGTCCCACACCTACAGCGTGCCGGGCAGTTTCAGCGCCATGCTGCGCGTCACGGACAACAGCGGCTTGAGCACCGCGAGCGCCGTCACGATCACGGTCGATGCGCCGGTTGCGGTGTCGAGCATGCGGGTGTCCAGCATCGCGATGGGCCTGACGGTGAGCAGGACCGGCCTCTCCAAGGCCCGTGCCGCGGTCAAGGTGCTGGGCAGCAACGGCTTGCCAGTGGTCGGTGCCACGGTGGCCGGCACGTGGAGCGGGCTGGTGGCGAGCATCGGTTCCGCCGTCACCGACAGCACCGGCGTGGCCGTCTTCACCTCCCTCACGACGCGAAGCACCGGCGGCAGCTTTGTCTTCACCGTCAACAGCGTGGGCGGCGTCAGCGGCTACACCTACGCACCGCTGACCAACACCGAGACCAGCGACTCGATCGCGCGCTGAGCGATCCGTGTTCCCTCGGGGGAGGTTGTCGCGCGGGATTCGTGAGGATTCATCGAAGCCCCGCGCTGTCACGGACGAGGCAGCCGGCTGCGCCGTCGCTTGTAGGCAGTCATCAAGGGCGTGGCCGACATGCCGTGCAGCACGATGGACACCGCTACGCAGGTGAGCGTGGCAGTCACCAGGGTCTGTGCCAGGTCGCGCGGCAGGCCGTGCTCCAGCACGAACAGCAGGTAGAACAGCGAGCCGATGCCGCGGATGCCGAACCAGCCGACCAGTCGCCGCTGGCTCGGCGGCATCGCGCGGCGGCGCACCACGGCCAGCACCGATGCCGGCCGCACCGCGCCGACCAGCAACAGGGCAAAGCCGACGTCTGCCCAGCCGGCACCGACGCCGCTCAGCGCACCGCCGACCGCCAGCACCAGGCCGGCCTCGATCAACCGTTCGATGCGCGCGCCGAAGCCATGCAGGCGCTCCTTCAGGGCTTCGGCGTTCGAGCCTCCCGCCGATCCGGTTCCCGATTCCACCGCCAGCCGGCGCAGCGGCAGCAACAGCATCACACCAGCCGCAAACGCCACCACGAAACTCGACGCGTGCACCGCGCGCGCCAGCCCGTACGACAAGGCCACCGCGCCGACATAGACCAGCTCGTCGCGGGCGACGGTGTCGCCGTGCGTCAGCCGCCAGTGCAGCGCCTGGCCCAGCAGCCAGCCGATCGCAGCGCCCAGCAACGCGCCGCCGCCGATCGGCCACACGAAATCGGCCCACCACCAGCGCAGACCGAAATCGCCGAGGCGGTGCAACCCGAGCAGCCCCAGGCCCAGCATCACGCCGGGCAGCGCACTGCCGTCGTTGAGGCCGCCTTCCGCGGTCAGCGACAGCCGCACCACGTCGCGGTCCTGGCTGGACTCGATCTGCACGTCGGACGCCAGCACCGGATCGGTCGGTGCAACCACGCTGGCCAGCAGCAGGGCAGCGGGCCAAGGCAGGCCGAGCACCTGATGCGCAGCGACGGTCGCCAGCGCGATCGTCACCACCATGCCCGGTCCGGCCAGCAGCAGCGCGACCCGCCACACCCGCAAGGTCGGCGGGACCCGCAGCCGCAGCCCGACCGCGAACAGGGACACCAGCACCGCCAGCTCGCTGATGAACGCCAGCGGTGCGGCCTGCTGCACCAGCAGGTCGGTGTTCGGTGCGCCCCACAACGCCCCTGCCACCCAGCCGACCGTCAGGTAGATGACGGCCGGTGACAGCGGCCAGGGCCGCAGCGGCCAATCTGCGAGCGCGAGCGCAATCAGCATCGCGCCCATCAGCAGCAGGGCTGCCGTCAGCATCCGACGGCCATCAACAGGCGGGCAGCAGCATCGACACCGTGGTGCCGAGTCCCGGTGTGCTGGCGCGGCGCGACGTGCCGCCCGACCGAACGCAGAACGAATGCACCTGCCGCAGGTTCGATGTCGCGGGTGATGCGTCACCGTCACCCCGGCCTTCATCGCCCACAGTGATCAGCACATAGTCTCCGTCCGGCAGTCCGGACGTGTCGTCGGCGACGGCGTTGCAGGCGTGCAGCCGCAGCCGGCCGCCCGACGGCATCGCATCGCGAGCGTTCAGTGTCAGGGTGGTGAGCGCCAGCTCCAGCCCGCTCTCATCGACCATCACGTGTCGCGTGGCCGGAGCCACCGCCACCGACAACTCGATGCGCCTGCCGGCGATCGCTTGCAGGAACTCGTTTGCCTCGGCCAGCGTGCTGGCGAGGTCCACCGCATGCGGTGGCGAAGGTTGTCGGCCGGCAAAGCGCATCAGGTGCTGCGTGAGGCGACTGCCTGCCTCGACCGCGCGCAGCGTGGCCGCCACCGGTGCCTGCAGTTCGGGGCCGGAGGCCTGCCGCTGGATCAGGTGCGCACTGTTGCTGACGACTCCGAGCAGGTTGTTGAAGTCGTGCACCACGCCACCGGCCAGGCGCCCGAGTGCTTCCACGCGTGCCGCGTCCGAGGCGGTCGCTTCACCAGGCTGCCCCGTGATAGACCGGTCTGATGGCACGCCTTCTGCTATGTCGGCTGGCCCGGCGATGCGTCGCGTGGCTGTCCACCACACGCCCCCGAGGGCCGACCCCAGCAATGCCAGCGCCCCGAGAGCCACGCGCAGCGTGGCACTCTCCGACCCGCCGGTGGACGCCGATCGCCGTTCGAGAGGGGACGGCAGCGCGTCCGGGTGGGGCGCGACCTGTCCAATCGACCCGCCGTCGACGGAGGAGGGCGGCGACCGGGTCGCGTTGCTTGACGCCTGTTCGACGGTGGGGTGTTCCGCGCGGTACGTCTGCGCGATGACCCACGCCGCCGCCACGATGCCGGGCAGCAGCACCGACAACAGCAGCAGAGCGAGGCGGGAACGCAGGGTGGCGTGCATGGATGCGAGCGTGACACCTTTCGGCAGGGCCGGGGTTGAATGAACGGCCGTCATGGCACGCGCGCCGTCCATTCAGTCGTCTGACGGTCGTTCATCGCGACGCAATGTGCCCCTCGGCGTCCGAGAAAAGCACCTCCACGCGGCGGTTCTGCTGGCGACCGGCTGCGGTGGCGTTGTCGGCCACCGGGTTGGCTTCGCCCCAGGCACGCACCTCGATGCGATCGGTCGCTATGCCGCCGTTGGTCAGCTGATGCTGCAAGGTCTCGGCACGCCGGCGTGACAGCTGCAGGTTCATCTCCTCGCCGCCGACGCTGTCGGTGAATCCCTCGATCAGCACACGGCGCTCGGGGTGGCGTGTCAGCACCTGCACCAGCTGCTCGACGCTGCGTTGGGCGCCGGGCTGCAAGGTGGCGCGTCCGGTGTCGAACAGCACGTCGCCGAGCGTCACCACCATGCCGCGATCGGTGCTGCGGCCCTTCATCTCCTGCAGGTCGCGTTCGAGACCGGCCGCGCGATCGGACTGCTGCGCTGCCAGCAGGGCGGCTGCATCGGCCTGTTCACGCGACAACTGGGCTTCGTTGCGAGACGTCTGCGCCGCGCCCTGGGCCTTGGCGGCATTGGCTTGTGCGGTTTTCGCATCGGCCTGTGCCGTGCGCGCGTTGGCGGTGGCCACATCGGCCTCGCGCGAACGCGCGTCGAGCTGCACCCGTTCGCGCTCGGCTCTGCCCTGCTGCACCCGCAGATCGGCTTCGCCCTGGGTGCCCACCGCGAGGGCGATCTCGGCGCGCTGGCGCGCGATGTAGGCCAGGTGGCGCGTCTCATCGACATTGCGGTCCGTGGCCCACGCCGTCTCGGCGGCGGTCATGGCCTGCATGGCACGCTCGAGCTCGACCGCGCCGCTGCGGCCGACCGCAGGGTTGCTGCGCGCCTGCGAGAGCGTGCTGCGGGCAGCGACCAGGTCGGGGTTTTGCGGAGTGGTGGTCTGGCAGGCCGCCAGCGCCAGGAGGATCGACGCGGTCAGCAGGGTGCGGGTGGTGTTCATGGGGTGTCCAGGGAGTTCGGTGGGGTTCATTGCGGCGCGGTGGACGGCTGCAGCACAGGCTGCTTGGCGGCCGAGCGGCTCAGCTCGTCGCGCAACGTCTGCAGGCCGGCTTCGAGCTCGGTGACCGCCCGACGCGAGCGTTCGGAGCCAGCCCGGGCGCGCGCCAGTTGCGCGTCGACATCGGCCTGCTCGGCGAGACGGATGGCGCCGCGCTCGTCGCCGGCAGCGGCCAGCGCGCGTGCGCGCTCGAGCTTGCTGCGAGCCTCGTTGAGTTCCGCAGCGGCGAGTTCGGGGGCGCCGGCCGAACGTGCGGCCTCGACCGAGGCCGAACTGGAGGCGAGAGACGGTGCGGGCGAGGGCGTGTGGGCGCAGCCGGTGAGGGCGAGGGCTCCCGTGGCCAGCAGCGTGGCGAGGATCGGCGTTTTCATGCAGGGTCTCCGGAGGGTTGGACTGGCGGGTGCCAGGTCATGCCAACCTCATGGCAATCGACGCGCCTGCGCGCGGCCCTCCCGTGCGGAACCGTGCCGAAACAGGCCTCGGCCGGGAAAATCAGTTCTGAATGGGGGGCGAGGTCAACCGCGCTGCCGGCGGTCAGCGCCCCGATGGTCTCCCGACCTCGGGGCGGTGCTCAAAGAAGTTGCCGAAGAAGGCGCCGGCCGCGTCGAGCGGGCTGGCGGCCTTCTCGATGTGGCCAGGCTCAGCCGCGACGCTCTTCGCTGCGGTAGAACTCCTGGATGCTGCTGCCGATGGCATCGCCACCGAGGTAGCCGGCGATGGCGCCGAGCGCGCCCATGATGACCATCGCGGCCTCGCTGCCATGGGTGCGGCCGACATAGCCGGCGGCTGCGCCCACCACGATCACGCCGAGGAGGCTGGTGATCGGATGCCCGCCGGGAATACCGACGAAGGTGCCGTTGGTGCCGTAGGTCTTGATTCTGCTGCTGGCCATGTCTGGATCTCCGAAGTTAGAGGTGCGCACCGTCTGCCATTCCGATTCAGGAAGACGAGACCGTGAATTTACGCCAGAGCGACCCGGCGCCGCACCTCAGATGCTGCCGGGCAACGCCTTCGTTTCCACCAATGGCAAGGTGACCCTGAATTCGCTCCCACACCCCGGGCCGGCGCTGTGAGCCTCGACCTGGCCGCCGTGCGCGTCGACCAGTTCGCGCACCACCGTCAGTCCCAGACCCAGGCCGCTGCCGTCGAAGGCGGTGGCTTCGGGCTCCTGCACGAACGGGTCGAAGATGTGGCTCAGCGTATCGGCCCCGATGCCGATGCCGGTGTCCGACACGGTGATCTCCACCGAATGGCCCTGGCGCACCACCGCCAGCCGGATCTCGCCGCCCTGCGGCGTGTATTTCGACGCGTTGTCCAGCAGGTTGCGCAGCACCTGCGACAGGCGCAGCGGGTCGCCGTACACACGCAGCATGCCCGGATGCGTCTGGACCTTGAAGTTCTGCAGCCGGGTGTCGATCGCCGGGCGGCAGGCCTCGACCGCCTCGTCGATCAACGGAGTCATGTCGACCTCGCAGCGTTCCAGCCGCAGCTTGCCGCTGTTGACGCGCGACAGGTCCAGAAGGTCGCTGACCAGCCGGGACATCTGCATCACCTGCCGTTCGATGATGGCGGTCATCCTGGGCAGCAGTGGTGCGTCGCTGCCGGCCCGCCCGATCACCGCCGACGCCGATCGGATCGACATCAGCGGGTTGTTCAGTTCGTGCACCGCCTGCGACATGAGCTGCGTCTGCCGCAGCAGCGCCTGCTCGGCGGCAGCCTGCAGTTCCTGGGCGCCGAGGGCACTCAGCAGCAGATGCTCGTTGGCCTGCTGCAGCTGCAGCTGCCGGAACTCGACCTCCTGTCGTGCTTTCTCGTGATTCGACAGCGGAGCCTTCAGCGACCCGAGCACCGGAGTCTGCAGCAGCGCCTCGCCCACGGCTCGTGCATCGTGGAACTCGAAGCTGCCGCATCCCTCTCGCTTGGCCCGGTACATCGCGGCGTCGGCCAGGGCGATCAGTGC
>JBJXEJ010000136.1:0-6120 GCA_046154125.1 Rhizobacter sp. | reverse complement strand
AGCAGTTCTTCGGGCCTTCGCATGGGGCCTCAACGCGACAGTTCCTGCACCTGCCAGTACAGGGCCAGCACCTCTTCGTCATCCATATCGCCGGGATCCCGGTTTCGGGCAGCCAGCGTGAGCTTGGAATCGTTGGCCGCGACGAGATGGGCCAGCCTCACCCTGGCTTCGCCTGCCGTGACAGTCGGGTCACGAACGAGGCCCGGCGCACTTCGAGCCTGCTCCATCTGCTGGCGCTTTCTCGCACGCAGCAGTGATCTTGAAGCAGCCATCGCCTCGTCCACAGCGCTCTTGCCGCGTTGAGCCGCCACTTCCGGATCGATCCCCTGTTCCTTCAGCTCCGCGTCGAGCTCGCTCTCGGTCATCCCCATCAGGTCTTCAACAGTCGCAACCCAGACGTTCCTGAGCTGCGTCCTTGCATTCGAGATCTTGCTCATTCGTGTCTCCTGTACCCGGCCAACCGACGCGCGATCAAACGTTGAACCGTTGCCAACTGGGATGCATTCAGCTCTGCAAACGCCGCCAGATCGGTACCCTTTAGGCCCTCGGCGCGACCCATGAGAACCAGCTGCGCGTCTGGTCGATCTGCGAGCACGGCCTGCAGCGCATCCATTTCTTGTTTGTACGCCAGCTCTTCCTCGGGGCTCGGCGCGCGGCGGTCGTCGGGAATCAGCAACACTTCCAGGACGTCACCCCCACCCCACTCATCGTCGCTGGACACGAGGTCTTCTAGGCTGATTTCCGGTTTGCGCTTCCTTCGCTTGTGCCAACTCGAGGCGATGCTGCGCATCACCCCGAACAGGTTCACCTCGATCGGAACGCTTCTGTTGAGCTGGCGCTGACCGGCCAGGATCCGGAGCGTCGCCTCGCACAGCAGGTCGTCGGGCTCGATGGCTAAGGTTCCAAGCAAGCGCTTAGCCATGACGATCCAGCGCTTGGAATCCACCCTGGTCGACAGGTGTGCCTCCAGCCACGCCTGGAACTCTTCGATCGCCCAATGCATGGGGGTCACCTCCTGCACCATATTTTGTTCTTCGTCATCCTCAGTGCTCCTGTGCGGGGGCAACTCGGACATCACTCCAAGATTTTCTGCGACCCGGCGAGGTTCGAAGCGGATTTCGGCACAGAAGAACGTGACGAACGTCCGGCAGGTGATCTTCCTTCAGTACCCCCAGGCGCCCGCTTTCGTAGCGCAATGTCCGCGCGATCGATGGCGCGGAGCATCCATAAGAACGGGGATCTGCAGTCTCCGGCGGGGCGCTGAACCGCTTCAGGAAACACCTCAGGAAGATTTTTCAGCCGATGTCTGCAACGAACCTCGGCCGGAGCATTTCATGGTGTGGGCGGTGGGATTGGCCAAAGGCTCACACGGCTGCACTCGACCTGAAGGAGGTGAACATGAACGGCAATCACGACGACGACAAGAAGCCGAAGACCTACAAATTTTTTGTGGGCTCGGAAAAGTACGAGACCACGGAGCGGGAGCTCACCGGCGCCCAGATCAAGGCCTACGTTCCCGATGTGCCGCCCGGCACGAAGCTGTCGCTCGAAGGTCACGGCCACGATCCGGATCGGATCATCGCCGACGACGAGAAGGTGTCGATGGACGACGGCCATGGCCCGCGCCGCTTCACCTTGGTTCCGCCCGCCAACTTCGGTTAATCGCGATGGGACCGGTTGACATTCACCTGGACCGGCTCCGCGCGCGCGAGCCGGACTTGCAGGTTCAGGAACTGCCCGATGGCAGCCGGGTTATCTCGATCCCGCACGTCGCACTGCCCGCGGGCTGGAACAAACCGCAGACAGCAGTGCATCTGGTGGCACCGCAGGGCTACCCGTTCGCCCAGCCCGATTGCTTCTGGGCCGAGCAGGACCTGCGCCTGAGTTCCGGCGCGTTCCCTCAGAACGCCAACCTGACCAACCCGATTCCGCACCTGGGCCAGCCCATGCTGTGGTTCTCATGGCACCTGCAGACATGGAACGCGACGCGGGACGATCTCACGACCTGGCTGACGGTGATTCGCCAGCGCCTGGCGCAACCGGTATGAAAACGGTCACGTTCACCCTGTCCGATCTTCTTGAAGTTCATCGGCTCGCAGCGTCCGAGCACCTGGAGTCTTGCGCCGTCGGATTTGTCCATCGTGCCGGCGAAGGCCAAGACGGGCCGCGTTACACCGTGCGCGAGGTCATGCACGCCCCCGAGACCGCCTACCTGAATCGCAGCCCGAGTCGGGCATCGCTCAGCCCCGAGTTCATGGTGAAAGTGGCGAACCGGGCGCGCGTGCTGAAGTCAGGCGTGGCGATGCTGCACACCCATCCGGGAATGCATCCCCTCGAGGGTTTCTCCAGCGAGGATGATCAGGGCGAAGCCGCTTTGCAGCCGTACTTCGCCGCGCGCGTGCCGGGCCAAGATCATTTCACCGCGGTGGTGACCCATTCCGCCGTGCACATGCGCGACATGGGCGGCACAACTCCGGTGACGGCCAGAGCGGTCGGGTCATCGGTGCGTCGTTACACGGGCACCGACGACTACGCGGAGGATGCGCGCTACGACCGTCAGGTGCGCGCCTTCGGTCCGGATGGCCAGGCGAGCCTGCGCAATGTGGCTGTCGCCGTTGTCGGCTTGGGCGGCACGGGCTCGATCGCCGCGCAGCAACTGGCCCATCTCGGCGTCGGCCGGCTGCTTCTGATCGATCACGACGTTGTCGACCGGACCAATCTGAACCGTTTGCTTGGTGCGACGCCGTCCGACGTGGGCAAGCTCAAGGTCGAGGTCGCCCGCGCCGCTGTGCAGGCGATCAACCCGGCTGCGCACTGCGAGGCCCTCGAGGGCGATGTGGTCGACGATGCCGTGGCCGGCCGACTTACCGAGATGGACTTCATCTTCGGTTGTACTGACTCGATGGCCAGCCGTTCGGTGCTCAACCAGTTGGCGTATCAATACTTGATTTCCACGATCGACATGGGCGTGGCGATTCACCTGCTCGAAGGTCGGATCGCCTCGGTCACGGGCCGGGTGCAGATGCTGGCGCCAGGTCTGGGCTGCCTGGTCTGCGCCGACGGGATCGATGGGCAAGCGGTGCGCTGGGAGATGATGACGCCAGCGCAGCGCCACGCCGACCCATATTTCGTCGGCGCATCGATACCCCAGCCCGCTGTCCTGCCGCTCAATGGAACTGTCACCTCGGCGGCGGTGACCATGTTCTTGTCGGCACTGACGTCGTACCCGACAGAGGCGCGTCTGCTTCACTATGACGGCATCCGTGGGTCCGTGCGGCCCCAGGTGCTGCCTCCACGCCAGAACTGCATCGTCTGCTCGTCGGAAGGCGCGCTGGCTCGCGGCATGAGTTGGGCTCTCCCGGTGCGCCATGAGCACGTTGAACCCTGAGCGCTCCCAGATCTTGTGGCTGGGTGCTTCGCCGCACTCGGGGCACCGTGCCGAACTCGCGAACCGGGGTTTGACGGTATGCGAGGTAGACCCGGGTGACCTCGAGAAGGTGACTTTCGACTACAGGTTTGTCCGCGGCCTGGTCATCTGCGCCATGCCACCAAAGGTGCCCTTGGCCAAGCAGGCCCTCGGCGGATTCGCGATCGCTCTGGACCACGGACTCCAGATACTGGTGCTGGTTGGTGACAGCGTCGCACACGCGTTCGTTCAAGGCTACATCGACAAGGTCGTACCCGCTGGGCCCGCTCGCGAGCGCATCCGCTATCGACTAGGTGCAAAGCCGCACGAGGTCGCAGAAGTGTTTGCGCGTCACGCACCAGGCCCCGGCATCCACACAACGCTCAAGATTGATGCTTCGGACGGGATGAACCTGACCGTGACGCAGGAGTTTCTGCTGCGACGCGCGTTCAGCGACTGTTCGGCGATTCATCTTACGGAGCTTTCGGGCGGACGATCGGCGCTGACGTTGTCCGTGCAGGCCACCCTCTCGAACTCCTTGGCCGGCCCCCACCCGCTGCCGTTCTTCGCCAAGCTCGACCGAGCGGCTTTGATCGCCGCCGAGCAGGCGTGTTACGAGCGCTATGCGGAGACCCACATCGCCTGGTACCTGCGCCCGAACCTCCAGCCGGCGCGTTGCCTGATCGGTGCCGACACCGGCATCCTGGTTGGTAGCTTCGTACCCAAGTCTGAGTCACTGTGGGCCCTGGTGGTGCAAGGACGCGCAGAGGCGGCAATTCAGAGCCTCTTCACCGAGACACTGGCGGGTTGGCGAACCGCGCACGCTGCGATGCAGACCGAGCACGGGTCGATCGCGCCCTCTCTCGCCAGGGTGTTCAAACCCGCGAACGTGCGCAAGCGCTACGTCAAGGCCGCGGCAAGCCTGGGATTCGTGCACGACCCCCAGGAAATCTGGGAAGCATTTCTGAACTTGCCAACCCGGCGCTGGCCGAAGGCGCCCATCCACGGTGACATGCACGCTGAGAACGTGCGCGTGCGGGGATCCGACGCGATCATCATCGACCTGGCCAAGACCATGATGGGCCCCCTTGGCGCCGACCCGGCGTCTCTCGAGGTGTGGATCGCATTTCAAAGCCCACCGAAAGGATTCGCGATCGAGCCGGTTGAGTGGTTGCAGACCGTGCAGGCGTTGTTCTCGTATCCCCTCGTGGTCGAGTCGCGCCCGTCCGATGCCGCGGCAGGGACGAACTGGCTGCGCGGCGGCGTCATCCACACCCGCCGCGTCGCGCTCGCATCCAGCGCGCCCGTCGACTACGCCATCACCTTGGCGCTGTATCTGTTGCGGCGGGCAACATTCGATCCCGACTCAATAGATCCAATCGGCGACGAATACCGCAGGACTTGGGCTTGGGTGCTTGGGTGCCAGTTGCTGCAGACCATACAAGAGACTGAATGCCAGTACGAGGAGGCTGCATGAAGCGCCGCGCTGCGAGGATCGATTTTCGAGGTGTCGTCGAGCATCGACATGAGGCCGATGACCTGGTCGCGAAACCTGGTGAAGCTGCCCTGGTGCACCGGGGCGTCGATCGATCCTTGGTCATGGCCTGCCCCGACGGTTGCGGAGAGATGCTGACCGTCAATCTTGACCGTCGAAGTGGACCGGCTTGGCGCCTTTACCACGATGCCGCCGTGGTCAGCATGTACCCCTCTGTGTGGCGCACCACTGGATGTAAAAGCCACTTCATCATCTGGCGTTCGCGCGTCTACTGGTGCGACTGGAACGAGGAACTGGAGGCCACGAGTGAGTCGTTCGAACAGACGGTCCTGGCGCGGCTCACAGAGGATCTGCAACAGTACGTCGACGTCGCCGATAAGTTGGAAGCAGTTCCGTGGGCCGTACTTGTCGCCTGCAATCGGCTGAGGATGCGCGGGTTGGTCCAGAGCGGAGCGGGAGATGAAAAAGACCGCTTTCGGTTGGCAAGCTGGCAACCCTGACTTGCCAGTGACGAGCCCGATGGCTTGTTCAGCCGCGTTTACAGCCGCGCGTTTGTCGACGGCAGCAACGTGGCGGCTTCTACGTTTCATGCTTACGGAGCCCGCCACCATTGAATTTCTCGCAGCCTGACGCGAAGGCGCACTGGCGGCAAATTTCAGTCGAGCCCGCATAGGTCGGGGCCAGCCTACCAAAGAGAATCGTTGCGCGGCGCACTGCCAGAGCTTTCACCTCCGCAATGGGCATCAGTCGCACCCGATGGATCCTTGGCGCCGCGCTGCCGGGGCGCCGGACGGCGACGTATGCGTGATCCGCGACCAGCTCTCCCGTTTTTAGCATGACCGCAGCACGCTGCGCCGACAGTTCGATCACATCTGACAAGTAGGGTCGGTCTGTCTCACGCGTTTTGAGTTCGAGCAGAACGATCGCACCGGACGGCACTCGATAAGCGCGGTCGACTCGCGCAGAAATCGACGGCCGGCCCGTCGCTGTGAACTGCTGCTCGGCGTACAGCAGCCGTGCATCGCGCAGTTCCCTCGGCAGATTCACGGACACCGCGCCAGCACGGCGCCGCTTTGACAACGACCAGGCGATCCCGAGGATGCTCGTGACCATCAGCAGCCCGACCAGCACGCTAACGATCATGGCGGTGCCTCTGCCACTCAAGCCACCTGCCAGCGACCGAAGCCAATCCGCGCAGCAGCCACCGCGCGACAGGAAG